>NZ_JAKGCV010000068.1 GCF_021556455.1 Streptomyces fuscigenes | reverse complement strand
CCGCGCGGGCGGCCGCGCCCGGGGCGGCGGACCCGGCCGGCGGCGGGCCCCCGCTCGTGCGCAGCTACTCCCTGTCCGGCCGCCCCGGCGACGACGCGTACCGCATCAGCGTCAAGCGGGAGGAGCACGGCGCGGCCAGCACCCGCATCCACACCCGGGTCCGCGTCGGCGACCTCCTGGAGGCCGCGGCCCCGCGCGGGTCCTTCACCCTCGCGCCCGGCGGCGGCCCCCTCGTCCTCGCCTCGGCGGGCGTGGGCGCCACCCCCGTCCTCGCCATGCTGCGGGCCGTCGTCGACCGGGACCGCGACCGCCGCGTCTGGTGGCTCCACGGGGCACGCGACGGAGCCGACCACGCCTTCGCCGGGGAGGTCAGGCACCTCCTCGGCGAGCTGCCCAACGGGCGCCTCGTCGTGAGCTACAGCCGGCCGCGGCCGCAGGACCGCCGGGGCACCGACTACACGCACGCCGGCCACCTCGACGGCGCCACCGTCGACGCCCTGGGGCTGCCGCAGGACGCCGAGGCGTACCTGTGCGGCCCGGCCGCGTTCATGGACGCCATGACCGGCGCGCTCACGGCGTGCGGACTGCGCGCCGAGAACGTGCGCCGCGAGATCTTCGGCGCCGGGCCCTCCCTCACCCCGGGCATCGCGAAGGCCGCGCAGCGCCCGCCGCATCCCCCGGAGGGCGGGGACCCGGCCGCGCCGGGCCCCGCGATCACGTTCGCCCGCAGCGGGCTCACCGTGCCCTGGGGCAGCGGCCCCCGGAGCGCGCTGCTCGACCTCGCCGAGGCATGCGACGTGCCGGTGCAGTGGTCGTGCCGCACCGGTGTGTGCCACACGTGCCAGACGGGCGTGTTCTCCGGTGCCGTCGCCTACGACCCGGAACCCGTCGAGCCGCCCGACGAAGGCACCGCCCTCATCTGCTGCTCGCGGCCGGACGGGGACCTGGTGCTCGACCTGTAGCCGGGGGCCGCGGCCACGGCCCGGGGCGGGTCGCCAGGGCACGCCCCGGGCCGGTGCCCCCGGCCGCCCCGCGTACGGGCCCCGCCCGGGGGCCGCCCGGCGGCGGTCCCGGACCGCTTCGCGGCATGGGACGCGCGCGACGGGGAACGCGAGCGGGGGCATGGACCTGGAGCGGGAACGGAGCCTGGGAGGCCGGCGTGACACGCAGCGCGACACCTGGCCGCACGGCAGGCCCGGAGCGTGCACCGCTCCTGCGTCTGACGGGCCTGTCGGCGGTCGCGGACGACGGGATGGACCGCTTCGCGCGGCTGGCCGCCCGCGTCCTCGGCGTCCCGCTGGCGTTCGTCTCGCTGCTGGAGGAGGACCGGCAGATCCTCCCGGGAGCCTTCGGCCCGCCCGGCCCGTGGACGAGGACCCGCACGGCCCCCCTGTCCGACGCGCCCTGGAGCACCGCCGTCCTCTCCGGCCGGCCGTTCGTGCTCACGGAGGCGGCGGGGAACGGCCCGAGACGGCCCGGCGACGCCGCCGGCGGCCCGGGCGGCGCGGCATGTGTCGCGCTCCCCGTCACCGACGGGGCGCATCACGTCCTGGGCGCGCTGTGCGCGCTCGACGACCGTCCGCGCACCTGGGACGCCGAGGGGCTGGCCGCGCTCGAGGACGTGGCCGCCGCCTGCTCCGCGGAACTCGGTTCCCGGATCCTGGCCCGGCGCACCCAGGACCTGCACCGGCGCGCCCGCTCGGCCCAGGAGACCGCGGAACTCACCGGCGCGAGAGCGGTCGCCGCGCGCGGCAGGGCCGAGGCGGCCCGCCGCAGCGCGGAGGTCGCCCAGGACGAGGCGGAGGAGGGGCGCGACTCCGCACGCGAGCTGGAGCAGCAGGCGCGCCAGGGCCTGCAGCACGCGGAACTGCTGCTCGCCGCCTCCGAGGACCTCGCCCAGAGCGTCGGCGTCGAGGACGTGCGCCGCCGCCTGCGCAGCCTGTTCGCCGAACCGGTCGGTTACGTGGGGCTGCTGCTCGCCGAGAACGGCGGGCTGCGCCGCGTCCAGGACCCCGACGTCGAGTACCGGGCCGAGGGGGACCAGCCGTTCGTCCCGCTGGACACCGCGTTTCCCAGCACCCGGGCGTTCCGCGAGGGCCGCACCGTCCTCGTCCCGGACCGGGACGCCCTCGCCGCCGAGTACAGCGAGGAGGCACTGGCGGGCCTGGACGCCCTCGGTATGTCGGCGACACTGTGCGTCCCGCTCACCGGCAGCAGGGGCCCCCTCGGCGTCCTGGCCCTGTGCTGGCCGCAACGGCACGAAGTGGCCGTCATAGAGCGCGCCACGTTCACGGCCGTGGCCGGCTACGTCGCCCAGGCGGTGGAGCGCGCGCTCTTCGTCGACGAGCGGATCTCCGTGGCGCACCAGCTGCAGGCCGCGATGCTCACCGACCTGCCGGCCGTCGACGGGCTGGAGATCGCCGCCGTCTACGTGCCGGCGGCGGTCGACGACATGGTCGGCGGGGACTGGTACGACGCCTACCGGCTTCCGGCCGCGCAGCCGCACGGCGACCCCGATCCCGTGGTGGTGACGGTGGGCGACATCACGGGCCACGACATGCACGCCGCCACCGTCATGGGGCAGATCCGCAGCATGCTGCGCCAGGCGACCTTCGACCACGCCTCACAGGGGCCCGCCGCCGCCCTCGCGGCCCTGGACCGGACCTCCACCTCCATGCTGCTGGAGCCCGGCGGCACGCTCGTCCATGCCCGCTTCGACCCGGCGCAAGCCGGCTCCTGGACGCTCACCTGGTCCAACGCGGGCCATCCGATGCCGCTGCTGCTGGACGGCCGGGGCCGGGTGACGCGCCTGGTGGAGCACGACGCGATGCTGCACCCCGTGCTCGGCACGCCGCCGCGGTCCGAGCGCCGGCTGACGCTCGGACCGGGCTCGATCCTCTTCCTCTACACGGACGGCGTCGTGGAACGCCGCGGCGAGGACATCGACGCTGCCACGCAGCGCCTCGCCGACCTCCTCGCGGAACACCGGGCCCTGCCGCTGCCGGCCCTGCTCGACCGCGTGGTCCGCCACGCCGCGGCGCCCGGGGAGGACGACATCACCCTGCTCGCGGTAAGGATTCGGCCCGGCGACGAGTTGCCGGGCGCGACCGGGGCAGGTGTCCTGGCGTGAGGGGCCACCGGGCGTGCACCGGCGGACCCGGTCGCGACGCTTCACCCCGTGCCGCCCCGGCACGTGGACCCACCCCGGTTGAAGGATGCTGCCCCATGGCTGTCGACGGCCTCGCCGGGCGGGCTGACGTCGTCGCCCGCGCCTTCGACCAGGGCGGACGGCACGTCGTCGTGCTGCGCGGACCGCTCGACCGGTTCGCGGAGGACACGGTGCGCGAAGCGCTGCTCGCCGCGGGGGACCTCCCGCTCGTGGTCGACCTCGCCGGCGTGGAGCGCCTCGGCATCGACGTGCTGGCCGTCTTCCTCGACGTCCGGGGGCACGGGGGACTCGTGCTGGCCGGGCCGTTCGCACCGGCGGTGGACCGCACGCTGGAGGCCTCCGGAACACGCGAGTTCTTCGCCAGGTACGAGACGCTCGACGACGCGCTGCGCGACACGGAGGCCTGAGCCCGGCGACGCGGTGACCACGCGCCGGGCGAACACGGGGCCCGGCCACGACCCGCACGGTTCGTGCCCGTGCGGAGCCGGGGAGCACGAGGCCCGCCGTGCGGGGCAGGCCGGCAACGAGTCCCTGACGGGCGTCGCCTGACGGTACGCCAGATCTCGCGCCGCGCTCGCCCGCCGGTGCGTGCCGCCCGGGGCGGCCGCGAGCCGCAGGCACCCGGCCCGGCGCCTACGGGTGCAGCAACGTGGTCACTCGGAAGAGGCAACTCCCCGCCCGGACGGGTACGGACGCCGGCCGACCGGTGAGGAAACCCGCGTCACTACCATCAGCAGGAGGTACCGCATGCGCAAGAACCTCGCCCGTGCCGCGGCCGTGATCGCTCTCGGCGTCCTCGCCCTCGGCCCCGTCTCGGGCACGGCGTTCGCGGACGGCAACGACGGCCCCGCCATCGGCTTCGCCGCCGGCCACGGCAGCTTCACCAACATCGGCGGCCCCTACGGCATCACGCACGCCGAGGGCGGCTTCATCGCGGGCGGCGCCGAGTAGTCGCACGCACCCCCTCCGGCCGGGCCGGACACCGCGGCGGCCCCGCACCCCGAACCGGGTGCGGGGCCGCCGCCGTTCGTGGTGCGGCCCCGGGGAGGGAAGCCGGGACCCGGATCAGTCCTCGCCCAGCACCGACAGCGTCCGCTCCGCCATCTGCCGCTCGCCCGTGGCGTTGGGGTGGACGGGCACGTAGTTCGTGCCGAACAGGACGGGCTCGATCCAGCGCGTGCTCGCCGGGGCGCACGCGTCGTGCCCCTCCGAGGCCGCCGCCATGTCGACGAAGGTCGCGCCGGTGTCCTCGGCGGCGTGCTCGACGGCCGCGTTGAGGTGGGTCTGGAGGTCCCTCAGGTACGGGACGTCGCCGGATGCGATCGGCATCTTCGCGAAACACCCCGGAACGGACTTCGCCGGGAGGATCCACGGGTAGCCGAGGACCGCGACGCGGGCGTTCGGCGCCTTGTCCCGCACCTGCCGCAGCGCGTCGCGCACGGCCGGGTAGGTGGTGGTGTCGATGGTGTGGTCGAACGAGTCGCCGTACAGGGAGGTGCACGGCGCGCCCTGGCCGAGGGTCAGGATCCCGGCCGAACCGCACGCGAGGATCGCGTCGATGAAGGTGTTGCTGTCGTTCCCGCCGATGGTGAGCGTCACCAGGCGGGTGCTGCCGTCCAGCGCGTCGAGCTGCGGTGCCACGCCCGGGTACTGGGACGCGGCGAAGTCCTTCGTCTCGGCCCCGCCGCAGGTGACATCGGTCAGCCGCGCCCCGGTGCGGGCGGCCAGGACGTGGGGGTAGTCGGCACTCGAACGTGCGCACAGCAGCGGGGCCGTCGGATCGAGCGGCAGAACGCCCGAACCCGCGCTGTAGCTGTCGCCCAGGGCGACGTACGGAAGGGGGGTGGCTGCCTGAGCGGTGGGGGCGGTGATCCCGAGTGCCACCGCGCCCGCCACTGCGGTGGCGGCGGTGAGACCTCGGACCAGGGCGCGCATCGACATCTGTGTGCTCCTCGTATTCGGCGTGAGGGGGCCCGGCCGAGACCGGGTGGCGAAGTGAGCGGCGCGCTGCGGAAGTTACTTGCCAGTTAAGTTCCGGTCAACGGTTCGCGCAGGACCTCTTCCGTACGGCTGAAAAACGCGGGAACGCGCGCAGGGGTCACGGGTGCGCGGCGGGATGCGGCATGAGGAGACGCCAGGTGGGCGAGGGGAGAAAGGGGAGGGAGACGCGCCGGGGGCGACAGGGGCGGGCGGGGCGGAAGGGGGAGGAGTGCCGGGGGTGAAGGCGGCGGGAGCCGCCGGGGGGACTCGCGGAGGAGCGCCGGGCGGGAGCGTGCTCGGCGGTCGGGCGCGCCCCGCGGTCGGGCGCGCCCCGCGCATCCGTCGCACGGCGGCGCAATCGTGCCGGGCCCTCCCCCCCCCGATCGGCCCCGGATCTGCCCGGATCTGCCCGGGTCGGCCCCGGAACGCGTACTGCCGGGCGACGTTCCGAGGCCGCACGGCCGTGTGTTCAGTAGCGGGCCGTGCTCTGCGCCAGCGGCGGGTAGACGGCGGTCCGCAGCCCGTCGACGGTCGCGCCCGCGTACTTGAGCATCGGCCCGACCTGCCGGTTGAGGTCGGCCGGGAAGTTCAGCGCGGGCTCCGACACGGCGTCCAGGCGGGCGCGCTGATCGTCCGTCAGCCGCACTTCGAGACCCGCCAGGTTCGCCTCCAGGTGCTCGACGCTGCGGGGCCCGATCAGCGTGGAGGTCACGCCGGGCCTGCCCTGGACCCACGCGAGCGCGACCGCGGCCGGGCTCGCCCCCGCCTCCTCGGCCACCGCCGCCAGCGCGTCGATCACGGTGTACTGCGCCTCGCTCGGCGCGCCGAGCACCGCAGACCTGCGGGTGCCCGCGGGGATCCCGTTCGCCCGGGTGTACTTCCCGGACAGGTAGCCGCTCTTGAGGGGGCTCCACGGCAGCATCCCCATGCCCGCGTCCCGCGCCAGCGGGATCAGTTCGCCCTCGATGGTCCGCTCCAGCAGCGAGTACTCCATCTGCAGAGCGGTCACGGGCGTCCAGCCCCGCAGCAGGGCCGTGGTGTGGGCCTTCGCGGTGAACCAGGCGGGCGTGTCGGAGAACCCCACGTAGCGGATCTTCCCCGCCGTCACCAGGTCGTCCAGCGTGCGCAGCGTCTCCTCGACCGGGGTCGACCAGTCGTGGTTGTGCAGCCAGTACAGGTCGACGCAGTCCGTCCGCAGCCGCCGCAGCGAGGCCTCCAACTGCGCGACGAGGGCCTTGCGGCCGGCACCGCCGCCGTTCGGGTCGCCGACGTGCAGGTTCCCGAAGAACTTCGTCGCGAGGACGACACGGTCCCGCAACCCCGGCTGCCGGGCGAAGAAGTCCCCGAGGATCTTCTCCGAGTGCCCGTTCGTGTAGAAGTTGGCGGTGTCGACGAAGTTCCCGCCGTGGTCCAGATACGTGCCCAGGATCCGCTCGGACTCCGCGACGTCGCAGCCGCTCCCGCCGTCCTCCCCGAAGTTCATCGCGCCCAGGCAGAACGGGCTCACGGCGAGGCCCGAGCGGCCGAGGCTCACATATGCGTCGAGTGTCATTCTCTGCTCCCCTGATCGGAGTGGATCTGCCGACAGCTCCGAGTGAACCGCTTCCACCTGCGGGGACGTGAGACCGATCCTGCCGCTGCCTTGCACGATCCTGCCGACTTCATGCTGCCGTCGCGGTCGCGACCGAGTGGGGCGTGGTTGTATGGAACGTGTCCTCCACCGACCTGGCAACCCCCGGCGGCCGCCCGTCCCTCGACGAGCTGCGCTCCCTGATCGCCCGCCTGGCGGCACGCCCCGGCGCGGTGGAGGGCGTGATGGTCTCCTCGGTGGAGGAGCCGGGACCGCCCTCGTCGACCGTGGCCGAGCCGGTCCTCGCCGTGGTCGCCCAGGGCGCGAAGAGGCTGACGCTCGGCGACCGCGTCCACGACTACGGGGCGGGCCAGTACCTCGTCGTGTCCGTCGGACTGCCCGTGACCGGCCACTACACGCGGGCCACCCGCGAACGCCCCTTCCTCGGCTTCGGGCTCACGCTCCGCCCGGCGGCCGTGGCCTCCCTGCTGCTGGAGGCCGGGGCGGCGGCACCGGGCGACGACGGCGGACCCCCTGGCGGCGGGCGCGGCGGGGGCAGGGCCACCGCCCCGCCGGGCATCGTGGTCGGCGACGCCTCGGACGACCTGCTGGACGCCGTCGTGCGCATGGTGCGGCTGCTCGCACGCCCCGCCGACGTGCCGGTCCTGGCCCCGATGATCGAGCGGGAGATCCTCTGGCGGCTGCTCACCGGCCCGAAGGGCGGCCTCGTCCGGCAGATCGGCCTCGCGGACAGCCGCCTGTCCCACATCGGCCGGGCGATCCGCGCCCTGAGGGACCGTTTCGCCGAGCCGGTCCGCGTCGAGGAACTGGCCCGGATGTCCGGCATGAGCGCCTCGGCGTTCCACCGGCACTTCCGCGCCGTGACCGCGATGACGCCCATCCAGTACCAGAAGGACATCCGCCTCCAGGAGGCACGCCTGCTGCTCCTTGCGGGCCCCCGGGACGTCGCGTCCGCGGGCTACGCGGTGGGCTACGACAGCGCCTCGCAGTTCAACCGCGAGTACCGCAGGCGCTTCGGTGTCCCGCCGGGCCGGGACGCGGTCCGCCTGCGGGAGCGCGCCCAGGGTGCCGCGGCGGGCGGGGGGCCGCTGTGAGACGGCAGGCGGGCGGCGGGGTGGGCGCCCGCGGCGGGAGTGCGGCCGCAGGCCGCGCACCGCGGGCGCGGAAGGCGCCCTGCCGGACGGGTGCGCGAGTGGCCCCGGCTCCTCGTCGTCCGGGCTTCCGTGGCCCCGACGCCTGTCCGGACCGATGCGGGAGCGGCCCCGGTTCCTCGCGCTCGGGCCCTGGAGCCCCGACGCCTGACCCGAACGGTCCCGGACGGTGGCCGCTCAGCCCGCCAAGGGGCCGGCGGGCCGCGGCTCCGGCGCCGGCGGCGCGGCGCCGGACGGGTGCAGCGGCAGGACCGCCCGTACGGTCTTGCCGGTGGCGGTGACGATCACGTCGGGCGTGCCGGCGAGGCGGCACACCAGCGGCCAGCCGTAGCCGCCCGCCACGAAGTCGGCCCGGGGCGGGCGGGCCGTCGGGACCTGCGTACTCGCGTCGGCCACGGTCACCACGAGGCTGCCGTCCACCACGTGCGCCGAGAAGCCCGTCACCCCGCCGCCGTGCCGCAGGGCGTTGGTGACGAGCTCGGAGGTGAGCAGCAGCGCGTCGGCGAGTACCGCCTCGTGGGGCGGGCCCTCGCCCAGCCCCGTGCGCAGGAGCAGGGCGTGCACGAGGCTGCGGGCCTCGGCCGCCCTGGTCGGCAGGCCGCCGCCGGAGGCCGCGCGCGCCCCGTCGCTTCCCCTCGCGTAGGTCACGTCCGTCCCCCCTCGTCGCCCTCGTACGTCCCTGTCCCGCCGCCCCTTCGGACGACGGACCTGCTGCCGGTCCCGCTCCGGGGACCCCGGCCCGCCGGGCCCTGCGCGCGCCGCCCTGCCGCGCGCCGACCGTTCACAGCGCCAGGGCCGCCTCTACGGTCGGCGCGAACGTGAACGCGGAACGGGTCCCGGTCGCCTCGAACAGTCGCAGCACGACGCCGCCGAGCGGGCCCGCGATCACCAGCCGCCTGCTCCTCCTGCGCGCCTGGAGGAGCACGTGCAGCACCGTCGAGTCGGCGAACGACACTCCGGACAGGTCGACCACGACCATCCGGGACTGCTCCCGGTCGGCCTGTTCCAGGGCGTCTTCCAGCAGCGACGCGTTCTCGTCGTCGAGGGAGCCCGTCGCTCGCACGATGTGGCCGCCGTTGTCCGTGGTCCGGGTGACGACCGCCGCAGAATTGTTCTCCAGCACGGGCCACAGGTTCTCATGCCCGGAGCCCAGGCGGGCGACCGCCTCCGAAGAAAGGGCGTGCGCGGGGTCCCCGCCCGGGCGCCGGCCGGCACTCCGGCGGATGTGGCGCACTCGGCTCCGGCCCGTCAGACCTCGGCCCCCGTGCCCGAGAAGAAGGCCGTCATCAGCTCCGGACCGCGCCCGCCGAACATCGACTCCAGGTTCCCGGCGGACTGGGCGGCCGCTGCCTCGCTGCGCGGGAAGAGGGCCGCCTCGTACGCGGCCAGGGCGGCCTCCGGGTCGCCGGGGTGGGCCGCGAGGGACCGCCCGAGCGAGGCGCCGTCGAGCATCGCCAGGTTGGCGCCCTCGCCTGCGAACGGGGACATGAGGTGCGCCGCGTCGCCCAGGAGCGTCACCCCCGGGACGCGGTCCCAGCGGTGGCCCACCGGCAGCGCGTGGATGCGGCGGGGGACCAGTGCGCCGTCGGCTTCGGCGATCAGGCCGCGGACCGACTCGTCCCAGCCCTCGAAGTGGGACAGGACCGCGGCCTTCGCCGCCGCCGTGTCGGCGAAGTCGATGGTGTCCAGCCAGTCGCGCGCCGCCCTGAGCGCGGTGTAGGCGTGCAGGCTGCCGTCGCTCTCGCGGTGGGCGAGGAGGCCGCGCCGGTCGCCCAGGCAGAGGAAGAACCCCTCGCCCACGACCGCCGCACTGCGCGGGTGGCGGGTGTCGGCGTCCCGCAGGTCGCTCTCGACGAACGAGACGCCGGTGTACGCGGGCACCGCGTCCGACAGCAGGGGCCGCACGCGCGACCAGGCCCCGTCCGCCCCGATCAGGAGGTCGGCGGTGATCGTGGAGCCGTCCGCGAAAGCGACCTCGTGGCGGCCGTCGCCGAGCGTGCCCACGTTCGTCACCCGTCGGCCCCAGCGCACGGTGCCGGCCGGGAGCGAGGACAGCAGCAGGTCGCGCAGGCGCCCGCGGTCGACCTCGGGGCGGTCGCCGTCCCCGTCGTCCGCCTCGCTGACGTGGACCGTTCCGTCGGGGCCGAGCAGGCGCATGGCCTGGCCGCCCTCGTGGACGAGCGCGCGGAAGCCGTCGTACAGGCCGGCGGCGCGCAGCGCCTCCTGGCCGCTGTCCGCGTGGATGTCGAGCATGCCGCCCTGGGCGCGGGCCCCGGCGGACGCCTCGAGTTCGAAGACGGCGGATGCGATGCCGCCCACGTGCAGGGTCCGTGCGGCGGTGAGGCCGCCGAGGCCTCCGCCGATGATCGCGACGGGGTGATGGGTGCTCATCGGGTCCTCCGTGAAGGAAGTGGGCCCGACCGGCGGAACCCGGGAGCAGCCGGGTGGGGCCGGTTGGGGCCGGGAGAAGGGTGGTCGCGCGGACGGTGGACGACTCACGCGGTCGCGCCGGCGTCGGGCGGCGCGACCGGGTCGTCCGGGACACCCGGGTCATCCGGGTCGCCCGTTCGCCCGGGTCGCCCGGGTGGATGTCTTCAGCGTAACGAACGTGTTCGTTACGAACAAGTTCGGCCCTGGCCGACAGCGGTCGGCGGGCGCTCGACGGCGCGGGGCGGCCGCGGCGGCGCGGCACGGCCGCGGCAGGGGGGTGGGGCGGGGAGACGGTGGCGTGCGGGCTGCTGTGGGGCGGGGTCGGGAAGCGGCGGGACGGGGGAGGGCCGGGTCAGGCCTCGGCGCCGGGGACGGGGGTGTGGAGAATCCCGTTGATCACCACGTCGAAGCCCCAGGACATGCGGTCGGCCTCCGATCCGGCGAGTAGCGCGGGAAGGTGCGCCCGGATCGTCGGGTGCGTGGCCTCGTCGACCTCGTGGACCGCCCGGGTCAGTGCGTCCCAGTCGGCCGGGCCGGCCGGGTCCTGCTCCCGGGTCCCGTGCTCGGCGGCGGACGCCGTGGCGTGCTGGAGCAGCGTGTCGACACCCCACGCGACCCGTTCCGTGCCGGCGCCGCTGCGGGCGAGCAGGTGCAGCAGACGCTCCACCAGGCGAAGGTAGTGGGGGCCGCTGGGCCGCGCGACCAGGGCGGAGCGCGCCAGTTGGGGATGCTCGAACAGCACGTACGTGTAGGAGGCCAGGACCGCGCTCACCTGCTCGCGCCAGCCGGACGCCGGGGCGTCGGAGCCCAGGTCGACCTCGCCGAGCAGGGCGTCCAGCACGGCCGCGTGCAGCTCGGCGGTGTTGGCGACGTAGACGTACAGCGAGGCGGGGCCGGTGTCCAGCTCCTGCGCCAGCCGGCGCATGGTCACCTTCTCCAGCCCCTCGCCGCGCATGATCCGCACGGCGGTGTCCACGATGCCCTGCCTGGTCAGAGCGGGTTTGGCGGGGCGCTCGCGGCGGCTGATCGGTTCTCTCCGGGCGGTCATGAGCCGATCGTAACGAACACGTTCGGCGCCCTGCCCGTGCCCGCGTCGTGCCTGTCCCCGTGCCCGGAGCCCTCCGGCGTCCCGTCCCGGCCCGACGCCCCCGCTCCGCGCCGTCCCCCCTCGTCTGCCGGCTCGTGCCCCGGGACGTGTTTCTCACGAACGCCGGGCGACGGCCGGGGAACGACGTGGGACGGCGGGAACGCCGGGGAACGGCGGAGCCGGCGGGGTGTGCCGCGGCCGGATCAGAACAGGTCGAGCAACTCCTCGTAGAATCCGCCGAATCCCCGCTCCTGGTCGACGAGATGGACCTCAAGGATCCAGTGGCAGGAGCGTCCGCGGGCGTCGGGGCGGCGCATGGGGCGGTCGCTCCCCGGTGCGATGTAGGAGGCGATCTCGTCACCGTTGATCTTCTCGTGCGGGAACTCGCCCACCAGATGGCCCCAGTGGCGGGCGCCGCCGCCGTGCTGCCAGCCGGCCTCCTCGGCGATCCGGCTGACCCGCGCGTACAACTGCTCGCCGGTGATGTCCGGATCGGCCTCGAACGCGCGGCGGCCCGCCGCGAAGATCTCCGGCAGCGCGTCCCGCAGCCGCAGCTTCGCCGGGTCGTCACCGAGGACGAACGTCCGGCCGAAGTCGGCCTCCCACTCCTCGAAGATCGGCCCGAAGTCCGCGAACAGGATGTCGCCTTCCTCGATCACCCGGTCCGGCGGATTCTCCCGGTACGGGTGCAGCGTGTGCGGGCCCGAGCGCACGATGCGCTTGTGCCAGTACCTGCGCACCCCGTGCAGTTCGTCGGCCAGGTCCCTGATCCGGTCGCTCACGGCCTGTTCCGTCTCGCCGGGGGCCAGCAGCCCCCGCCGCTCCACCTCGGCGAACAGTTCCTCCGCCTTGGCCTGTGCGTCGAGCAGCCGACGCGCGCGTTCGCTCTCCCCCACCACGCCACCAGTCATGGCCCGAAGCGTAGAGCCGGGGAGTGCCTCCGCGGGAGGGGGCGACGGATCCACCGGGGCCATGGCGCCCACGATGCGGCGCCGCGCCGCGCGGATGTTGCCGCGCGCGGTCCGTCCCCCCGGCCGGTCTGTCCCCTGCCCGGTCCGTCCTCCTGTCGCGGGGCGGGACGCGCCGGACCCGGTGGCCGCCGCCGCCCGGGCCGCTCGCATAATGCAGTAATGGCACGTAAAGCGAAGACGGCACGGAAGAGCTCCCTCGCCACCGCGGTCACGGGCGCCGTACTGCCCGCGGTGCTGGCCGCGTGCCTCACCGGTTGCGGCGGGGGCTCCTCGCACGACGACGCGTCGCCCGCGCCGGCGCCCAGCGGCACGCCCGGTCGGGTGGAGGCGAGTGCCAACGGCTCGGTGGTGTCGGTCACCGACGCCGTCGCCCACCTCGACGCGTCCGGCGACGGCACACTCACCATGACCGTCAAGAACTCCGGCACGGTCGCCGACCACCTCGACATGGTCGGTGCACCCGGCGGAGCCCGGGGCACCCTCACGGGGGGCCGCGACCCGAAGGCGGACGGGGCGATGAACACGGCGGGCATCCTCGTCCAGGCCGACGGCGGCACGACCTTCGGCGCCAAGGACGGGCCCACGGTCGCGCTGCACCACGTCACCGGGGTCTCCGGACGCCACACGCTCCCCCTGATCCTGCAGTTCGGCGTCGCCGGCCTCGTCCGCCTCCAGGCGCGCGTCACCGGCTGAACGGAGCCGAGGGCGCTGCGCGCCGCCCGGCCGTTGCCTCTCGGCTCCCGCACGGCGCCCCCCTCCGCGGCGTCAGGCCCCGGGCTGCACCTCCCGGGCGATCGCCTCGGCGGCGGCGGCCGCACCGCAGTCCGACCGGCCGTCGCGCTCCACCCGCACCGTCCCCATGTCGAGCGCACCGCGCACCGCTTCGCGCACGGAACGCGCCGCGGCGGGCTCCCCGAGGTGGTCCAGCATCATCGCCGCGGCGAGGATCTGCCCGACCGGGTTCGCCCTGCGACGCCCGGCGAGCGACGGCGCGCTGCCGGTCACCGGACCGAAGCACCCCGCCGCGTCGCCGACCGCGCCCGAGGGGCACAGCGCGGCGCCGCCGACCGTGCCGGCGCCCAGGGCGCTCAGTACCCCGCCCACCGGGTCCGCCGTGACGATCACGTCGAAGTACTCGGGGGCCGTCACCAGCGCCTCGGCCGCCGCGTCGGCGTACAGGCACTCCGCCCGGATCTCCGGGTAGTCCCCTGCCACGTCGAGGAACACCTCGCGCAGCAGGCGCATGCCGCGCAGGGTGTCGGCCCGGTCGGCGCAGGTGACGCGGCGCACCCGGTCCCGCCGGCTGCCCGAGCGGGAGCGTGCGAGTTCGAACGCGCGGCGCACCGTTCGCACGCAGTCCTCGCGCGCCACGGTCAGCGTGTCCGACACCTCGTCAACCTGCACGCCTCGCCGCTCATCGGCGCCGCCCCGGCCCCGACCGGCCCCGTTCCCGCGGCTGTTGCCGTCCCCGCCCCCGCGGCCGTCCCCGTCGCTCCCGGCCGCCCCGCCCGGCACGTACCGGGGTGCGGCGATGTCCCGGACGACGACGTAGTCGACGCTGCCCGGACGCGCGTCGAGCCGCGAGGGCACGCCCGGCAGGAGCTCGACGGGCCGCAGCCGCGTGTGCAGGCCGAGTTCCGCGTGCAGGATCCCCTCCAGCCGGCCCGCGGTCGTGCCGTCCGGCAGCCGGACGGAGGGCAGCCCCACGGGCCCCGTCAGGACGGCGTCGGCGGCGCCCACGGCGGCGCGCCCTGCGGCGTCCAGTACCTCGCCGGTCCGCTCGTACGCACCGGCACCGGCGTCGACCTCGGTGATGCCGATGTCGAACCCGTACAGGTCGGAAACCTTGGCCAGGACGGTGAGGGCCGCGTCCACCAGCTCGGGGCCGATGCCGTCCCCCCTGATCAGCGCGACGTCGTGGACGGTCATGCTTCCCCTCTCCCCGCCTCCCTCCGGGCGACCGGAGGACCGCCGGGGGAGGGCCCCACCGGATCGTAGCCGCGCGGCGCCCGTGCCGGGGCGGTGTGGGGGAGAGGGGGCTGCCCCGGCGCGGGCGAGAGCCGGGCGCGGGGTGCGGGCGGGTGTCAGGCCGCGGTGTCGGTCAGGACCCCGGCCAGCACGGCCGCGTGGCTGATGCCGACGTCCTTGGTCGCGGTCAGCAGCGTGACCGTATCGCTGTCGCACAGCGCCGAGAGGCGGTCGAGTGCGGCGGCCTGCCCCGCGCCCGCCAGTTCCGCGCGGTAGCGTGCGCCGAATTCCGCGAAGCGCTCCGGCTCGTGCTGGTACCAGTGCCGCAGCTCCGTGGACGGGGCCACGTCCTTGAGCCACTCGTCCAGCCGTGCGGCCTCCTTCGAAAGCCCCCTCGGCCAGAGCCGGTCGACCAGGACACGGGCGCCGCCGTCGGACTCGGGCTCCTCGTACACGCGCGCGACACGCACGTCCGGTACGGTCTTCATGACCTCATTGTCCGACGCGCTCCGGCGCCGGCGCCAGTCGTGCCGGCCGGGGTCGTGACGCGAGGCGCGCTCTTCTGCCGCCGTGCGTGGGCGGTGAGTGTGCCGGACCGTCGCTCACCTGGGGCGGACCGTGTGCACTGCGGGGCTGTGGGGTACGCGCACGGTGGGCGCGGGCGGGCCGGCCGTCCCGAACGTGCGGGCACCGCCCGGTCACCGGTCACCGGCCCCGAGGCCCGGCCGGCCCACCGGTACCGCTCCACCGTCCTGAAGAACCACCGATCCACCGAACCCGTTGAACCCTCGATCCACCGATCCACCGATCCACCGATCCACCGATCCGTCGAACTGCCGATCCGCCGAACCGCCGACCACCGATCCACCGATCCACCGCGGAGAACGAGATGCCCCTGCGTGTGCCCGCCGGCTCGACCGTCCTTTTCCAGGGCGACAGCATCACGGACACGACCCGGCGCGCCCAGCCCGGGGACGGACTCGGCAACGGCTACGCGCGCATGGCCGCGGACCTGCTGCGGGAACGGCCGGGGGGCCCGGAGCTGACGTTCCTGAACCGGGGCGTCAGCGGCGACCGCGTGGCGGACCTGCGCAAGCGCTGGGACGAGGACACCATCGCCCTCAAGCCCCATCTGGTGTCGGTCCTCGTCGGTGTCAACGACACCTGGTACCGGTACAGGACGGGTGAGGTCACGACGATCGCGGACTACGAGCGCGACTACCGCCTGCTGCTCACCCGTGTACGCGACGAACTCGCCGCGGACCTGCTCCTCGTCGAGCCGTTCCTCCTGCCCGTGGAGGCGGAGCAGTGGGAGTGGCGCAGGGACCTCGATCCGCGCATCCACGTCGTGCGCAGGCTGGCCGAGGAGTTCGGCGCGGCACTCCTCGCCGCCGACGGGCTCCTCAACCAGGCGGCGCGGGAGCACGGCGCGCCGCAGCTGATCGCGGGCGACGGCGTCCATCCGACGCCGCTCGGACACGCGGTCCTCGCGCGGGCCTGGGCCGAACTGGTGCGGACCGACTGACATGGCCTGGAGCCGCGCCGGGTTCCGCGCCCGCTCCCTCCGTCCGGCCGGGACGCCCCTGTTCCCCGCCCGCTCCTTCCGGAAGGCCGGGCGCCCCTGTCACCCGCCCGATCGTCGAGCGGCGACCGGGCCTCGGCCGCCGGCCGCCGCCCGGTCGCCCGGTCGCCCGTGACGGCCGTCGACCGGCCTGCCGTGCCGCCGGTCAGGGGCGGATGTTCGCCAGGTCCTCCAGGAGCCCGGGGTGCCTCGGCTCCCAGCCGAGCGCGCTGCGGGTGTGGGCGCTCGACGCGGGCTGGTCGCTCGCGAAGATCGGGCCGAGCGGGCCGTACGTCTCCGCGGGCACCGACTCGACCGGCAGGCCCAGCCTGCTGCCGATGACGGCGGCGATGTCCCGCACCGCGTCCCCCTCGTCGGCCACCGCATGCCAGCTGGTGCCGGCCGGCGCGTGCTCCAGGGCGAGCCGGAAGAGGACGGCCGCGTCGAGAGCGTGCACCGCGGGCCAGCGTTGCGAGCCGTCGCCCGCGTAGCCGGACACCCCGCTGCGGCGTGCGATGTCCGTGAGCAGCCCGGCGAAGCCGCCCGCGCCGTCGTGGTGGACCGTGCGCGGCAGGCGTACGGCGGATGCGCGTACCCCGCGCGAGGCGAGCCCGAGGGCCGAGGTGACCGCCCTGCCGCGGCCGCCGACCGGTCCGTCCGTCGGCACCGGGTCGGCCTCGGTGGCGGGGCGGCCCGGCGTGAGGGGCGTTCCGGAGACGGTGACGAAGGGCCGCTCGCTGCCGACCAGTTCCTCGCCGAGGACGCCGATGGCGGTGCTCTCCTCGGCGACGTTGCCCGCGAGGGCCTCGGGGCTGCTGAAGTCGTTGCCGAACGCCAGGTGGATCACGCCGTCGGCCCGGGCGACGCCCGCGCGCAGGGCCTCCAGGTCGGCGAGGGAGCCCCGGAGCGCCTCCGCGCCGGCCGCCTCCACGGCTGCCGCCGAGGCGTCGGAGCGGGCGAGGGCGAGGACGGTGTGTCCGTTGCCGAGCAGTTCGGCGACGACGGCGGAACCGACCAGACCGGTGCCACCGGTGACGAAGACGCGCATGGAAGCTCCTTGGCGAGTACGGGGGGAACAAAGTGATGGGACTCTTGTCCCGTCACATACGCTAGCAGGGTCGCGGGCGGTCATGGGACAACGGTCCCGTCGCTTATGCTTGCCCCATGGGCAGATGGGAGCCGGGCGCGCGTGAACGCCTCGTCGTCGCCGCGGTCGACCTGTTCACCGAGCAGGGCTACGACGCGACGACCGTCACGCAGATCGCCGAGCGAGCGGGGGTTACGAAGAGCACCTTCTTCCGGCACTTCCCGGACAAGCGCGACCTGCTGGTGGCCGGGCAGGAGACGCTGAGCCGGCTGCTGACCGAGGGGATCGCGCAGGCGCCGGCCGACGCCGGCCCGCTCCGGGCCGTCGCCGCCGGTCTCGAACGGGCGTCGAGCGCGATGGGGCCGATGAACCGCGAACTCGGCCCCCGCCTGAAGGCGGCCGTCGCCGCAAGCGCCGAACTGCAGGAGCGCGACGCCCTCAAGAGCGTGGGTCTCGCCGACGCGATGACGACCGCTCTCGCCGCACGCGGCGTTCCCGACGCCGCGGCGGCCGTCGCGGGCGAACTGGGGGTGCTGGCCTTCAAGCGGGGCTACGCCGAGTGGTCCGAGGGTGAACGCGGCGACGAGGACGGACTCGCCGGCCACCTGCTGGCGGCCCTGGACGAACTGCGCACGGCGAGCGCGTCGCTCGACTGACCGGCCGGCGGGACGCGCGGACGGCCGCACGAGCCGGGCGCCCGGCAACGTGCTGACGGGGTGGACGGCCGGGGCGGACGGCCGGCACGTCCCGGTGCCCGGTGGCTGCCGCCGTACCGGCGGACGCGGGCCGAGGCCCGCGCTCCGCCCCCCGCCCACGTCGCGAGACCCGCCGTCGAGTCCGTACGAACGGGGAGACGAGATCGCCGGCCGGACCGGAACGCTGCCTTCCGGCCGCCCGGGGCGGACGCCGGGCGCCGCCTTCCCCGGCCGGGTCGTCGGGCTCCCACCTGCGTTGATACCGCGTGCTCGCTCCGCCGCCGCGGCCGTCGCGCCGCACCGTCGTACCCGCCGGTACGCCCTCCGGAGACAATTGCCGAATCCAGCAGAAGTTTTGACGGATCATCAAGAACTTTTGCCCGGTTCCGGTGAAACCTCTGGACACCCCTCGCGGAGGGCCCCTAATGTCTCGGGCCACCGGGCGGTTGCCCCGCCCGGATGACGCCAGCTCCGCACGCCTCCTTCCCCCCACGGCGGACCGTCCCGTACGCGGCCGGCCTCGCCCGAGGCACACGCTCACGCAACCCGCAGCACCCCCGCCCCGCGCGGGGCCCGGCCGCGCACCGGTGCGGCCGTGTCGGCAGCAAGAAGGGGAAGCGCACATGAAGCTACGCAGCTACGTCGTGACGGCCACCGCCACCCTCGTGGCCTCCGGGAGCCTGATGGCACTCTCCGGGACCGCGCAGGCCGCGCTGTACACCACCTGTGTCGGCGACGGCGGTGCCGTCACCGTGCGCGGCGACCTCGTGGTACCCGCGGGGGAGTCCTGCACCCTGGAGGGCACCAAGGTCACCGGGAAGGTGACCGTCCAGGACGGAGCCGACCTCGTCGCCTCCGGCGTCACGTTCAACGGGGCCGTCGACGTCGGCAAGGGCGCCTACCTCGACGTCGCGGACTCCACGCTCAAGGGAGACGTCACCGCGTCCGACGCCTTCGGCACCCACGTCCAGGACACGTCGGTCAAGTCGGCCGCGGCGAGCGGCGGCTTCCTCTACGCCGTCGGCGCCACCGCGAGCGGCGGGATCAGCTCGGACGGCGGCGAACTGTACGTGTCCGGCAGCTCGGTCAAGGGGGCGCTCGCCGGCACCGGCGGCCTCTACGCGGACGTCTACGACACCACCGTCAAGGGCGCCCTGACCGTCGGCGGCAACGCGCTCGGCGGTGTGCTGTGCGCGAGCGAGGTCGGCGGGGCCGCCGAGTACGACCACAACGGCGACACGCTCCAGCTCGGCGGCGACGGGCCCCTCGGCTCCTGCGCGGGCGCCACCTACCTGGCCAAGACCCTCACCGTCACCGACAACACCGCGGCCGCCGTGCTCGACAACACCATCGTCGCGGGCAAGCTCACGGCGACCGGCAACTCCCCGGTCCTCACCGTCGGTTCGCTCGCGCGGGTGCGCGGCGGCATCGTCGGGGAGACCGCCCCGGCGGCCGCCGCCAAGTCCGCCGCGCGTGCCCTGCGCGCCGCGCCGCAGGACCGGGGCCACGCCCTCGCCGACGAGGCCGCGGGACG
>NZ_JAKGCV010000689.1 GCF_021556455.1 Streptomyces fuscigenes | reverse complement strand
GCGGGAGACGGCGCCGGCCGCGAGGGCCGGACCGGCCGCGGCGACCCGCAGGTGGCCCTCGCCGTCCGGGGCCGTCTCCCGCGCGGCCTCCCGCGGGCCGGGCGCGACCATCAGCGTCGACTCGCCGAGCCGCAGCGCCGCGCCGCGCGGCAGGGGCACCGGCGCGGAGCCGACCGCGGCACCTTCCACCGTCGTGCCGTTCGTCGAGCCCAGGTCGGCCACCGCGGCCGTGCCGTCCGGCGCGAGCGTCACCGCGCAGTGCAGCCGGGACACGTCCGGGTCGTCCAGGGGCACGTCCGCGTCGGCGGAGCGGCCGATCACCACCCGGCCCCCGTGCAGCAGGTGCACCCCGCCCGCGTCGGGCCCCGCGACCACCCGCAGCTGCGCGGCGGGCTCCTGGTCGGGAGTGACGCGGATCTCGTCCTCGCCGGGAGCGCCGAGCGAGAGCACGGCGCCGTCGACGAGGGGCGGCACGCCGAGCGCGGCACGCCGGTCGTCCAGCCGCTCACGTCCCGCGTACAGGACGGTCGTGCCGGGGGTGTCGGGGCCGAGGACGGCCGTCGCCAGACCGGAGGCCACCGCGGCGAGCGCGGTGCCCGCGGGGGCGGTGACCAGTACGTCGCAGGCGCTGCCTGCGCGCCCCGGCGCGAGGACGGTCAGCCGGATCTGCATCGCCGTCAGCGGTCCCTTCTGCGCGGGGAGTCAGGCGGCCGTGGCGCCCGCCGGTGGGTGTAGGCATCCTCGCACCTGCCGCCGACAACACGCCCGGGCCCCGGCTCGAAGTGATCTTGATTGGTCGGCTGTGCGTGCATAAATGCCTGCTTGGGATCGTGTCCCGCGCGCGAGGGACCGTGCTACGGCAACCATCCGTGCGATGCTCGCGTCCTTCCCCTGAACGCGGGCCGGCTCGATCACCCGCGAGAGTCACGGACGACGACGCTCGGTGACCCTTTCGGCGGCATTAAAGTGGTCTGCGGTCCCCGGGACGCGGGACGATGCAGTGATCGCTATCAGCAGGGAGCACATGACGTGCGGCCGGTAGGCAGCAAGTACCTGCTCGAGGAACCGCTCGGACGCGGTGCCACGGGCACCGTGTGGAGGGCTTCGCAGCGGGAGACCGCCGGGGCCGAGGCGGCCGTGCCCGGACAGCCGGGCGAGACGGTCGCGATCAAGGTCCTCAAGGAAGAGCTCGCCAACGACGCGGACGTCGTGATGCGGTTCCTGCGCGAGCGCTCCGTCCTGCTCAGACTGACCCACCCCAACATCGTGCGCACCCGCGACCTGGTCGTCGAGGGCGATCTGCTGGCGCTCGTCATGGACCTGGTCGAGGGCCCCGACCTGCACCGCTACCTGCGCGAGAACGGGCCGTTCTCGCCTGTCGGCGCCGCTCTGCTCACCGCGCAGATCGCCGACGCGCTGGCCGCGAGCCACGCGCAGGGCGTCGTGCACCGCGACCTCAAGCCCGCCAACGTCCTGCTGAAGAACGACGGCGACCAGCTGCACCCGATGCTCACCGACTTCGGCATCGCACGCCTCGCGGACTCGCCCGGCCTGACGCGGACGGCGGAGTTCGTCGGCACGCCCGCGTACATCGCCCCGGAGTCCGCCGAGGGGCGCCCGCAGACGTCGGCCGTCGACATCTACGGCGCGGGCATCCTGCTCTACGAGCTGCTGACCGGCCGCCCGCCGTTCGCCGGCGCCACCTCGCTGGAGGTGCTCCAGCGGCACCTCACGGAGGAGCCGCGCAGGCCCACGACCGTGCCCGAGCCGCTGTGGACGGTCGTCGAGCGCTGCCTGCGCAAGAACCCCGACGAGCGGCCGAGCGCCGTCAACCTGGCCACGGCGCTGCGCGCGGTGGCCCCGGGCATCGGCGTCCACGCGACGCCCGCCCAGGCCGACGCGGCGCTCGGCGTGGCCGCGCTGCTCGCGCCCGACCCGGAGCCCA
>NZ_JAKGCV010000688.1 GCF_021556455.1 Streptomyces fuscigenes | reverse complement strand
CGCCGCCCGCCGGGAACGTACCCCGCGGGTCCGGCCGGCACGCGCGCCCCCGGCCCGGCGCTCCCGGGGCGTGCCGTCCGCGGCCGGGCCGTCCCCGCACGGCCTCCGCAGATTCCTCTATGTCGCATAGCTATGTAACATAGCTACCGTGGACGATCACGAGGTGCGCCGCTTCCGCACGCAGATGAAGCTCCTCCAGCGCAGGCTGCGCCGCGAGTCGCGCCCGGTGTACGGGGTGTCCCGGACGGCCTCGCAGGTCGTCGCGGCCGTGGTGCGGCTGGGCGGGGCCCCCGGTCCCCGGCGGATCGCCGACGAACTGCAGATGACCAGCTCCAACGTCGCCGCGGCGCTGCGCGAGCTGGAGGAGGCCGGCTACGTCGAGCGGCGCAGGGACTCCGCCGACGCGCGCAGGGTGTCCGTGGGCGTCACCGACCGCGGGCGCGCGGTGGTGGCCCATGTCCACAGCGAGCGCGACACCTGGCTCGGCCGGGCGATGGAGGCGCTCCTCGACGAGGAGGAGCGGCGCGTCCTGTCACGGGCGGGCGAACTCATGGAGCGGATCGCCGGCTTCGAGCACCCCGCGGCCCCGGCCGCCGGGGCGCCGGGCGGCGCGGCGAGCACGCGGGAGGCGAAGGACGACGCCGAGGGCGCGGGGGTCTCGTGACGCCCGCCGGCGGCGCGGCGGCGGCGGACGGCCGCCTCGGCCGGATGCTCTCCTCGCTCTCCGTCCGCAACTACCGCCTGTACTTCTGGGGTTACTCGGTCTCCGTCGTCGGCACCTGGATGCAGACCCTCGCGCTCGCCCTGCTCGTGCTGCGGCTGAGCGGCAGCGGCAGCGACCTCGGCATCGCCACGGGCGCCCGCTTCCTGCCGTTCGTCGTCGTCGGCCCCTTCGCGGGGCTGGTCGCGGACCGTTACGACAAGCGCCGGCTGCTGTACGTGACCCAGGCTTCCTCCGCGGGCATCGCCGTGCTGTTCGCCGTACTGACCGGCCTGGACGCCATCAACGTCCCCGCGGTGATCCTCCTTTCGCTCGCGCTCGGCATGCTGACGGTCTTCGACAACCCGGCCCGCCAGAGCCTCATCCCCGAACTCGTCCCGCGCGAGCGGCTGACCAACGCCGTGACCCTGAACTCGGTGTCGGTGAACATGGCGCGCGTCCTGGGATCCGCCGTCGGTGGCGGACTCGTCGCCGCGGTCGGACTGACCTGGTGCTTCGCGTTGAACGCCGTCTCGTTCGCCGCAGTGATCGCGAGCCTGGCGGCGATGCGGGGCTCCGAGATGAACGCGGTCGTCAGGCCGCCCCGCAGCAGGGGCCAGATCCGCGAGGGGCTGCGATACGTACGCCGGACACCCGCTCTGCTCCTGCCGCTCGTGATGCTGGCGGTCACCGGCATGCTCGCCTACGAGTTCCCGGTCACGCTGCCGCTGGTGGCGCGCGGGGCGCTGCACGGCGGGGCCGGCACGTACGGGGCCATGGCGGCCATGATGGCGCTCGGCGCGGTCGTGGGCGGCCTGTCCATCGCGGGCCGCGGCAACCGGCAGCGGCCGGGGGCGCTGGCCGTGGCGGGCGTCGGCTGGGGCGTGGCGATCCTGGCCGCAGCGGCCGCGCCCTCGACCGCCGTCGAACTGGCCGTGCTGCCCTTCGTGGGCTACGGCGCCATCGCGTTCAACTCCCTCTCGAAGACGGCCATGCAGCTGGCGTCCGAACCCTCCATGCGCGGCAGGGTGATGGCCCTGTGGGCGATGGCCTGGGGCGGGACGACCGTGATCGGCGGCCCCCTGGTCGGCTGGGTGGGCGAGGAGTTCGGCAGCCGCTGGTCACTCGTGGCCGGCGGGGCGCCGAGCGTGCTCCTGGGCCTGCTGATGCTGCCCGCCCTGCGCCGCAGCGACCGCGCGGCACCGGCCGGCGGGGACCTGCCCGCCGCCGGACCGGGCGCGGGCACG
>NZ_JAKGCV010000687.1 GCF_021556455.1 Streptomyces fuscigenes | reverse complement strand
CAGGGCGGCGGCCCCGGGCGGACCGACCGCTTCCGCGGACACCGCCCCGGCAGGTAACGCTCCGGCACGGACGGCCTCGGCAGGCACCTCCTCGGCAGCGAGCGCCTCGGGAGAGGCCTCTTCCGCGGGGGCGGTCCCGGCAGGGAGCGCCTCCGCGCGGACCGCGCTCGGCGGGACGCGGACCGCGCCCGGACGCGGCGGGGCCCGCCGCCCGGGGCCGGACGGGACGCCGGAGCGGGAACGGGCCCGGCACTGGCTGTATCCGGACCTGCCGGGAGTCGACCTGCTGCGCGCCCGCTACGTGCGCAAGACGTTCCCCCAGCACACCCACGAGAGCTATGTCATCGCGGCCATCTCGCACGGCGTCGAGGGCTTCCGGCACGGCGGCACCGACTGGTACGCGGGCCCCGGCGGCCTCGCCCTGATCAACCCCGACACCCCGCACACGGGCTTCGCGCGGGACCCGGACGGCTGGCGCTACGGAGTGCTGTACCCGGCCGCCGACATCGTCGCCTCCATCACGGCCGAGAGCACCGGCCTGCGGGGGAGGCCCGGATTCGTCTCACCCGTGGTCGACGACCCGTACGCGGCGCGCCTGGTGTTCGAGGTGCTCCGCGCCGCCGAGGAGGGCAACGCGCTCGCCGCAGGCACGCTGCTGCACGCGGTGGTGGTCCGGCTGATGCGCGCGAACGGCGGGCCGCTGCCCGAGCGCGCCCCGCGCGGCGCCGGCGCCCGGGCCGCCGCGCGGGCACGCGCCGTGCTGCTGGAACGGATGGCGGACCCGCCGTCCCTCACGGCGCTCGCCGAGGAGACGGGCACCGGTCCGTTCGCGTTGCTGCGCGCCTTCAAAGAGGCGTACGGGATGCCCCCGCACTCCTGGCTCACCGACCTGCGGGTGCGCACGGCGCGGCGGCTGCTCGACGCCGGTCACACCCCGGCGCACGCCGCCGCGGAGGTGGGGTTCTCCGACCAGCCGCACCTCAACCGCCACTTCGGCCGGATCGTCGGCGTGCCGCCCGGGGCGTACCGGCGGGAGCGGCTCGCGGCCGCAAGAACGTACAAGACCGGAGACCGAACGGCCACGTAGCGTGCCCGCGTGGAACGAACAGCGCGCGGATCCTCCCCACCTTCCGAGCCCGGGACCAGCCGGGAGGACCACCTCGGGACCTCCGTCGGTGCGGATGCGGGTGCGGGTGCGGGCGCGGATGCCGGACCGGGCGCGGGCGGCGGCTCGCACCGGGGGCAGCCGCCCTCCGGCGGGCGTCCCGACGCCGCCGTGGTGCGGGACGCGCTCGGCGTGGGCGTGGCGGTGGGCCTGTCCGGCTTCGCCTTCGGCGTCACGTCGGCGGGCGCGGGGCTGACCGTGGGGCAGACGTGCGTCCTGAGCCTGCTGGTCTTCACCGGCGCCTCGCAGTTCGCGCTGGTCGGCGCGCTCGCGGCGGGCGGCAGCCCGCTGACCGCGGCCGCCGGCGCGTTCTTCCTCGGGGTGCGCAACGCCTTCTACGGGCTGCGGCTCTCGCAGCTGCTGAGTCTGCCCGGGCCGCTGCGTCCACTGGCCGCGCACTGGGTCATCGACGAGACGACCGCGGTCTCGCTGGCCCAGCGCGACCGGCGGGGGGCCCGGATCGGCTTCACCGTCACGGGCGTGACGCTCTACGTGCTGTGGAACCTCACGACCCTGGCCGGCGCCCTCGGGGCGCGGGCCCTGGGCGACACGGACGCCTGGGGGCTGGACGCCGCGGGCCCCGCCGTCTTCCTCGCCCTGCTCGCGCCGATGCTGCGCACGGCCGAGGACCGGGCGGTCGCGGGTCTCGCCGTACTGCTGGGCCTCGGGCTGCTGCCCGTCCTGCCCGCGGGCGTCCCCGTCCTGGCGGCCGCGCTCGCGGCCCCGGCCGTGCTCTGGGCCCGGGCGCGCCGCTACGGGCGCGAGGGACGTGACGAAGGGCGTGCTGG
>NZ_JAKGCV010000686.1 GCF_021556455.1 Streptomyces fuscigenes | reverse complement strand
CGGCGGTGGCGGCGGCGCTGACGCGGCGAGGCGCCGCCCGATCGCCGGCCCGCCCCGGCCCGGTCCCGCATGGCCCGGCCCGGCGGGCAGTGTTCGGGCGGGGCCGCTTCGGAGCGGGGCCCTACCCTGTGCGCATGACGGACACCCCCGGGCGGCGCGTGCGGATCCTCCTCGCCGAGGACCAGGGCATGATGCGCGGCGCGCTCGCGCTGCTGCTCGGCATGGAGGACGACATGGAGGTCGTCGCGCAGGTGGCGACCGGGGACGCGATCGTGTCCGAGGCCCTGGCGGCCCGGCCCGACGTGGCGCTGCTCGACATCGAACTGCCCGGCCGCAGCGGGCTCGACGCCGCCGCCGACCTCGACAGGCGGCTGCCCTCGTGCCGGGTGCTGATCCTCACGACGTTCGGCAGGCCCGGCTATCTGCGCCGGGCCATGGAGGCCGGGGCCGCGGGCTTCCTGGTCAAGGACGGCCCCGTGGAGGAACTGGCGGGCGCGATCCGGCGCGTACTGGCGGGCGAGAGGGTCATCGACCCCGGGCTCGCCGCCGCCGCGCTGAGCGCGGGCCCGAGCCCGCTGACGGCCCGTGAACGCGACGTGCTGAACGCGGCGGTGGACGGCGCCACGGTCGCGGACATCGCCGGGCGCCTGCACCTGTCCGAGTCGACCGTGCGCAACTACCTGTCGTCCGCCATCGGCAAGACCGGCACGCGCAACCGCATGGAGGCCGTGCGCTCGGCCCGCCGCCAGGGCTGGCTCTGACCGGGGGCGGGGGGAAGGACCGCCGAAGCCGGCGGTCCGACCGGCGCAACCGGCCGGGTCCGGGCCGAACCGGCTGAACCAGCGACCGGCGACCGGCGACCGACGACCGACGACCGTCTGAACGGGCTGAACGGGCTCGACGACGCGTTTCGTGCCCCGATTGGTGATCAGCCGCGCGCCGCCCCCGGACGACGGCGCGACGGGCTACGCCGTCCCGCCGCTCACCACGCGTTCCGGGCGCCTGCGCGGCAGCCAGAGCAGCATCAGCACCACCGCCGCCACCGTCACCCCGCACCCGATCCGGAACGCGAGGGAGTAGCCCGCGGTCAGCGCCACCGGGTCCGTGCCGCCGCCGCTGCGGGAGGCAGCCGCCGTCGAGAGCACGGCGAGGCCGAGCGCACCGCCCATGGTCCGCGCGGTGTTGACGATGCCCGACACCAGTCCGGCGTCCTGCGGCGCCGCGCTCCCCGTGGCCAGTGCCGCCAGCGGCGTGCCCGCCATGCCGAGACCGATCATGACGAGGATGCCGGGGCCCATGATCGACGTCAGGTAGCCCCCGGCGGCGCTCAGCGTGGACTGCCAGGCGAACCCGGCAGCCGCGAGGGCCCCGCCGAGCACCGCCACGTCGCGCGGGGCCATGCGGTGCATCATCCTCGGCGCGATCTTGGAGCCGAACACGATGCTCAACGAGCTGGGCACGAGCGCCACGCCCGCCTCGAAGGGCGTGTAGCCGAGCACGTTCTGCGCGTACACCGTCATGAAGAACCAGACGGCGAAGCTCGTGGCGCCGAAGACGAACATCGCCGCGTTCGCCGCGGCCACCGCACGCGTCCGGAAGACCTTCAGCGGCATCAGCGGTTCCCTGGTGCGCGACTCGACCACCAAGAACGCCGCGAGCAGCGCGAGTCCGCCGGCGAGCGGCAGCAGGGTGGCCGCCGCGCCCCAGCCGCTGCGCTCGGTCTGCACGATGCCGTACGAGAGGACGGCGAGGCCCGCCGTCACCAGGACGGCGCCCGGCAGGTCGAGGCGCCTGCCCCGGCCGCCTCGGTGCTCGGCGAGCCACAGCGCGCCGCCCGCGAGGACGAGCGCGCCCACCGGGACGTTGATGAGCAGCACCCAGCGCCACGACAGCAGGTCGGTGAGCGTGCCGCCGACGAGGCCGCCGGCCGCGCCGCCCGCCGCGCCGACCGCGGCCCA
>NZ_JAKGCV010000685.1 GCF_021556455.1 Streptomyces fuscigenes | reverse complement strand
GGCGCCCCCGGCCCCCGACGCCAAGGCGCCCGCTCCGAAGCCGCACCCGGCGTCGCCCTCCCCGTCCCATCACGCCACCCCGGCACCGCACGCGCCGGCGCCCGCCACCCCGTCGCCGCCGTCCACGCCCCGGGCGCCGTCGCCGAGCCGCACGTCCGCACCGCCGTCGCCCCCGCCTCCCCCTCCGCCGCCGGCCGAATTCCCCGTCGACCAGCTGCTCTACGCGGCACAAGGCGACGGCACGAAGCCGGAGATCCGGCTCGCCTCGGCCGGCCGGCTCTGGCAGCGGCACCGCATGTCGGTCGCCGGGACGCACTACGGCAGCGGCGTCAGCATGCACGGCCCGGGCAGCGCGACCATCGACCTCAACCGGCCCTGCACCACCTACCGGGCGTCGGTCGGTGTCGACGACGCGACCCTCGGCCTCGGTGCGCTGCGCTTCTCGGTCTACGGCGACTCCGGGCCGCTGTGGACGTCGCCCGTCGTGCGCGCGGGCCGTCCGGCGGTCCCCGTGTCAGTGCCCCTCGCGGGGCAGCGGACCATCCGGCTGGTGGTGCGGCCGGTGACGCCACTCGGCGCGGTCGCGATCGGGGACTGGGCGCAGGCCCGCATCAGCTGCGGCTGAGCGGGCGACCGGGCGCGGGCTTCGGGCCCCCGTGGCGGGAACCGGCCCTCAGGCCCGCAGCGTCGGCCTCGGGACGACCCCGCCCGCCACCGCCCGGCGGCGCGGCGCCGCGGTGCCCGTCCAGCAGGTGCCGCGGCGCGAGAGCAGGCGGCGCAGCCACAACTCCGTGGAGACGAGGTCGGCCAGGCCGTCCAGCGGCACCGCCTCGCCGTCCGCCGCCGCGCGCAGCGCCTTGCGCACGACGCGCGCCTCGATGAGGCCCGCGTCGGCGAGGAGGGGCGCGTCGAACAGGTCGACCAGCTCCCCTATGGCCGAACGCAGACCCACCCGGTTGACGGCCGCGTAGGTCGCGCGCGAGGTGGCGCCCCAGCCCGGCGGCAGGTCGTGGATGCCGGTTCCGGCGAGGACCGTGCGCAGGACCTCGGCCCGCGCGTCGGGCTGCACCCGCAGTGCTTCCGGCAGTTCGCGGCAGGCGCGGACGACCTGGTTGTCGAGGAACGGCGCGTGCAGCCGCTGGCTGCGGATCTCCGCCGCCTGCTCGAAAACACGGTGGTCGGCCGCGTAGCGGGCGAGGGCGGCCCGGGCGCGGGCCTCGCCCGGGCGCTGCACGGAGGTGGGCCGGGTGGCCGCGAGGTGGAGCCGCTGGGAGACCTGCGCGAGCGCCTCGCCGGTCAGCCAGCGGGCGGCCGGGCCCGGCCGGGACCAGGTCAGGGCGGCGAGGGAGGCGGCCACCGGGCCGCCGTAACCGTGCGGCAGGGCCGTCCTGTTCGCCTCGGGCAGTCGGGCCGCCGCGTCCTCCATGCCGGTGCGGTACGGGGTGCGGGCGAGGCGGCGCGCGGCGCGGTAGAGGGTCAGCGGCACGAAGAGGGAGGACGGGGAGGCGCCTTCGGAGCGGGCGAGTTCGGCCACGGGGTGCAGGAGATGGCGTCTGCGGCGGTCGAGCAGCAGGTCCGCCAGGCGCGCGGGGTGCGCGTCGAGCACCTGCCTCGCGCCCGCGCCCGTCAGGTGGTCGGCGCTGCCCGCCGCGAGCCGCCGCTTGTGCCGCGCCGCGCTGATCAGCGCGGGCCCCGGCTCGTCCGTGAGGGGCCCGTCGAGGTCCGCGTACGGCAGGGCCTCCGAACCGCCCGCGACGACGACGTGGTGGAGGCGGGGGTTCTCGGCGATGAGGCCCGCCCGTTCGAGCTCGGCCTCGTCGCGGCCCCCCTTGGTCAGGTCGTTGAAGGTGACGGCGAGGAGCCGCTCGCCGGCGCCCGTGCCGTGGCCGAGGACCGTGCCGGGCGCGTCGGGCAGGCCGGCCGCGAGCAGCGCCAGCGTCGCGGACGCGCTGCCGCCCG
>NZ_JAKGCV010000684.1 GCF_021556455.1 Streptomyces fuscigenes | reverse complement strand
CCGCGGCGGCGGCCACGGCCGCGGCGCTCGCGTCGCCGTCCGGCCCCGGACGCCAGCCCGCGCCCGCCGCCCACCGGGCGATGTTGGGGCCGCTCGCGATCCGTTCGACGCAGCCGCGGGAGCCGCACGGGCAGAGGTCGCCGTCGAGGTCGACGCTGATGTGGCCGATGTGGCCCGCGTTGCCGGTGGGGCCGGGGTGCAGGGAGCCGCCCAGGACGAGCCCGCCGCCGACACCCGTGGAGACCACCATGCACAGCGCGTTGTCGTGGCCGCGCGCCGCGCCCTGCCAGTGCTCGGCCGCCGCGATGGCGACTCCGTCGCCGACGAGCGTGACCGGCAGTCCGCCGCTCACCGCGTGGACCCGCTCCACGAGCGGGAAACCGCGCCAGCCCGGGACGTTGACGGGGCTGACCGTGCCGGCCGTCGCGTCGACCGGGCCCGCGCTGCCGATGCCCACGGCGGTGGCCCTGCCCCAGAGCGGGTCGGCCCGGAGCTCGCGGAAGACCTCCTCGACCGCGGCCATGATCGTCTCGCCGCTCTCCGTCGCGGGGGTCGGCCGCTGCGCGCGCACGAGGATGCCGCCCTCGCCGTCGACCAGCGCGCCGGCGATCTTGGTGCCGCCGATGTCGAGCGCGGCGACGTGGTCGGTATGCATCGGTGTGTGGTCTCCAGGGCTCGATACGGTCCGGCCGCACGGGGGACGGGGGCGGACCTGCGAATCAGGTGAACAGTCTCCATTCACCTGACAACGTTGTCCAGGGCCTATGCTCGTCGCCACAGCTCTTGAAGGCAAACCGACCCGCGACACAGACCCGACAGGACAGCACACTGTGGCCGAATCCCCCCGCCGCCCCCGTCCGGAACCGCGTTACGGCACCAGACCGACCATGAAGGACGTGGCGGCGCGGGCCGGTGTGGGCCTGAAGACGGTGTCCCGTGTCGTCAACGGGGAGCCCGGTGTCACACCGGACACCGAGCGGCGTGTGCAGGAGGCCATCGAGGCGCTGGGCTTCCGGCGCAACGACTCGGCGCGCGTGCTGCGCAAGGGGCGTACGGCGAGCATCGGACTCGTGATCGAGGATCTCGCGGACCCCTTCTACGGTCCGCTCAACCGCGCGGTCGAGGAGGTGGCCCGCTCGCACGGCGCGCTGCTGATCAACGGCTCCAGCGCCGAGGACCCCGAGCGGGAGCAGGAACTCGTGCTGGCGCTGTGCGCGCGCCGCGTCGACGGGCTGATCGTGGTGCCCGCGGGCCACGACCACCGCTACCTGGAGCCGGAGATCAAGGCGGGCGTCGCCACGGTGTTCGTCGACCGCCCCGCCGGGCGGATCGAGGCCGACACCGTGCTGTCCGACAGCTTCGGCGGCTCCCGGGACGGCACGGCCCACCTGGTCGCGCACGGGCACCGCCGCATCGGCTTCATCGGCGACCAGTCGACCATCCACACCGCCGCCGAGCGGCTGCGCGGCTACCGTGCGGCGATGGCGGACGCGGGGCTCGTCATCGAGCCGGGCTGGATCTCGCTGGGCACGACCGATCCGGACCGGGTGCGCGAGGCGGTCGTGACCATGCTCGACGCCCCCGACCCGGTCACGGCGATCTTCGCCGGCAACAACCGCGTGACGGTCACCGCGGTGCGCGTCCTGGCCGGTCGGTCGCGTTCGGTCGCGCTGGTCGGCTTCGACGACATCGAGCTGGCGGACCTGCTCGACCCCGGCGTCACGGTGGTGGCGCAGGACGCGGCGGCGCTCGGGCGCACCGCGGCCGAGCGCCTGTTCCACCGGCTGGACGGCGCGGCGGAGGCCCCGTCGAGGGTGGTGCTGCCGACCCGGCTGATCACCCGCGGCTCGGGCGAGCTGACCCCCTCGGACTGACGGCCCCGGCTCGCGAGGACCCCGGCCGCGCGTCGGGCGCCCGTCGCGCACCTCCCCCGCACGCCCCTGCCGCGCACCTCCGCCGCCCGCCG
>NZ_JAKGCV010000683.1 GCF_021556455.1 Streptomyces fuscigenes | reverse complement strand
CGCTCGTCGCCGGCGCGCGCGGCGAGGCGGCGCACCAGGGCCCGGGCCCTGCGTTCGGCGGCGGTGTGGATCTCGCGGGCGCGGCCCCGCACGGCGGCGGCCTCGACGATGCGGCCGAGGAGGTCGACCGAGCCGGCGGTGAAGTCGCGTTCGGCGGTGAGTTCCGCGCGGCGGCCGAGCTTGTTGCCGAAGCCGCCGACGAGGTCGGCGAGCCCGTCCGTGTCGCGGGTGTCGGTGACGGCGCGCAGCAGCAGGTCGGTGAAGTCGGAGTCCTTCTTCACGGCGAACAGGCCGGCGGCCTCGCCCTCGTCGGCGTTCATCTCGCGCTGGTAGCGGAAGAGTTCGGGGTCGAGCCCGAGGTCGCCGAGGTGCTCGTTCCAGCGGTCGTGGATCTCCTCCCAGTACACCTCCAGGTGGGGGTAGAACTTGCCGGCGTCGGTCAGGGCGTCGCGGAAGCCCTTCATGGTCCGGCGGCGGCCGCGCGCGCCGGAGGCACCCTCGGCGGGTGGCCGGACGGACTGGGCCTCGGCCACGGGCAGCGAGTCGAGGCTGAGCCCCGGGCCGGGCCGGAAGGAGTACCAGGCCTCGGCGAACTTGCGCGGGTCTCCGGAGACCTGGCGGCCGCGCCACTCGCTGGCCTTGCCGACGACGACGAGTTCGCCGGTCTGGGTGTGCTGCCACTCCAGGGCCACGTGGCCGCAGTCGTCGGCGAGCAGGAACTTGCGCAGCACGCCGGAGCTGGCGCCGCCGAGCGTGTTGCGGTGGCCCGGCAGCATCACGGAGAAGATCAGCTTGAGCAGGACGGACTTGCCGCCGCCGTTCTCCAGGAACAGGACGCCCGCGGGGGCGGGGCGGCGCGGCGGGCCGGACGGCTCGTCGGCGAAGAACTCGCTCTGCACGGGCGCGGGGTTCGGGACGGCGGCGCCGACGCCGCGCAGGTCGAGCACGGTGTCGGCGTAGCGCGCTCCGGCGGGCCCGATGGAGTAGAGGCGGACCCTGGACAGCTCGTACATGGCGGCGGTCTCTCGTGAACGGTGCCCGTGGGGGCGGTCGGTGGGGTGCACGGGGGCGGGCGGCGCGCCGGGCGGCGGCCGCGGCGCGGGGTCAGGAGTGGAAGGGCAGCCCCGCGTCCGCGACGAGTTCCGTGTCGGCGGCGTCGGGCGGCGGCAGGAGGGTCGCGGTGCCGTCCGTCACGGGTACGACGCCGAGTTCGGCCAGTTCCGCGAGGGCCGCGGAGCCCGCCATGTCGCGGACCTGGAGCTGGTAGCGCGCGGTGGTGCGGTACGCGCCTCCCGCGTCGTCGCCGGTGCGCTGGAGGAAGCCGGACTCGGTGAGGAAGGCGACGGCCTTGCCGACGATGCCGGTGGTCGATCCGGCGAGGCGGCGCGCGTCCTTGGTGGCCCCGGTCGCGCTGCGGCGCGCGTAGACGCGCCAGGCGGCCTCCAGACCGGGCTCGCCGCTCGCGGGGTCGGTGTTCTCCCCGTCCTCCTCGGCGCGCTCCTCCAGGCGCCGGCACGCCTGGCGGACGAACGCGTCCACCCCGTTGACGGTGATGCGGCCGATGTACCCGTCGTCGGCGAGGTCCTCCGGCCGGGGGAACGCCAGGGCGGCGACGGCGAGATGGGCCAGTCCGTGCAGGAACCGGTCGGCGGAGTCGGTGGCGGCGCGGCGCGCGTACTCGCCCATCCGCACGGCGAAGACGGAGTCCTCCGCGGCGGTGACGGCCATGCCCGCGCGGGTGGAGACCTCCAGCACGACGAGGCCGAGGCCGGTGGCGACGGCGTCGGCGATCCGGGCGAAGGCGGGGTCCTCGCGGTAGCGCCGCAGCAGCTCGGTGTACTCGGCGTCGCGCGAGGGCGCGAGCCGGGGCTGCAGGCCGAACGACACGAGCCGGGCCGCGTCCGCCGCGTCGGCGGGCGTGACCCCGGCGCCGGGCGCCGCGGGGGCGGGGCGTTCGGTGTCGGACGCGG
>NZ_JAKGCV010000682.1 GCF_021556455.1 Streptomyces fuscigenes | reverse complement strand
GGTCCGGCCGCGGCGGCCGAGCAGCGACGCGGCACCGGCCCGTCCCCGGCTCCGGAGGGCCGCCGCGGCACCGGCCCCGCGACCGCGTCCGAACGGCTCCGCGAGAGCGACCCGGCTCAGGAGGGCGGCCGATGACCCGCCAGATCCGCCACACGGCGGTCTTCTGCCTGCTGCTCCTGGTGGCCCTGCTGGCCAACGCCGTGCGCGTCCAGGCCGTCCAGGCCGACCGGCTCGACCACCACCCCGGCAACGGCCGCCCGACGGTCGAGCGGTTCGGCCGGCCCCGGGGCGACATCCTCGTCGACGGGGTGCCCGTCACGGGTTCGCACGACACCCGCGAGCGCCTGCGGTTCGAGCGCACCTACACCCAGGGGCCGCTCTACGCCCCCGTGACCGGCTTCCTGTCCCAGACCTACGGTTCGACGGACCTGGAGAACGCCGAGGACGGCATCCTGTCCGGTGCGGACCCGCGTGTGGCGGCGTCCCTGCTGCGCCCGGGGCGCGCGGGGGCACCGGCTCCGGGCGGCCAGGTCGCCACCACCCTCTCGGCGGCGATGCAGCGGGCCGCGTACGCGGGGCTCGGGGGGCGGCGCGGCGCGGTGGTGGCCCTCGCGCCGACGACCGGCCGCATCCTCGCGCTCGTCAGCAGCCCGTCGTACGACCCCTCGGCGCTGTCGGGGACGGGCGAGGAGGTGAAGGGCGCCTGGACGCGCCTGAACAGCGCCACCACACGACCGATGCTCAACCGGGCGCTGCGCCAGACCTATCCGCCCGGCTCGGCGTTCAAGATCGTGACCGCGGCGGCGGCGCTGGAGTCCGGCGTGGTCAGGAGCGTCGGGGCGCGTACGGGGATCACCCTCCCCTACCGGCTGCCAGGGACCGGCACCACGCTGCCCAACGAGGTCGACGGGTGCGACGACGCGTCGCTGGAGTTCGCGATCAAGTGGTCGTGCAACACGGTGATGGCGGGGCTCGGCGTGAAGGTGGGGCTCTCGGGGATGCTGCACACGGCCGAGAAGTTCGGCTTCAACGACCGGGCGCTGCGCGTCCCCTCGCCCGCCGCCCCGTCACACTTCGACCGGCACATGACGGCGGACCAGCTGGCCCTCTCGTCGATCGGGCAGTTCGACACCACGGCCACCCCCCTGCAGATGGCGATGGTGTCGGCGGCGGTGGCCGACGGCGGGGTGCTCAAGTACCCCCACCTGGTGGACCGTACGACGGCGCCCGGCGGCCGGGTCGTCTCGCGGGAACCGGACCGTACGTACCGGCGCGTGCTGAGCACCCGGACGGCCCGCCGGCTGCAGGGGATGATGGTCGACGTGGTGCGCTCGGGCACGGGAGGCCGCGCGGCGATCGACGGCGCGACGGTGGGCGGCAAGACGGGGACGGCCCAGCACGGCCTGGACAACGCGGGGACGCCGTACGCGTGGTTCATCGCCTGGGCGCAGGCGGAGGACGCCGACCGGCCGGCGGTGGCGGTGGCGGTCGTGGTGGAGGACGCGGAGGCGGACCGCGCGGACATCACCGGGGGCGGGGTGGCGGCGCCGATCGCGAGGTCGGTGATGCGGGCGGCGCTGGCCGACCCGAAGCTCTCCCAGGAGGACGGGCACGCGCGGCCGGACGGGCTCCCGCGGGCCGGCGGGGACCCGGAGGAGGGCGGGATCACGCAGGACGACAGGGACCCGCCGCAGGGAGGGCCCACGCGGCAGGACGCGCGTACGCGAGGTCATGGGCGGGCGCGGGAGGACGGGGACCCGCGGCAGGAGGCGCGTACGCGAGGAGGCGGGGACCCGCAGCGGGACGGACGCACACGGGACGACGTGCGTCCCTAGGGGGGCGGTGCACGCACCACGACGGGCTCGCGCGCCACGACGGTCGCGCACCACGGCGGGCTCGCGCACCGCGGCGGGGACCCGCGGCAGGGCGCGCCTTCGCACCCGGACGCGCCCGGGCGCTGACGCCGCGCCGGGAGC
>NZ_JAKGCV010000681.1 GCF_021556455.1 Streptomyces fuscigenes | reverse complement strand
GCCGCGCCCGCGGGGCTCCCGACCGCCGCCTCCTGTCCGCCGCGCTTCCGGCCCCCGCGACAATGGGGGCCGGGGGCGCGGCAGGCGCGTGCCGGCGCGCGGAACGCACAGGAACGCAGAGGTACGACATGGCGGAGCAGGGCACCCCCCTTGCGGGGTTCACCGTGGGGATCACCGCCGCCCGGCGGGCCGAGGAGCAGGCCGCGCTGATCACGCGGCGCGGCGGCGAGGCGGTCCTCGCCCCCGCCATGCGGACGGTCCCGCTCGCCGACGACGCCCGGCTGCGGGCAGCCACCCGCTCCCTGATCGAGGTCCCGCCCGACACCGTCGTCGCCACCACCGCCGTCGGCTTCCGCGGCTGGCTGGAGGCCGCGGCGGGCTGGGACGAGCAGGACGCCCTGCTGGAGCGGCTGCGCGGCGCCCGGCTGTACGCGCGCGGGCCCAAGGTGACCGGCGCGGTGCGCGCTGCGGGCCTGCGCGAGGACTGGGCCCCCGCCTCCGAATCGCTGGCCGAGGTCTTGGCGCGGCTCGTCGCGGAGGGCGCCGCCGGCCGCCGGATCGCCCTCCAACTGCACGGCGACCCCCTGCACGCCTTCCGCGAGACCCTCACGGCGGCGGGCGCCGACGTCGTCGCCGTCCCCGTCTACCGCTGGCTGCCGCCGCTCGACCCCGGGCCGCTCGACGGCCTCCTCGACCGGATCACCCGCCGCACGGTGCACGCCGTCACCTTCACCAGCGCGCCCGCCGCCGCGTCCCTGCTCGCCCGGGCCGGGGAGCGGGGGGTGCTCGGCCCCGTGCTGGAGGCGCTCGGCCACGACGTGCTCGCCGCCTGCGTGGGTTCCGTCACGGCGGCACCGCTGGAGGAGCGCGGCGTGCCGACGCTCCAGCCGGAGCGCTTCCGCCTCGGCCCCCTCGTCCAGCTGCTCTGCGACGAGCTGCCCGCCCGCGCGGCCGGCCGCTGACGGTCCGAGCCCGCCCGCCGGGACGCGCCCGGCCCGCGGGTGCCGGCGCCGGTGTTGTGAAGGACACGAAAGTTTTTCGCCGGGGGTTGAGCGCGGGCCCCTCCGCGTTCGTAGTGAAGGGCGTAAGCAGCCACATCAGGTCTCGACCAGGAGGTTCGGGTGCGCGAGGATGCCGCCGTGGCCGACGGCCGTCCCAGGCGGGACCGGCGCCGTACAGAGGCGCCCCGCGGCTCCGCCGCGCCGGACGAGGACCTCATGCGCGCCCTGTACCAGGAGCACGCCGGCCCTCTCCTCGCCTACGTCCTGCGCCTGGTTGCGGGCGATCGGCAGCGCGCGGAGGACGTCGTGCAGGAGACGCTCATCCGCGCCTGGAAGAATGCGGGGCAGCTGGATCGGACGACGGGATCCGTCCGCCCCTGGCTGGTCACGGTGGCACGCCGTATCGTCATCGACGGCCACCGGAGCAGGCAGGCCAGGCCGCAGGAGGTCGACCCGTCGCCGCTCGAGGTCATGCCCGCGGAGGACGAGATCGACAAGGCGCTCTGGCTGATGACGCTCTCGGACGCACTCGAGGACCTGACACCCGCACACCGCGAAGTACTGATCGAGACGTACTTCAAGGGGCGGACGGTCAACGAGGCGGCCGAGACGCTCGGCATACCCAGTGGGACGGTGAGGTCGCGGGTCTTCTACGCGCTCCGTTCCATGAAGCTCGCGTTGGAGGAGAGGGGGGTCTCGGCATGACGACGCACGACGTTTCCGGCGTCTCCGGCGCCGACGAGGACGGTCCGCTGCACGACGCGGTCGGCGCCTACGTCCTGGGCGTGCTCGACGAGGCCGACGCCACCGCGTTCGAGGAACACCTGGCGGGCTGCGAGCTGTGCGCGGCCCGGCTGGAGGAGTTCTCCGGCATGGAGCCCATGCTGGCGCTGCTCGCCGACGGCCCCGGCGCGTTCCCGGGGGCCGCGGCCCCCGACGCGTACGCGCCCGGCCGGGAGCCGGCCGTGCCGCCACCTGCCGCCGCCG
>NZ_JAKGCV010000680.1 GCF_021556455.1 Streptomyces fuscigenes | reverse complement strand
CGCCCGGGCCCGCCTGGCACGGGAGACGGGCACGCGGCCCGCGCCGGTGGGGCTGCCGTGGGGCGTCGCCCTGACGGCGGCGGGCCTGGCCGTGGAGACGTACGCGAGCCGCGGTGGCGGGACGGCGCTCCCGCTGCCCGGCCGCTTCGACGGGAGCCCCGCCGGTGTGCTGGCCGGCTGGGCCCTGACGGCGGTCGGGCTCGCGCTGGTGGGACCCGGCATCAGCCACCTGTGCGGCTTGCTGCTCCAGTCCGCGCGGCCGGGCGCCGTACGCCTGCTGGCGGGCCGGGCGCTGATGACGCAGTCGGCCAGGATCGGCCGCCCGCTCGGCGTGCTGTGCGCGGTGGTGTCGGGCGCGTTCGCGGCGGCAGCGCTCTACGGCCCCGGCGACCAGCGCCCGTACGGCGCGCTGACCGGGCTCGGCGCCGGGGTCGTCGTCGGTTGCGCGGTGGCGACGCTGCTGACGGCGGCCGTCGAGGCCACGCAGTCCCGGCACGAGACCTCGCGCTCCCTGGCCGAGGCCGGCACCCCGGCGGCGGTCCTGCGCACGGCGGCGGGCGTGCGCGTCCTCGTCCTCGCGGCCGTGTTCGCCCCCCTGACGTGGCTGGTCGCGGCGCTCGCCGCGGCACCGCTGGGCCGCTGAGCCCGGCGATCGCCGAGCCGCCAGGTGCCGCGCCGCCGGGCCGTGGTCGGTGAGCCGCCTCGTCGGCGAGTACGGGGGCGCCCGAACGAGGCCGCGCGCCCCCGTCGCCGCACTACGATGGCGCGGTGCCGATACCTCAGCAGAGACAGCGACCGGGTGAAGGCGGCGACGACGGGCTTCCCGGGGACCGGGAGATCGAGACGCCGGAGGAGTTCGACCTCAGGGCGCGCGGGGGCACCCTGGCCGGATACCGGGTGCAGTCGGTCGACCTGACGGGCCGTACGCCGGTGCTGCTGGACCTCGACACGGCCGGCGCGGTCTTCCTCGGCTGCCCCATGGAGCCGGCCGCCCTGGCGAAGGTCCGCACGGACGGCGCGACGGTCTTCCCGCCCGTCCCCCACCTGCCGTTCGACCCCTACCGCGGCCTGCTGTACACGCCGGACCAGCTCTTCGAGGGGCTCGCGGACGAGGGCTACGAGGCGACGCCGGACGCCCGCGCCTACGCCTGGTTCCAGGACACCAAGGACGACGGCGACGTCTTCGCCTCGATGCTGCGGGCCGTGCACGACGACGCCGTCTCCGACGCGCTCGACGAATTCCTCGCCGGGGAGCGGGTCGTGGGCGTGATGGGCGGCCACGCGATGGAGCGCGGCACCGCCGCGTACGCGGGGGCGGCCCGCCTCGGCCGGGCGCTCGCCCGCACGGGTCTGACCGTCGCGACGGGCGGCGGCCCCGGCGCGATGGAGGCGGCGAACCTCGGCGCGTACCTGTCCCCGTTCGCCGACGACGCGCTGGAGGAGGCGCTCGGCGTCCTCGGCAAGACCCCCTCGTTCCGTCCCTCGGTCACCGACTGGGCCCGGGCCGCCTTCGAGATCCGTCTCCGCCGGCCGGAGGGCGGGCGGTCGGTGGGCATCCCGACCTGGTTCTACGGTCACGAGCCGCCGAACCCGTTCGCGAGCCACATCGCCAAGTACTTCGCGAACGCTCTGCGCGAGGACGGGCTGCTGGCCCGCTCCACCGCCGGCGTGGTCTTCCTGCCCGGGGCGGCCGGGACGGTGCAGGAGGTCTTCGACGCCGCGACACCGAACTACTACGGCTCCCGCGGCGAGCCGGCCCCCATGGTCCTGGTGGACCGGGAGCACTGGACGACGACGCTGCCGGCCTGGCCGCTGCTGTGCGCGCTCGCCGAGGGACGGCCGATGGCGGGGCGGATCGCGCTGGTCGACACCGTCGACGAGGCGCCGGCGGCCCTGGCCGCGCTCACGGAGCCGGCGGCCGGCCCCCGATGACCGGTGCGGGGGACGGCGTCCCGGCCGGGCAGGGCCTGCCGGCCGGCGACGGGGCCCGGG
>NZ_JAKGCV010000067.1 GCF_021556455.1 Streptomyces fuscigenes | reverse complement strand
AGCGCCGAGCGCGTCCCGCCGGCCGGCCCCCGGCCCGCGAGGGCGCGGAGCGGTGCGCCGGCCGCACCGTGAGCGGCGGCCCTGTGAGCTGTGAGCCGCGGACCCCGCGAACCGCAAGCCGTGCCCCGTGAGCCGCAAGCCGTGTCCCGCGAACCGCGAGTCGTGCCCCGCAGGCCGTGAGCCGTAAGCCGCGAGCCCGGAGCTGTGAGTGGCCGGCCGTCACCCGGGTGACCCGTCGGGCGCCTGCCGCTGCCGTCGGACGCGGGACCCCACGCTCCTGTCACCCGTCCTCACGTGTGTTGTTGAGGCGGGCCGCCTGCCGGGTCAGGTGGTCGCGTTCGGCGAGGTTGGGCGCCTTCCGTGCCGCCTCCGCGTACAGCCGCGCCGCCGTGGCCCGGTCGCCGTCGCGCTCGTGCAGATGGGCCGCCACGGCGGTGTGGCGGGGGAGCGAGGCGTCCAGCTCGGCCAGCGCCGCGAGGCCGGCGCGCGGCCCGTCGGCCTCGCCCACGGCGACCGCGCGGTTGAGCCGGACGACCGGGCTGTCGGTCAGGCGCGCGAGCTCGTCGTACCACTCGACGATCTGCACCCAGTCGGTCTCGCCCGCGCTCGGCGCGTCGGCGTGGAGGGCCGCGACCGCCGCCTGGGCCTGGAACTCGCCCAGCCGGTCGCGGGCGAGGGCGGCCTGGAGGAGGTCGACCCCCTCGGCGATCAGCCGCGTGTCCCACCGGCCGCGGTCCTGCTCGGCGAGCGGCACGAGACTCCCGTCGGGCGCGGTCCGCGCGGCGCGCCGGGCGTGGTGCAGCAGCATGAGCGTGAGCAGGCCGGCCGCCTCCGGGTGGTCGACCAGGGCGGCGACCTGCCGGGTGAGCCGGATGGCCTCGGCCGCCAGGTCGACGTCTCCCGAGTAGCCCTCGTTGAAGACGAGGTACAGCACGCGCAGCACGGTGGCCACGTCGCCGGGCCGGTCCAGGCGCACGCCGGAGACGGTGCGCTTGGCCCGGCTGATGCGCTGCGCCATCGTCGCCTCGGGCACCAGGTAGGCCCGGGCGATCTGGCGCGTGGTCAGCCCGCCGACGGCGCGCAGCGTGAGCGCGACCGCCGACGACGGCGTGAGCGACGGGTGCGCGCACAGGAAGTACAACCGGAGCGTGTCGTCTCCGGCGCCCACCGGGCCGGGCGCCGGCTCCTCCTCCACGAGCGCCTCCCGCCGGCGCCGCGCGGCGTCCGAGCGGGTCGCGTCGAGGAACTTGCGCCAGGCGACGGTGACCAGCCAGCCCTTCAGGTCCCTGACGGGCTCCCCTTCTCCCGGGCCCGGCGAGGAGCCGGGGGAAGGGGCGCTCCGGCGGGCGCGCAGCGCCTCCACCAGCGCGTCCTGCACGGCGTCCTCGGCGGCCGTGAAGTCCGCCCCGCGGCGCACGAGGACGGCGAGCACGCCCGGCGTGAGGCTCCGCAGCAGGACCTCGTCCATCAGTGCGGGCACTCCGTGACGGTGGGCGGCTCGGTCAGGAACGGGCGGAGTTCGAGCCACTCGTGGATCGGCTCGCCGCCCGCCCCCGGGGCGGCCGACAGCTCCCCGGCGAGCTCGACGGCGCGGTCGTGGCTGTCCACGTCGATCACCATCCAGCCGGCGATGAGGTCCTTCGTCTCCGCGAACGGGCCGTCGGTGACGGGGGGACGGCCCTCGCCGCCGTAGCGCACCCACGTGCCCTCCGGCGCGAGCGCCTGCCCGTCCACGTACTCGCCGGACTTCTCCAGCCGGTCCGCGAAGTCCCGCATGTACCGCAGGTGCGCCGAGATCTCCTGCGGAGTCCAGTGCTCCATCGGCACGTCGTTGACCGCGGCCGGGGCGCCCCGGTAGTGCTTCAGCAGCAGGTACTTGGCCATCGTGGTCCCTCCTCGCTCGTGCGGCCATTCTGGCCGCGTCCGACAGGGAGACGGAGCCGGTTCCCGGTTCTCGACATCCCCGGCGGCATCTCTTCAGCTCTTTCCGGCTTTCCGGCTTTCCGGCTTTCAGGATGTCCGGATTTCCCTTCCCGACGGGAGGGCGACGGCGGCGCGGCCGGCGCGGCGCGCCCGGGCCCGGCCCGGCGGCCACGGGCGTGACCCACCGTGCCGCCGTACGCACTGTGAGCCAGGGCACAAGGTTCACCCGTCCAGGTGACGGGGCGCCGTGGCACACTGGTCGCGTACAAGAAGCAGCGCACTCCGGGGTCGGTGAAAGTCCGAACCGGCGGTTACAGTCCGCGACCCGTCCGCCTCCAGCGGCCGGTTGACCAGGTGAAATTCCTGGACCGACGGTTAAAGTCCGGATGGGAGGCAGTGCGCGGCGGGCCCTCGTGGGCGCGCCCTCGCGGACGTGCACGTTCCTCGTGGACGTCGTGCGTGCCGGGCGTTCCCGTTGCAGGCGTCCGTTTCTCTGTCGTCACCGACAGGCCCCGGAGTCCGTGCCCGAGAGGCAGGAGGACCCGGTGGGACCGGTGACGGAACAGGCCGGCACGGACGCCATGCGGCGAGCCGTGGAGCTGGCCGCCCGCGGCCTCGGCCGCACCAGCCCCAACCCCGTCGTCGGCTGCGTCGTCCTCGACGCCGACGGCCGGCAGGTCGGCGAGGGCTACCACCAGCGGGCCGGCGGCCCCCACGCCGAGGTGCACGCACTGCGCGCCGCGGGCGAGCGGGCGCGCGGCGGCACCGCCTACGTCACTCTCGAACCCTGCAACCACACCGGGCGCACGGGACCCTGCGCGCAGGCGCTCATCGAGGCCGGGATCGCCCGCGTCCACTACGCCGTCGGCGACCCCAACCCGCAGGCCACCGGGGGAGGGGCCACGCTCCGGGCCGCCGGCGTCCCCGCCGAGCAGGGGCTGCTCGCCGAGGAGGCCGAGCAGGTCAACGCCGCGTGGCTGACCTCCGTGCGCCGCGGCCGCCCGCACGTCACCTGGAAGTACGCGGCCTCGCTCGACGGCCGGGTCGCCGCCAAGGACGGCAGCAGCCGGTGGATCACCTCGGCCGAGTCCCGGGCGGACGTGCACCGGCTGCGCGCCGAGGCCGACGCCGTCGTCGTCGGCTCCGGGACCCTGCGCGCCGACGACCCGCACCTCGCGGTGCGCGGAATCCCGGACGCGGTCCAGCCCCTGCGCGTCGCGGTCGACACCTCCGCCACCGCCCTGCGCCCCGGCGCGCGGATCCTCGACGGCGCCGCGCCCACCCTCGTCGCCGTCGCCGAGGACGCCGACACGCGTGCGATCGAGGCGGCGGCGCCGGACGCCGAAGTCGTGCGGCTGCCCCGGGCCGAACACGGGCTCTCCGTGGAGGCCCTCCTCGACGCGCTGTTCGCGCGGGACGTGCGCTCCGTCCTCCTCGAAGGGGGACCCGCGCTCGCGGGCTCCTTCGCCGCCGCCGGCGCCGTCGACCGCGTCGTCGGATACCTCGCCCCCGTCCTGCTCGGATCGGGCCCCGCGGCCCTCGCCGACGCCGGAATCTCCACCCTCGCCGACGCGTTGCGACTGCGGACGACGCAGTGGGAACGCGTGGGCACGGACCTGCGGATCACCGCCGTACCGCTCACGGCCGCCGAAGCGGCGGCCACCGCACAGAAGGAGCACTGAGTGTTCACCGGAATCGTCGAAGAGCTGGGTGAGGTCACCGCAGTCGAGGACCTCGGTGACTCCTGCCGCTTCACGCTGCGCGGGCCCGTGGTCACGGAGGACGCGAAGCACGGTGCCTCCATCGCGGTCAACGGGGTGTGCCTCACCGTCGTCGACCACGGCGACGACTGGTTCACCGCCGACGTCATGGCGGAGACCCTGAAGCGGTCGAGCCTCGGGGCGCTGGCCGCCGGCTCCCCGGTCAACCTGGAGCGCACCGTCGCCGTCGGCGGCCGGCTCGGCGGCCACATCGTGCAGGGCCACGTGGACGGCACGGGCACGATCGTCGAGCGGACGCCGTCCGAGCACTGGGAGATCGTGAAGATCCAGCTGCCCGACGGCCTCGGCCGCTACGTCGTGGAGAAGGGCTCGATCACGGTGGACGGCGTCAGCCTCACCGTCGTGGACGCGGCCCCCGACCACTTCACCATCAGCCTCATCCCCACCACGCTCGCGCTGACCACGCTCGGCTCGAAGGGCCCGGGCGACCCGGTCAACCTGGAGGTCGACGTGCTGGCCAAGTACGTCGAGCGGCTGCTCGGCGGGCAGGCGGGGCAGGCGGGCGCCGGGGCGCTCCTGTCGCGGGAGACCGCGCTGTGAGCGCGCTCTCCTGGCTGAACGGCGAGGCGTTCACCGCCTTCGGCCAGCACATCCTGTGGTCCGACATGATCGGCAACACGATCGGGCTGCTCGCGCTCGCCCTCGGCTGGCGGCGTTCGGTGTGGACGTGGCCCGCGCAGTTCCTCTCCGGCGTGATCCTGGTCGCCGCCTACTTCTCGGCGCACCTCAGCGGCGGGATCGGCAAGCAGCTGATCGTCGTCGTCGTCGCCCTGTGGGGCTGGCGGCAGTGGCAGACCCGCGGCGGCCGGGACCGGGCGGCCGACGGCGGCGCGGTCGCCGTGCGCTTCGCTACCTGGCGCGAGCGGGGCCTGCTCGTCGCGGGCACGGCCCTCGGCACGGCCGCGCTCGGCGGCCTCTTCACCGCTTTCCCGAGCCTGTCCTGGAGCCCCTGGCAGGACGCGTACATCTTCGTCGGCACGCTGGCGGCGATGGTCGCGCAGGCGCGCGGCCTCGTCGAGTTCTGGTTCGCCTGGCTCCTGGTCGACGTCGTCGGGGTGCCGCTGGCCTTCAGCAGCGGCCTCGCGTTCTCCGGCTTCGTCTACGTGATCTATCTGGCCCTCGTCCTGTGGGGGATGCGCGACTGGTGGCTGCGCTCGCGCCGTCCCGGTTCCCTGGCGCTTGGAGGCGCGACAGCATGACTGCACCGACCGCACCCACCTGGTACACCACCGACAACGCCGAGGACTTCACCCTCGACCCGGTCGAGCAGGCCGTCGCGGACATCGCCGCGGGCCGCCCGGTCGTCGTCGTGGACGACGAGGACCGCGAGAACGAGGGCGACCTCGTCGTCGCCGCCGAGAAGGCCACCCCGGAGATCGTCGCCTTCATGATGTCCGAGTGCCGGGGCCTGATCTGCGCGCCGATGGAGGGCGCCGAGCTCGACCGGCTCGAACTCCCGCAGATGGTGGGGCAGAACACCGAGTCCATGCGGACGGCGTTCACCGTGTCCGTGGACGCGTCGAAGACCCACGGCGTCTCCACGGGCATCTCCGCCGCCGACCGCGCCACCACGCTGGCCCTGCTCGCGAGCGGCCGGGCCGAGCCCGCCGACTTCGTCAGGCCCGGGCACGTCTTCCCGCTGCGCGCCCGCTCCGGCGGCGTCCTCGTGCGCAACGGCCACACCGAGGCCGCCGTGGACCTCGCGCGCCTCGCCGGGCTCCGGCCCGCCGGCGCCATCGTGGAGATCGCCGGCGAGGACGGGGCGATGCTGCGGCTGCCGCAGCTCATCCCGTTCGCCCGCAAGCACGGGCTGACGATCATCTCCATCGAGGACCTGATCGCCTACCGGCGGCGCGCGGAGCCCGTCGTGCACCGCGCCGCCGAGGTGCGACTGCCCACCGCGTTCGGGCAGTTCACCGCCTTCGGCTACCGCTCCGCCGCCGACGGCGTCGAGCACGTCGCGCTCGTCCACGGCGACCTCGGCGACGGCGAGAACGTCCTGGTGCGCGTCCACTCCGAGTGCCTCACCGGCGACGTCTTCGCCTCCCAGCGCTGCGACTGCGGCCCCCAGCTGCACGCCTCGATGGAGCGCATCGTCGAGGAGGGCCGCGGCGTCGTGGTCTACCTCCGCGGCCACGAGGGGCGCGGCATCGGCCTGCTGTCCAAACTGCGGGCGTACGAGCTGCAGGAGCGCGGACTCGACACGCTCGACGCCAATCTGGAGCTGGGCCTGCCGGCCGACGCCCGCGACTACGCGGCGGGCGCCCAGATCCTCCAGGACCTCGGCGTGCACAGCCTCCGGCTCATGACCAACAACCCCGACAAGACCGACGCGCTCAGCAGCCACGGCCTGGTCGTCACCGGCCGCGAGCCGATGCCCGTGAAGGCGGGGGAGCACAACCTGCGCTACCTGCGCACCAAGCGGGACCGCATGGGCCACGACCTGCCCTGGCTCGACGCGCCCATTCCGGCGTCGGCCTGCGGCAACCAGTAGGGCAGGCACCACCGGTGAGCCGGGCCGCGAGCGGTGGGCCGGCGCGGCCCTGGTGGTCGCGCCGGCCGCCGGCCGCGGCGGAACACCGCACCGGCGGCGACCCGGAGACACCGGTACACGCACGTTCCGGCGCCCCGGGCGGGGCCGTCCTCGCGGCGGGCGCCGGCCCGGCCCGGAGCGTCATGAGGCACCACATGTTCCGCACAACCATCGAGACCGAGAACACCCAGGGAGAGAAGTGAGCGGCAAGGGCGCGCCCGAACTGACCGTCAAGAACTGTGGGGACCTGCGGGTCGCCGTGATCGCGGCCAGCTGGCACGAGAAAGTGATGGACGGCCTCGTCGACGGCGCGGTGCGCGCCCTGCACGAGCTGGGCATCGAGGAGCCGACCCTGCTCAGGGTCCCCGGCAGCTTCGAGCTGCCCGTCGTCGCCAAGGCCGTCGCCGAGCGCGGCTACGACGCGGTCGTGGCGCTCGGCGTCGTCATCAGGGGCGGCACCCCGCACTTCGATTATGTGTGCCAGGGCGTCACGCAGGGCCTCACCCAGGTCTCCGTGGACACCGGCGTCCCCGTCGGCTTCGGCGTGCTGACGTGCGACACCGAGCAGCAGGCGCTGGACCGTGCGGGCCTGGAGGGCTCCACGGAGGACAAGGGCCACGAGGCGGTCACCGCCGCGGTCGCCACGGCGACGATCCTGCGGACCGTCGCGGAACCCTGGCGGCAGGCGTCGGGCGCGTCCCGATAGAGTGAGCCGCACCATGTCCAAGAAGACGTTCGAGGAGCTCTTCACCGAGCTCCAGCACAAGGCAGCCCACGGCGACCCCGCCACCTCGCGCACCGCCGAGCTGGTGGGCAAGGGCGTCCATGCCATCGGCAAGAAGGTCGTCGAGGAGGCCGCCGAGGTGTGGATGGCCGCCGAGCACGAGGGCAAGGAGGCCGCCGCCGAGGAGATCTCGCAGCTCCTCTACCACGTGCAGGTCATGATGGTCGCGCGCGGCATCGCCCTCGACGACGTGTACGCGCATCTCTGAGCCGGTCCGTCCCGCGCGCCCCCACGACACCTCGGGGGGCGCGCGGACGCCCGGCAGGCCCGCACGCGCGCCGGCACACCGCGCCGCCGCGCCCCCGTCGGCGGCACCACACCGCGCCGTCCCCGCCGGGCCCTCCCCGCACCACCCGCCGGGCACCGCCCCGCGCCGCCACCGGACAGGGCCCTGCCCCCGCCGGGCACCGTCCGGCACCACCACCGCACCACCCCGACAGCGCCCCACCAGTCCCCGCACCGAAGGAAGCGTCTGACATGCTGCGCATCGCCGTCCCCAACAAGGGTTCACTGTCCGGGCCTGCGTCGGCGATGCTCCATGAGGCGGGCTACCGGCAGCGCAAGGAGTCCAAGGAACTCGTCCTGGTCGACCCGGCCAACGACGTCGAGTTCTTCTACCTGCGCCCCCGCGACATCGCCATCTACGTGAGCTCCGGCCGCCTCGACATCGGCATCACCGGCCGGGACCTGCTGGTCGACTCCGGCGCCGACGCGGAGGCGATCCTGCCGCTCGGCTTCGCCCGCTCCACCTTCCGCTACGCCACGAAGCCCGGCACCGCGAACGGCCTCGAGGACTTCGGCGGGATGACCATCGCCACGTCGTACGAGGGCATCGTCGCCAAGCACCTCGCGGACAGCGGTATCAACGCGTCCGTCGTGCACCTCGACGGCGCCGTCGAGACCGCCATCCAGCTCGGCGTCGCCCAGGTCATCGCCGACGTGGTGGAGACCGGCACCTCGATGCGCAACGCGGGCCTCGAGGTCGTCGGCGAGCCGATCATGACCTCCGAGGCCGTCGTCGTGCGCCGCACCGGCGCCGGGGAGGACCCGAAGGTCGACCAGTTCCTGCGCCGCCTGCAGGGCGTCCTGGTGGCCCGCACGTACGTGATGATGGACTACGACTGCCGCGCCGAGCACCTGGAGCGCGCGGTCGCCCTCACGCCCGGCCTGGAGTCCCCGACGGTCTCGCCGCTGCACAACGAGGGCTGGGTCGCCGTCCGCGCGATGGTCCCCACCGTCGACGCGCAGCGGATCATGGACGACCTCTACGCCCTCGGCGCCCGCGCCATCCTCACCACCGCCATCCACGCCTGCCGGCTCTGACGCCAGGGCCCGGACACCGTCGCGGGCCGCCGTCGTGCCACGGCCCTGCCCCGGGCCCCCGTGCGGTACGGTCCCGCGAGGGCCCGTGGCGCGCGACCCGCGGGCGGGCCCGCAGGCAGGTCCCGCGCCCGGGACCGCAGTCCACCGCACCGAGGAACGAGCGAGCGATGCCGCCGACCACGCCCCCCGAGGAAGACCGCGACAGCATGCCCACCGCACCCGCCGGGCCGCAGGCCCCGGCCCTGCCGGTGACGTTCCGCCCGCACGTGACGCGGATCGTGGCGCTGAGCGTCGGCATCGTCATGTTCGTGGTCATCACGGTGGTCGCGCTGCTGCTCGACAGCGCCGCGCCCTGGGAGCAGATGAGCTTCGTCGTGCTCGCGGCGGTCTTCCTCGCGGTGCTCGCCGTACTGAGCCGGCCCAAGGTCGTCGCCGAGGCCGACACCCTGACGGTGGTGAACCTCACACACGTCAGGCGCCTGGCCTGGGCCGAGGTCCTGAGGGTCAATCTGCGGCAGGGGGACCCCTGGGTCTTCCTCGACCTCAGCGACGGCACGAGCCTGCCCGTGATGGGCATCCAGCCCGGTATCGCACGGCAGAGCGCCATCAGGGACGCCCTGGCGCTGCGCGCCCTCGTCGACGCGCACGGCACCGGAACGGAGTCCGGCGGCCCGTTCTGAACGGCCGGCGGCGGCACCCGCCCGGGCATGCCCTCCACGGCCGCCTCTTGACTACCCTGTGATGCGGGGCGCCAGGAGCGCCCCGCCCCGCACTCCGCGGCCGGATCCGGCCCGCGGGGCATCCTTCCGAATCAAGGAGTGACTCCCTCCAGCAATGGACGGAACGTCCGGTAGTACCTGCGCCGCCCCCTCCCGGGAGGCGGCGGCATGATCGTCCCCCTGCTGCTGCTCGCCGCGGCACTCGTCCTGATCCTCGCCAACGGCTTCTTCGTGGCCGCCGAGTTCGGCCTCGTCACGGTGGAGCGGGCGGACGCCGAGCGCGCCGCCGCGGCCGGCGACCGGCGCGCCTCGGTCGTCGTCAAGGCCGTGCGCGAGCTGTCCTTCCAGCTCTCCGGCACCCAGCTCGGCATCACCGTCACCTCGCTCGTCGTCGGCATGCTCGCCGAGCCCGCCCTCGACGACCTGCTCGGCCCGCCGCTGTCCGCGACCGGCCTGCCCGGCGGGGCGGTCGACGCGATCGCCGTCGTGCTCGGCATGCTCATCGCCTCCGGCGCCCAGATGGTCATCGGGGAACTCGTCCCCAAGAACTGGGCGGTCTCCAAGCCCCTCCAGGTCGCCCGGTTCGTGGCCGGCCCGCAGCACCGCTTCACGCTGCTGTTCAGGCCCGTGATCGCCGTCCTCACGACGGTCGCCAACCGCATCGTGCGCACGCTGGGCGTCGAGCCGGCCGACGAGCTGGCCTCCGCGCGCACCCCCGGCGAGCTGGTCTCCCTCGCCCGCCACTCGGCGCGGGCGGGAACGCTGGAGCAGGACACGGCGGACCTGTTCGTGCGCACGGTCGCCCTCGGCGGGCTGACCGCGCAGCACGTGATGACCCCGCGCGTGAAGGTCAGCGCGCTCCAGACGCACGCGACCGCGGCCGACGTCGTCAATCTGACGCGGGCCACCGGCCTCTCGCGCTTCCCCGTCTACCGGGAGCGCATCGACGAGATCGCCGGCATGGTCCACCTGAAGGACGCGCTCGCCGTGCCCGACCACCGGCGGCTGCACACGCCCGTCTCCCGCATCGCCATACCCGCGCTGCTGGTCCCCGAGACGCTGCCCGCGCGGCAGCTCCTCGCCCGGCTGCGCACGGAGCAGCCGATAGCCGTCGTCGTCGACGAGTACGGCGGCACCGCCGGTGTCGTCACGATCGAGGACATCGTCGAGGAACTCGTCGGCGAGGTCCGCGACGAGCACGACGACGAGGGAGACGCCCGCCCCGAGATCGTCCAGGTGGCGGCCGAGGACACCCGCCCCGCCTGGGAGGTGGACGGCAGCACCCGGGTCTTCACCCTGCGCCGCATCGGCCTGGAGGCGCCCGAGGGCCCCTACGAGACGCTGGCCGGCCTGGTCGCCGACCTGCTGGGCCGCATCCCCGTCCCCGGGGACCGCGTGGAACTGCCCGGCTGGCGCCTCGTGGTGCGCCAGGTGGACCGCTACCGCGCGGAGCGCGTGCGGATCGTCCGCACCGGGGCCCCGCCGATACCGGACGGCTCCCGCGACGACCGGCCCGCCGAGGGCTCCGCCCACTCCGGGGGCGACGGCGCGCCCCGCGCGGCGGCGCGTCCCGGCGCGGCGTCCACCCCCGGCGGCAGGCGCTCCAGCGGCTCGCCCGCGAAGGCCGGCGCCGGCGCGAGTGCGGGAGGCAGGCGATGACCGTCCTCCAGCTGATCTGCGCCCTTCTCCTGGTCCTGGCGAACGGCTTCTTCGTGGCCGCCGAGTTCTCCCTCGTGTCGGTCCGCCGCAGCCAGATCGAGCCGTACGCGCGCCAGGGCTCGGCCCGCGCCCGCCGGACCCTGTACGGGCTGGAGAACCTGCCGCAGATGATGGCCGCCGCGCAGTTCGGCGTCACCGTCTGCTCGCTGACGCTCGGCGCGGTCGCCGAGCCGACCGTGGCCCACCTCCTCGAACCGGCCTTCGCCGCGGCCCACCTGCCCGACGGGTTCGTGCATCCGGTCGGCTACGCGATCGCCCTGGTGCTGGTGTCCTTCCTGCACCTCGTGATCGGTGAGATGGTCCCGAAGAACCTCGCCATGGCGGCGCCGGACAAGGCCGCCCTCTACCTGAGCCCCTGGCTCGTCGCGTTCGCCCGCCCCTGCCGCCCGGTCACGGTCGCGCTGGGCGCGTGCGCGCGGTTCGTGCTGCGGCTCTTCCGCGTCGAGCCCAAGGACGAGATCGACGCCGTCTACACCAGCGTCCAGCTCGGCCGCCTGGTGGAGGACTCCGGGCAGGCGGGCCTCCTCGAACCGGAGGCGCAGGAGCAGCTGGAGGACGCCCTCGAACTCGGCAGCAGGCCCGTCACGGACGTGCTGCTCACCCGCGCGGGCCTGATCACGGTCAGCACGTCCGTCACACCCCGGGAGATCGAGGAGCTGACCGTGCGCACCGGCTACTCGCGCTTCCCGGTCTGCGCGGCGGGCGGCGCGTTCATGGGCTACCTGCACGTCAAGGACGTCCTCGACCTGGAGGCGCGCGAGCGCGCCGTGCCGCAGCACCTGTGGCGGCACATGACCACGCTGCGCGCGGAACTCCCGCTGGACGACGCGCTCACCGTGATGCGCCGGGCGGCCACGCACCTCGCGCAGGTCGCCGACGCGTCGGGCCGGATCGTCGGCCTCGTCGCGCTGGAGGACGTGCTGGAGACGCTCGTGGGCGAGGTGCGCGACCCGTCCCACCGGGACGCGGCCCCGGCCCTCCCGCCGCAGGACGCCCCGTCGGACGCCGGCACGGACCTGGCGCTGAGCCCCCGCCCGTGACGACGGCGGCCGGCCCCGCCTCGCGCGGGGCCGGCCACCGGGTCTCCCGGCCCGTGGATGCCCGGCCGCCCCGCGCGTGCGGGCCCGCGCCCGCCCCTCCGCAGGGGCGCCCGCCCCCTCAGCCGGACTGTTCGTCCTGGGGCCGGGCGCGGCCCCGGCCCGACAGGGCCTCGCCGTAGGCCTGCATCAGGTCGGGGAGCCGCAGCGTCGCGAGGTCGTCGCGGCCCGGCGTGCCGGGGTAGCCCGCGAGGCGCAGGTCGCGGTACGCGCAGCTCTTCTCGTAAAGGGTCCGCAGGAAGCGGCCGTTGCCCAGCTCGTCGATCCAGCCCTGGTCGACCACGTGCAGGCTGATGGAGCGCAGCTCGTCGAGGGCCTCCTCGTCCCAGACGTCGCCGCCCTCGGCCGCCAGGACCTGCCCGATGGCCGTCAGTTCCAGCGGCCGGTAGCTCGGGAAGTCGACCCGCGTCGTGAAGCGCGAGGAAAGCCCCGGGTTCGCCTCGAACAGCCGCTCCATGCCCTCCGGGTAGCCCGCGAGGATCACGACCAGGTTGTCCCGGTTGTCCTCGGCCCGCTTCAGCAGCACCTGCAGGGCCTCCTCGCCGTAGGCGTCGCCCTTGCTGTACCCGGCGTTGGACAGGCTGTACGCCTCGTCGACGAAGAGGACACCGCCGATGGCCGAGTCGATCAGCTCGTTCGCCTTGACGGCAGTCTGGCCGAGGAACTCGCCCACCAGGTCGGCGCGTTGCGCCTCCACCAGGTGGTCGCCGCCGAGCAGCCCCAGTGCGTAGAAGACCCGCCCGAGTATCCGGGCCACGGTGGTCTTCCCGGTGCCCGAGGGGCCCAGGAAGACGAAGTGCCGCTTCGGCGGCTGGACGGGTAGCCCCTCACCGGCCCGCAGCCGTGCCATGTTCAACTGCGCCGACAGCGCCCTGACCTGGCGCTTGACGGGTTCGAGGCCGACCATCCGCTCCAGTTCGGCCAGGGCCTCGGCGAGCAGTGCGGAGTCCGTCGGGGAATCGGGGAAGACCGGGCCCGGTGACTGCCGCGGCGGCGGGTCGGTCCGCTCGCGTATCTCGTCGGGGAAGAGCACGGGCCCCGCGGGAGCGGCCGCGCCGGGCACCGGGCCGCCGAAGCGGGGATCCGCAGGGTAGGCGGGGTCGGGCTCCGCCTGGACGTCGGACAGCGCGTCCGCGCCGGCTCCGGCGAGCGCGACCGGTATCGCGCCGGCCGGGTCGGCGAGGTCGAACGGGTCCGCGTAGGCCGGGTCCGGGCCCTCGTAGCCGTCCGCGTCGGCGATGGCCGCGAGCCGTGCGGCGGTGTCCATGAACGACGGGTCGAGCCGGTGCACGGCCCGGTACAGCGGCAGGGCCGCCGCGGTGCGGCCCGTGCCCTCGTGGGCGCGCGCCAGCCAGTACCGCAGCTCCTTGCGCTGCGGCTGCTCGCTCCTGCACCGCATCAGGGCCGTGGCGAGCAGCGGCTCCGCCTGTCCGTACATCTCCAGCCTGATGCGTGCCATGCCACCGAACAGGCCCGCCTCGGTGCCCAGTTGCGGGTCGTCGAGCAGGGAGTCCGTGCAGCGCGCCAGCAGTTCCCAGTCCTTGACGAGGTAGGCGCGGCAGGCGTGCAGGAAGCGGACCTGCGCGTCGGTGTCGGCGGGCGGCAGTCCGGCGAGCGCGTGGTCGAGTTCGGGGACGCGGCGGCCGTCCAGCCAGTGCGAGGCGTGGGCGAGCAGCAGATCGCGTCCGGTCTCCAGGATCGGCTGGACCCACCAGCCCAGCCAGTACCAGGAGTTGAGGGTGCGGCCGTGCCGGGCGCGCTGCTCGCCGAAGCGGTCGCGGCCCGCGTACATGCGCAGCAGCGCGGTGGAGGTGTCGACGCGCAGGGCGTGCAGTCCGAGCCAGCCGTCGGCCATCCCCGGATCCAGCGCCACAGCCGTCCGGAACTCCTCCTCGGCCTGCTGGTACGCGCCCATCGTGTACGCGTCGACGGCGCGCACCCATGCGAGGTCGGCCGGGGCCGCCGTGCCGAGCGAGCCGATGTCCATCCACGTCCCCCACACACACCGTGCCCCGTGGTGTCCCGGCGGGCGGTTGCCCGTCGGCCGCTGCCGAACCACCTCTTGGCGGACGGAAATTGACCGCACCGCAGTGCATCGTACCCGTGCAGGTGGGGGGCCTACCCGGGTCGGCGGCGGTCACGGGGAGACCGGCGGACGCTCACTCAGCGTGAGTAAAACGGGGGGTGGTGGAGCGTGCGGGAGGGGCCCGGAGCCGGGGCGGGGCAGAACGAAGCCCCCGGTCACGGGGGAACGACCGGGGGCTTCGCGTCTCGGGCGGCCGAGTAAAAGCCGCACATTCAGAACGTAAGACCAGCGGTGGCTCCCGGTCAAGCCGGGTCGGGCCGCCGGCCGGACCCGCGCCGCGGGCGTCGCGCACCGGCGACCGGCGATCACGGCGCGTGACGTCGGGGCGGCGGATGCGGCCCCTGAGGGGCGGAAAGCGGCGTCCCGGCGCCCACCGGCGTCACCTCGTATCCCTCGTTTCCCTCGGATTTCTCCCGCACCAGGGCGTCGGCGAAGGGGCGGGAGGGGTCGGCGGCGAAATGATCGCTCTCGGCGCGGGTCCAGCCGTCCCAGAAGCCGGCCAGGGCCGGCCCGTCCCGCCGCCGGCCGCGTTCCCAGGAGCCCCGCGCGTCCCGCTCCATCCACAGCAGCGCGGCCAGGTGCGGGCGCAGCCCCGCCCGCCCCGCCCCCACGCCTTCGACGACGACGACCGGCGCGGGCGCCAGCGTGCGCGGCGCACCGAACCGGCGCAGCGTCCAGTCGTAGGGGGCGTAGAGCGCCGGCAGGCCGCGGCTGAGCGGCTCCAGCACCTCGGTGCGCAGGCGCGGCAGCCACGCGAACAGCTCCTCGTGCGTGGCGACGTCGTCCAGCCGCAGTACCGGGGCCCCGCCGAGCGCCGCGGCGAGCCGGCCCGCGAAGGTGCTCTTCCCGGAGCCCGCGTGACCGTCCACGGCCACCAGCCGCACGGGCCCGCAGGAGGGCGGCGCGGCGGCCAGCAGGGCCGCGACGGCGGGCAGATCGTCCATCCCGACAGCGTACGTGCGAGGCGTCGCCCGGCGGCCGCGCGCGGGCGTCGTCGCAGGCGGCGCCACTGGTCGAGACCAATAAAGGTACGGGCGAGTCGGCGCCGATGTGTGGCACGCGGCCGGTTGGAGGCGCAATAGTGGGCGGCGAGCAGTGCCGCTCGACCATTCGACACCCGCTGTTCCCGTACCAACTCCTGACAGGAGTCGTATGACCATGCACAGTTCGCGCAGAACCGTCCTCACCGCCGCGGTCGCGGTGGCAGCCGCGGCGGGCACCGGTGCCGCGTCCGCCGCTCCCGCCCTCGCCGCCCCCGCCGCGAAGGCCGCCGGCTCCCGCCCGGGCCGCGCCACCGGGTCCCTCGTGGACAACGCGTTCTGGGCCGGCCACCAGGACTGGCGGGCGGGCACCGGCCACGGTGTGCGGAGCGTGCCGGGACCCGTCGCCGGGCTCGTCATCGACAAGGCCGTGGGCCGCACCGACTACCAGGACCCGCACACCGGCACCACCGCCACGTGGGAGTACGCCACCTGGACCGGCCCGGTCCACCACTCCTCGGTCCCCGCCACGGAGATCGTCGCCCACTGGAACGCCGACACCCCGGCGGGCACCTGGCTTCAGGTCGAGCTCCAGGGCCGCTACTCGGACGGCACGCTCACCCCCTGGTACGTGATGGGCCGCTGGACGGCCGGCGACGGGGACACGGACATCCGGCGCACCTCGCTGGACGGGCAGGCCGACGGCCGCTCCTCCATCTCCACGGACACCTTCGCGCTGGACGACGAGGCCGGCACCCTGCGCGTCCCCTCGTACCAGCTGCGCCTGACGCTCTACCGCTCCCCCGGCTCGCGGCTGACGCCCCTCGTGCGCCGCCTCGGGGCCATGGCCTCCGCGGTCCCGGCCCGCTTCACCGTCCCCGCGTCCAAGCCCGGCACGGCCCGCGAACTGCGCGTGCCCGCCTACTCGCAGGACATCCACAAGGGCCAGTACCCCCAGTACGACAACGGCGGCGAGGCCTGGTGCAGCCCCACCTCCTCCTCGATGGTCCTCGACTACTGGGGGCACGGCCCGACGCGCGCCGAAACGGCCTGGGTCGACCCCTCGTACGCCGACCCGCAGGTCGACCACGCGGCCCGCTGCACGTACGACTACCAGTACGAGGGCTGCGGCAACTGGCCCTTCAACGCGGCCTACGCGGCGAGCCGCGGCATGAACGCGGCCGTCACCAGGCTCGGTTCGCTCACCGACATCGAGACGCTCGTCGCCGCGGGCATCCCGGTCATCACCTCGCAGTCGTTCCTCGCCTCCGAGCTGACCGGCGCGGGCTACGGGACCTCCGGCCACCTGATGGCCATCGCGGGCTTCACCGCGGACGGCGACGTGGTCGCGAACGACCCCGCCTCGCAGGACGACGCGGCCGTCCGCAACGTCTACAAGCGGGCCGAGTTCGAGACCATCTGGCTGCGCACCAAGCGCTACAACGCCACCGGAGGGGTCTCCTCCGGCTCGGGCGGCGTGGTGTACGTCTACTGGCCGCCGCGTCCGACGAAGGCGCAGGAGCGGGCGCTGAAGTCGTTCGGTCTGCTCTGACGCGTCCGGTCGCGTCCGGTCGCGTCCCGCGGGCCCCGGCGGCCCGGGGGACGCGACCGCGGGGTGCCGCGGCCGGTCCGCGGCGCCCGGTCCGCGTCCCGTGCGACCTGCGGTGTCCCACGGTAACCCCCGTGGGCGTGCGGGGACCGGGACCTCTGACATACTGCCGTTCCGTGACAGCCGGAGGGCAGGGCGCGAGGGTGAACGGTGGCCGCCAGAGCGGCGCTTCGGAACGATCGCAGCTGCGGCGGAGCGAACTCATCGCGACCGGCCGGAAGTTGTTCGCGAAGACGTCGTACGACGCCCTGTCGATGGACGACATCGCGAGCCACGCGGGCGTCGCCAAGGGCTTGATCTACTACTACTTCAAGAACAAGCGCGGCTACTACCTCGCCATCGTCGAGGACTCGGTGCACGAACTCGTGACCCTCGCCGCCAGCGACCCCGGACTGCCGCGCACCGTCCGGGTGCAGCGCACGGTCGAGGCGTACCTCCGCTTCGCGCAGGAGAACGAGTCGGCCTACCGCACGATCATCAACGGCGGTGTGGGGTTCGACACCCAGGTGCAGGCCATTCGCGACGCCGTACGGGAGGGGCTCGTCCTCACCCTCGCGCAGGGTGCCTACGGCCACCAGGACATGCCTCCGATCGCCCGGCTGGCCCTGCTCGGCTGGCTGAGCAGCGTGGAGTGGCTCACCCTCGAATGGCTCGGCCACCAGGAGCTCGTGCTGGAGATCCCGCGCGACCTGCTCGTGCGGATGCTGCGGCACACGCTGGACACGATCGAGGAGTTCGCCCCGGAGTGCCCGTCCCCGCCGCCCGACCCCGACTGGCGCCCGTTCACGGGCCGTCAGGACACGCGGCAGGACCCCGACGCCCCCTACGCGACGGCCGCCCCGCTCGCCCCGGAGAGCGCGGATGACCCGCAGGCGCCGGAGGGCGCGGATGACCCGCAGGCCCCGGAGGACGCGGATGCCCCGCAGGCTCCGGAGCCACCGCAGGTCCCTTAGGCGCCGGATCCGCCCTGCCCGCGCCGCGGGCGGCGGGCACGGAGGCGTGTGCGTCTCTCACGCCCCATGAGCCTCAGGCGTCAGGGGCGCCTGTGAGGGCCTGTCAGCCCTCGTGCGCATTCCCGTCCCACGGAAGCCGCGAACGGGCGCCGGCGGGCCCCTGAGGCCCGCCCCATGATCGCCGGATGCCGGATGCCGGATGCCGGATGCCGGATGCCGGATGCCGGATGCCGGATGCCGGAGTGGGGCGCGTGCTCGCGGCGCGCCCCGCGTCGGTCTCCCGGCCCCGCGTCAGGCGGCCGTACGGTGCCTCGCCGCGACAGGACGCGAGCCCGGCCCGCCGACGTGGGAGAAGGGCTGGGTGCGCCAGTCGAGTCCCTGGGGGAGCGTCAGCAGCAGCCCCGCGTCCTGCTCGTGGGCGCCGGCCGTGTCCGCGGGGCGGGCGTCGGCGGCCGCGGTGCCCGTGCCGGAGCAGACGGACAGCACGAACGGGTTCCAGCGGGTGGGGCACAGCGCGTGCTCCGGGAGGGTGTCCTCGTCCGCCAGGAGCGCGATCGGCTGGGTGCACGCGGGGCAGATGACCCGGTACATCTCGAAGGTGTCGTCGAACTCGCCGTCCTCGTGGGCCGGGACGTCGAGATCGAACTGCGCGGAAGCGGACGTGCCGGTGCGCTTGAGGCTCTGCATGTGGAGTCATTCCCCCTCGGGTGGGCCGACCAGGTTCGTGTGGTCTCGACCACAGCAAGCATTTCCCGCCGCGCGCGCCAGGTAACCGCGAGGCCTCGAACGAGCCCTCGACGCACCTGTGGTCTTCGTCACAGGGGAAGCCTGTGGATCATTGCACTTCCCGTCCGGCTGTGCCAGGAGCGACCTGGGGGAATAGGTTGATCCGCATGGAGGAGCTGGATCGTCGGATCGTGGAGTTGCTCGTCAAGGACGGCCGGATGAGCTACACCGACCTGGGCAAGGCCACGGGCCTGTCCACGTCGGCCGTGCATCAGCGGGTCCGCCGGCTCGAACAGCGCGGCGTGATCCGCGGGTACGCGGCCGTCGTCGACCCGGAGGCGGTGGGCCTGCCGCTGACCGCGTTCATCTCGGTCAAGCCGTTCGACCCGAGCGCCCCGGACGACATCGCCGAGCGCCTTTCCGGCATCGACGAGATCGAGGCGTGCCACAGCGTCGCGGGCGACGAGAACTACATCCTCAAGGTGCGGGTCTCCGCCCCGGTGGAGCTGGAGGACCTGCTCGCCCGGATCCGCACGCTCGCGGGCGTCTCCACCCGGACCACCGTCGTGCTGTCCACCCCCTACGAGTCGCGGCCGCCCCGGGTCTGAGCGCGGGCGGCGGGGGGCGAGACTGGTACGCATGAACCCCAGCACCGCCCCCGAGAGCGGATCCCGCACCGTGCTGCTGCGCCGCGGCGAGGTCCACAGTCCCGCCGACCCCTTCGCCACCGCGATGGTGGTGGAACGCGGGCACGTCGCCTGGGTCGGCTCCGAGGGTGCGGCCGACTCCTTCGCCGCGAACGTGGACGAGGTCGTGGACCTCGACGGCGCGCTCGTCACGCCCGCGTTCACGGACGCGCACGTGCACACCACCGCCACCGGCCTGGCGCTGACCGGCCTCGACCTGTCCGGCGCCCGCGACCTCGCCGACGCCCTGGCGCGGATCCGGGCCCACGCGGCGAGCCGCCCCGCCGACCGCATCCTGCTCGGCCACGGCTGGGACGCGGCGCGCTGGCCGGACCGGCGCCCG
>NZ_JAKGCV010000679.1 GCF_021556455.1 Streptomyces fuscigenes | reverse complement strand
GGTGGTGGCGGCGCATTACCGCAATCGGCATCTGCTGGAGCCGGGTGAGGTGTTGCAGCGTCCGCAGTTCGTGGACAAGTTCTTCAAGGACCACGCGCCGGGTGAGCTGCGCGGTCGCGACCTGCGTAATCCTGCCGAACGCGACCGTACGCTCAATGAGTTCGTCAACGATTACGTGTTGCCGTGGGCGAATCAGGCGCGGATGGCGGAGGTCATCTACGAGTCGTTCGACGACCGCATCCGCCAGGGTGCTCCGTCGCGTCCCGCGGAGTACACCCTCAATCCCGAGGCGCCTCTGTTCCGTGGGGAGCGCCGCGCCGCCGCCATCGACGCGCTGGAGAACCGGCGCGTCCTCATGGGCATCCGCAGCCGCGTCCGCGCCGGCTTCGAACACCTCGACCTGAACAAGGCGTTCGCGGCCGTGGGCCGGCACGACGCGGCGGCGCGGGCGGCGCTCGGCCGCCTCGACGCGGCGCGCAAGGCCGTGCTGTCCGACTACGCCTTCAAGGTCGGCGACAGCGCGTCCCTCGGCCGGGGGCTCGACGTCTACCGCGGCCACGCGTCCAGCGCCCTGGACGACATCCGCCGGGTCTTCCCGTCCGGCACGCGCCGCCCCGCCGCCATCGAGTCGCTCGTCGCCGGACTGAAGCGGATCGAGCAGGCAGGCACCACCCTGGTCACCGGACAGCGCCTGGCCGACCAGGCCACTCGCGGCGACGCGCCGACCGGCGACCGCCAGGGGCTCACGCAGTGGCACCGCGAGGAGCACGACGGCATCGCCATCCGGACGCTCGACGAGACGGCGGCGCCGGACGGCCTGCTCAACATGGGCCCCCTCACCCGGGGCGAGGGGCACGTCCCCGAGGGTCTCGGCAGCTACCGGCCCGAGGACTGGGCCAGTCGGGCCGACCGCATCCCCGTGCTGCTGTCCACGAGCACGTTCCGTGGGCACACGGCCTTGGAGCAGCGTGAGGGCAGCAGGTTCACCACCAAGCCGCAGGAAGTGCCGTGGCACGACTCCTCGGTCACGTTCTTCGCGTCGCACGGCGCCTCGAACCACGTCGAACTGGTCCTGGGCGACGGGCGGGTCGTCCGTGTGAGCGGCCGGGAACTCGGCCGCTACCTCGCGCGCAACGCGGAGGCGCTGGGCGACGCCGACAAGCCTCTCGTCCTGCTGTCCTGCACGACCGGTGCCTCGCCCGAGCACGGCGGGCTGTCCGTGGCGCAGCACGTCGCCAACGTCACGGGACGCGTCGTCCACGCACCGACCACCCCGTCCGGCACCGTGCGTGACCGCGACGGCGCCCTGCAGCACGTCCTCTTCGCGGACGCCCAGAACCGCCCCGGCACTTGGCGGACCTTCACGCCCGAGCCGCACGGCGACTCGCTCGACGCCCTCGCGCGCGCCGCGGGGCTGCACGAGGGCGAAGGACCGGCCGACCCGTGGACGTCGATGCGGACGCTCCAGTACGTGCGGACCCTGCGCGGCACCTTCGGCACCGGCATCGAGGCGGACACGGCCGCGCACCACGAGGCGCTGCGGTCGCTCGCCGCCCTCGACCGGCTGCGCTGGAACCCGGGCCCCGACGGCTCGTCCGCCCTGCACACCGGCGGCCGTATGACGCCGGAGGTCCTGGACCGCATCACCCGCGACGTGTTCGGCCTGCCCGAGGACACCGCGCCGACCCCGGAGCAGGTGGGGCAGGTCCTGGCGGCGGCCGCCACCGCCCACGCCGGGGATTCGGGTGCCACGGTGTCCGACATCCGCGCCGCAGCCGGCATCGACGAGCCGGACACGGCGCCGGCGACGGCCCCGGCGCGCCAGGACGGCGACGGCGGCCGCCCCGCCGAGCCGCCGCTCGACGACGGCGCCTCGGCCTTCGACCCCCTGCACGACCGGAACGGGACGCAGGGCGACGCAGCGACCGACACCGTGCCGGCCCCGTCCCGTACGGCCTCGGACGAGGTGCGGCCGCCGCACACCGCCACCGACGGGCAGCCTC
>NZ_JAKGCV010000678.1 GCF_021556455.1 Streptomyces fuscigenes | reverse complement strand
CGCCGATGCGCTCCCACGCCCCCGGCCCCGCCAGTCCCGGCACCCCCCGCACCCCCGGCGCCGAGCCCCTCTCGGTGCGCCCCCGGGGCGCCGCCGACCTCGCGCCGTGCGCGCGGGTGCTCGCCGAGGTGCACGCGCACAGCGCGTACCCGATGAACTGGCCCGCCGATCCGGTCGGCTGGCTCTCGCCGCCGGAACTGCGGGCCGCCTGGGTGGCGGTGGACGGCGGCGGCGCCGTCGCCGGGCACGTGGGCCTCTCCCGGGCGACCGCCGACGACGGGGCGCCCCGCCTGTGGGGCCGGCGGTCCGGGGGCGATCCGTCCGCCACGGCGGTCGTCGGCCGCCTCTTCGTCGCGCCCGGCGACCGGGGCCGGGCCGGCGGCGCGCGCCTGCTGGCCTCCGCCGTGGACGCGGCGCGCGGCGCGGGGCTGCACCCCGTACTGGACGTGCTGGCGTCGGACACGTCGGCGCGCGCGCTCTACGAGCGGCTCGGCTGGCGGGAACTGGGCACGGTCGCGCAGCAGTGGGGGCCCGGCGACCCGGTGACCCTGCACTGCTACGCGGCGGGCTGACGGGTCCGGGGCGCCTCCGGACGCCGTGCCGGGGCGGTCCGAGGGCGCGGCGGGCCGACCGGAACACACCCCGGCCGTACCTGCCCCGTACGCCCTACGCCCTACGCGTCCCCCCGCTCCCCCGCCGTCCCGCCCGTCCCGGTGGTACCGGTCACCGCCCCGGCCCGCTCCCCCGCCGGGTCCGGGCCCTCGGCGTCCGCCGCGTGGGTCCTGAGCCAGTCGAGGATCAGCCCGAGCCGGTGCAGGCGGTGGTCGGGGCGGCCCGAGGTCGCGAAACCGTGGGACGCGTTCGGGTACCGGGCGAACACCACCTCGTGGCCTCGGCGGCGCAGCGCGGCGTAGAACTCCTCGGACTGCTCGATGGGACAGCGCTCGTCGGCCTCGCCGTGGACGAGCAGCAGGGGCGTGGTCACCGACGCCGCGTGCGCGAGCGGCGAGCGCTCCCACAGCAGGGCCGCGCTGCGGGCGTCGTAGAGGTCCGTGCCGCCGAACTCGTGGCGGTTGACGGTGAATCCGTTGTCGGACGTGCCGTACTTTGACGCCACGTGGGACACGGACCGCTCGGACACGGCCGCCCGGAAGCGGCCCGTCCGCGTCAGCGCCCAGTTGGTGAGGTAGCCGCCGTAGCTGCCGCCGGTGAGGTAGAGCCGGTCCGGCGCGGCGAGCCCGCTCGACACGGCCAGGTCGGCGAAGGCCGTCAGGTCGTCGAAATCTCCCCGGCCCCAGGCTCCGACGCTCAGGGCCCGGAACGCGGTGCCGCGGCCCGCGCTGCCGCGCACCTCCGGGAGCAGGACGTGGAACCCGGCGGCCGCGTACGCCTGCGTCTCCAGGTCGAAGGCGTTGCCGTACGTCATGTGCGGGCCGCCGTGCACCCGCAGCAGGACGTCCCCGCCGCCCGGCCGCGCGTGCGGCGAGCGGTAGAGCAGCCCGTGCACGGTGAGGCCGTCGGCGGAGGTCGCGGTGAGGGACTCGGGTGCGACCGGCCGCGCCCGCGCCGTCCAGGCGGCGTTGAGGCGGGAGGCGCGCCTGCCCGCGAGGTACAGCTCGACCGGCTCGGTCGCCGATTCCAGGCACAGCGCGACGTGTCCGTCGGGCGAGACGGCGAAGTCGGCGACCGAGCGGCCCTGCGGGCTGACGCGGCGGGCCGCGGCGCCCTCGCCGCCCTCGTACAGGGCGACCTCGCCGGCCACCGTCACCGCGAAGAGGATCCGCTCGCCGGTCGCGGCCAGCAGCCGGGGCGCGCCGAGCGCCCGCGCGTCGGCGAGCAGCACCCGCTCGCACTCCAGGTCCTGGCCGGGGAAGACCGGTGTCCCCTCGTCCGCCCACCACGGGCGCGGCGGCTCCACGCTGTGCCCGGCCGAAGTGCCGGCCAGCGCCACCGGGCGCCCGGACGCGGTCACCGCGAGCGCGCGCACCCGCGAGGGGCAGCGCCACACGAGG
>NZ_JAKGCV010000677.1 GCF_021556455.1 Streptomyces fuscigenes | reverse complement strand
GACCCCGGCGCGGGCGCCGACGACAGCGAGGGCGTCGGCGGCTCCCGCCGTGAGGCACCCGGCGCCGCCGAGCGGCGCGGCGGCGACCCCAGGACCCTCGCCATCCGGCTGACGGCCCCGGTGCGGCGCTTCGGCGCCCTGCCGATCCGCTCCCGCATGGCGCTCCTGGTCGCCGCGGCGGTCGCGATCGCGGTCACCGTCGTCGCCGTCGCCAGCTGGCTGCTCACCCGCAGCCAGCTGCGCAACGAGCTCGACAACTCGCTGCGCAACAGCACGGCCCCGAGCAGCCAGATCGCCAGCGCGATCGACGCGTGCGACCAGAGCAGCGATTCGTCGTCCTCGAGCAGGGGGGGCACCGACTCGTCGGAGCAGGCGTTCGCGTACTTCCAGGTGGTGTCGCCGGACGGCACGCGCTGCGTCGCGGTCGGTTCGCGCCCGGTGAAGGTGCAGCCGCAGGACGTGGCGGTGGCCCGGCACGAGTCGCCGTCCGAGGAGTCACCGGTGCACACGAGCACCACGGACAAGGGCCAGCAGGTCCAGGTGCACACACGGCTCCAGAGCATCCGCATCGGCCCGCCCGGATCGTTCCCCCAACCCGTCGCCGTCACCATCTCCCGCCCCGTCGACGAGATCCAGACCTCCCTCAACCGGCTCGCGCTGCTGCTCACGGTCGTCGCCGGGGTCGGCGTGCTGGGCGCGGGCGCCGCGGGCCTGTGGATCGCGCGGACCGGGCTGCGGCCCGTGGACGGGCTCACACGGGCCGTCGAGCTCGTGGCCCGCACGGAGGACCTCAGCGTCCGCATCCCCGTCGACGGGGAGGACGAGATCGCCCGGCTGTCGCGGTCGTTCAACTCGATGACGGCCGCGCTGGCCTCGTCCCGGGACCGCCAGTCCCAGCTGATCGCCGACGCGGGCCACGAGTTGCGCACCCCGCTCACGTCGCTGCGCACCAACATCGAACTGCTGGCGCGCAGCGAGGAGACGGGCCGGGCGATCCCGCCCGACGACCGCCGCGCGCTCATGGCGTCGGTGAAGGCGCAGATGTCGGAGCTGGCCGCGCTGATCGGCGACCTCCAGGAGCTGTCCAGGCCCGACGCCCTCGCGCCGGGGCAGGTGCAGGTCGTCGCCCTGCACGAGGTGGTGGAGCACGCCCTGCGCCGGGCCCGGTTGCGCGGCCCCGACCTCGCGATCGACGCCACCACCGCCGAGTGGTACGTGCGGGCGGAGCCCGCGACGCTGGAGCGCGCGGTGGTCAACGTCCTCGACAACGCCGTCAAGTTCAGCCCGTCCGGCGGCACCGTCGAGGTGCGCCTCGACGAGCGCGGAGTGCTGACCGTCCGCGACCACGGGCCCGGCATCCCGGCCGAGGACCTGCCGCACGTCTTCGAGCGCTTCTGGCGCTCCCCGTCCGCGCGCTCGCTGCCGGGCTCCGGCCTCGGGCTCGCGATCGTCGCGCGCACGCTCCAGCAGGCGGGCGGCGAGATCACGCTCGATCCGGCGGACGGCGGCGGTACGGTGGCCCGGATCAGCCTGCCGGGGGCCCCGACCCCGCCGCCGGGCCCGCCCGACGCTTGACGGCGGTCGCCACGGGACGCCGGTCGCCGCGCCGGCGGCTGGGTACGGCGGAGCCCCGGCGGCAAGCCGCGGGCAGCGCCGGCCGCGGCCCGCGTTCCTACCGGAGAGGACCCGGCATGGCCCCCGAACCGCCCTGCGTCCGCCTGCTCGTCACCGACTTCGCCGCCTGCTTCCGCTTCTACCGCGAGGTCCTGCCGGAGCTGTCCGGCGCCGCGCTCGCGGCCGGCGCGGAGGACGCGGGCTACGCGAGCTGGGACGCGCGCGGGGTGACCGCGTTCGCGCTGTTCGACCGCCGCTTCATGGCCTCCGCGCTGGGTACGGACGGCCTGCCCGCGCCCGCGCCGGGCGGCGGCGCCCAGGACGCGGCTGCCGTCGTCTTCCACCTGGAGGACGCGGCGGCCCTGGACGCGGCGTTGGAGCGGTGCACGGCCGCGGGCGCGGCCCT
>NZ_JAKGCV010000676.1 GCF_021556455.1 Streptomyces fuscigenes | reverse complement strand
CGCGGCGCGCCGGTCCGCGGGTCCCATGCCGGGCACCGGACCCGGATCGGGCAGCGGAGCCTCGGGGGCGTGCCGGGGGGCCGTGAGCCGGGTGCGGACGGCTTCGACGAGCGCGTCCCGCACGGCCTCGACGGCGCGCTCCGGGTCGCGCTGCGGCGCCGCGACGGCCAGCGAGGCGACCGGCTCGTAGCCGGTGATCTCGCGCGAGCCCTCGCGCAGGATCAGCGCGTGGCCGGGCGGGACGCGCTTGACGCCCTCGTACGGCGTCGAGTCGCGCTGCGCCTCCGGCGTCTCCGGGCAGGCCAGCAGGGCGGCCAGGTGGCCGACGTCGAGCTGGGCCTCGATGAGGTCGGCGAGCGGCAGCGCCGCCGTCGCGTACGCGGTGCCGCCGGCCCACGGCGTGTAGAAGACCGGTCGAGCGCCCGCGAGGTCGCCGGCGATGGTGATCCGCCGTCCGATCTGGGCGACGGCGGTGTAGCTGCCGGGCCACGCGGTGAGGTGGCGCAGCGCCCCGCCGCGCGCCGCGACGATGCCGAGGCGCAGCTCGTCGTCCGTGGCGCCGCAGCAGCCCAGTACGGCAAGGCGGTTGAAGGGGTCGACGGACACGACCCGCACCTCGTCGGGGCGCCAGTCGCCGACGGCCCACAGCGGGTCCGGGTCGCCCCACAGGAGTTGGGAGCCCACGGGCGTGATCGTGCCGCCGTCGCCCACGTCGTCGACGGCATCCACGGCGCCCACCGTGCCGAAGTGCGCGGCGATACTGCTCCACCCCACCAGCCAGCGCATCGGCCGCCTCCAGAGCCCCTGAGCAATCCGCCAGTCCAAGCCAAGCCCGTTCGGGACCATGCTGCCACGACAACGGCGCACAGGAGGGGGGACGGTGGCACGTGTGAGGACGCGCATGCGCCCCTGGCATGAGCCGGGTGGCCAAAATTCCCTCCCGCGGCCGGCGATCGCCGTCCGGGCCGGGGAGCCTCGGCGATCTTCGCCGGGCCTCCGCCGATCGCCCCTGGGAGAGGCGTCATTCGGCCATTCTGCGGCGCGCCGGAAACCGTCCCGCGGCGGGGCGCGGCGCAGCCCCCGCGCGCGAGGAGCGTACGCACGCTCGGTCCGGGAGACGCCGCGCGCCTCCCGGACCGGTCCGCCGCCCGCGGGGATATGGGGCGGCGGGTGTCCCCCAGCCCGCTGGTTCCAGTACGCAGCGGGCCGACCCACGCAGGTCCATGGAAGCGCTCTCCCCGTCGCGGGGCCACGGCGCACGGCCGGGCGCACGGCCACACGCGAGGAGCACGGCGGCCCCTCACGACGGCGTGCGCCGCCGCCGGCCGCACGGTTGTACGGTCCGCGGTACGGACCACATTCCCGCCATCCGGAACTCCGCCCCTTAACGGTCGGGATGTGGCGAACTACGCTGGGTTTACGAATGCCGCGCGCCTATGCCAGGACTCGGCGGCCGTCTGTGTGTCGAGGGGTGACGCATGTCCAGGGAGCTACGCGGGCCGAACGAGAAGCTCGGCACGGTCCTCGCCCTCGCGGGAATCAGCAACGCCGGGCTGGCCCGACGGGTCAACGACCTCGGGGCGCAGCGGGGCCTGACGCTCCGCTACGACAAGACGTCCGTCGCCCGCTGGGTGTCGAAGGGGATGGTCCCCCAGGGGGCCGCCCCGCACCTCATCGCGTCCGCGATCGGGGCGAAGCTCGGCCGGCCGGTGCCGCTGCACGAGATCGGCCTGGCCGACGCCGATCCGGCGCCCGAGGTCGGTCTTGCGTTCCCGCGCGACGTCGGCCAGGCCGTGCGCACGGCCACGGAGTTGTACCGCCTCGACCTGGCGGGCCGCCGGGGCGGCGGGGGGATCTGGCAGTCGCTGGCCGGCTCGTTCTCCGTCAGCGCGTACGCGACGCCCGCGTCCCGCTGGCTCATAACCCCGGCCGACTCGTCGGTCGCGCGCGACGCGTCCGTCGCCCTCGCGGCGCACGGCGCGCGCGGCGGCCGGCAGGCGGCGAACGGGAGCCCGCCGGGTCCCTCGGGCCCGACGACGGCCGG
>NZ_JAKGCV010000675.1 GCF_021556455.1 Streptomyces fuscigenes | reverse complement strand
CGGTGCGCCCGGACCGCGCGCCGCGCCGCGGGCGGGTCCCGTACCCCATGAGCGGAGGCACGGGTCCCGCACCCCGCTGAGCCGGTGCGGGACCCGCCCCGCGTCAGCCGGCCGCCCGGGCGCGGGCCGGGCGGGCGTGGTCCAGGAAGCGGGCGATCACGCCCACCCCGTCCCGGGTGAGCACCGACTCGGCGTGGAACTGCCACGACGCGAAGCCCGGCCCCCGCACCGCGTGCACCTCGCCGTCGGCCGCGTCCCGCGCGACCTCGATGCCGTGGGCGGCCAGTTCCCGGGCCGTGCGCTCGTCGCACCGGGCCGTGAAGCTGTTGTAGAAGCCGACCGTCTCCACCCTGCCGAACAGGTCGATCTCCCTCTGCGTGCCCTGGTGCGGCTCCCGCTTGCGCACGATGTCCAGCCCGAGTTCGGCCAGCAGCAGTTCGTGACCGAGGCACACCCCGAGCAGCCCCTGCTTGCGCGCGGCCACCAGGTCCGCCGCGAGCCCCCGCATCAGCCGGATGCGGGGATCGCCCAGGTCGTTCGGGTCGCCGGGGCCGGGACCCAGCATCACGGGCCCGTCGTGCGCGAGCACCCGGCTCCGCAGGCCCGGCTCGTCGTGGGGACGCACCGTGACCACGAGGCCCGACGAGCGCAGCAGGTGGGCCAGCATGGCCGTGAAGGAGTCCTCGCCGTCCACCACCAGGACGTGCTCGCCGGTGGCGGGCGCCGCCGCCTCCTCGTCCGTGCGCATCCGCAGCCAGAACGGGGCGAGGTCCGAGCGCCGCGCGTCCAGCGCCGCCCGCACCCGGGGGTCGTCGGACAGCCGCGTGCGGGGCGCCGCCCGCCCCGCCGGGGTCGGGTCCGGGCCGCCGACGCCGAGGGCCGCGAGGACGCCGGCCGCCTTCGCGTGCGTCTCCGCGACCTCGCCCGCCGGGTCCGAGTGGCGTACGAGCGTCGCGCCCACGCCGACCCGCAGCGCGCCCGAGGCCGCGTCGATGTCGGCCGTACGGATGAGGATGGGCGAGTCCAGCGACTGCGCGCCGCCCGCGTCGCGGCCGAGCAGGGCGAGCGCGCCCCCGTAGTAGCCCCGGCCGCCTGACTCGTGGCGCTCGATCACGCGGCAGGCGTTGCGCACCGGGGAGCCGGTGACGGTCGCGGCGAACATCGTCTCGCGCAGCACGTCGCGCACGTCCAGCGTCGAACGCCCGCGCAGCTCGTACTCCGTATGGGCGAGATGGGCCATCTCCTTGAGCCTCGGGCCGACGACCACGCCGCCCCGGTCTCCGACGGTGCACATCATCTTCAGTTCCTCGTCGACGACCATCGACAGCTCGTCGGTCTCCTTGCGGTCGCCGAGGAACGCCAGCAGGTCCTCGGCGCTCGGCCCGGCCGCGCCCTTCGGGTAGCGGAACGTGCCGCTGATCGGGTTCATCACGACCGTGCCGCCGCTCATCCGCACGTGCACCTCGGGGCTCGCGCCCACCAGCACCCGGCCGCCCCCGCCCGTGTGGACGACGAACGTCCAGTACGCGCCGCGCTCGCCCACCAGCAGCCGCCGGAACAGCGCGAGCGCGTCCGGGCGGCCGAAGCCCGGCACGCGCCCCGAGAAGGTCCGCCGGATGACGAAGTTCGCGCCCTCGCCGGTGCCGATCTCGTCCTCGACCACGCGCCGGACCACGTCGGCGTAACGCTCGTCGTCGAGGTCGAAACCGGCGTCCTCGACGCGTACGGCGTGCGCGGGCAGCGCCTCCAGGGCCGCGGCCAGCGGCACTTCGTACGACTCGTCCGCGACCAGAACGGCCAGCGGTGTGCCGTCGTCGCGCACGTCGAAGCCGCGTTCGCGGATCTGCCGGTAGGGCACCAGCGCCAGTGACGGCAGCTCACCGACGGGCAGGTCACCGAGCCGGTCCGCCTCGTGCACCGCGCCGACCAGCACCTCGACGACGTCCTCGGCCCGGCCGGGGGTACGGCGGCGCAGCAGCGCGAACGGCGGGGCGTCGGCCGCCGCGAGCCGCCGCAGCAGCCGCGCGACCGCGGCCGGGTCCGG
>NZ_JAKGCV010000674.1 GCF_021556455.1 Streptomyces fuscigenes | reverse complement strand
CGGCGGCCGGCCGCCGGCGCGCAACGCCGCACCGAAGGCCCGGGCGCCGGCTCTCGGGGCCTCCGGGCCGCCCCCGCGCGCCGTCACCAGTGGCTCCCCGGGGCCGTGACGTCAATTGCTCACAGGACGTTCTCCACCGCGAAAGATCCACGTTGGCAGGGACACGTCCCATCCGACGACAACACCGTTATGCGTGTCGTCATCGTCACCGAGTCCTTCCCGCCCGACGTCAACGGCGTGGCCCACTGCGCCGTCCAGACCGCCCGCCACCTGGTCGCCCGCGGTCACGAGCCGCTCGTCATAGCCCCCGCCGCGGCGGGCGCGTCCGAACACGACGCGCCCTGCGAGATCATCCGCGTCCCGTCCGTCCCCCTGCCCGGCTACGCACAGGTGAGGGTCGCGCTGCCCGGGCGGCGCCTCGCCGCGGCCCTCGCGCGGCACCGGGCCGACGTCGTCCACCTCGCGGGCCCGTTCGTCCTCGGCGCCCGCGGCATGGCCGCGGCGGCGCGCCTCGGCCTGCCCGCCGTCGCCGTGTACCAGACCGACCTCGCGGGATACGCACGCACCTACGTCGGGGCCGGTCAGGGCGCCGCGTGGCGCAGGCTGCGCAGTGTGCACCGGGCGGCCGACCTCAACCTCGCGCCGTCCAGCGCCGCCGTGCGCGACCTCACCGAGCACGGCATACCGCGCGTCGCGCTGTGGCGGCGCGGTGTGGACACCGAGCGCTTCCGCCCCCAGCTGCGCAGCGAGACGCTGCGTCGCACTCTCGCGCCGCACGGGGAGCTGATCGTCGGCTACGTCGGCCGCCTCGCGCCCGAGAAGCACGTCGAGCTGCTCAAGGGCGTCAGCGAACTGCCCGGCGTGCGGCTCGTGGTGGTCGGCGACGGCCCGAGCGGCGGCGTGCTGCGCGGCCTGCTGCCCCGGGCCGCGTTCCTCGGCCGCAGGACCGGCGACGAGCTCGCCAGGATCTTCGCCTCGCTCGACGTGTTCGTGCACACCGGCCCGTACGAGACGTTCTGCCAGACCGTCCAGGAGGCGATGGCCAGCGGCGTGCCCGTGATCGCGCCCGCCCGGGGCGGCCCGCTCGACCTCGTCGACCACGGCGGCACCGGACTCCTCGTCACTCCCCAGGACGAGGAAGCCGTCACACGGGCCGTGCTCGACCTCGCCCACGCGCCCGTCCTGCGGGCGGCGTTCGGCGCCGAGGGCCGGGCGAGCGTGCGGGACAGGACCTGGTCGGCGGTCGGCGACGAGCTCATCGGCCACTACCGCGCCGTTCTCGACGCCCGCGCGGCGGTGGTGGCGTGAGCGGCCTGCGCATCGTGAGGATGGCCAACTTCGTCACCCCGTCCTCCGGAGGCCTGCGCACCGCGCTGCAGGAACTCGGCAGCGGCTACCTCGCCGCCGGCCACGAACCCGTCCTCGTCGTCCCCGGCGCGAGCGCGTCCGACGAACTCACCTCCCAGGGGCGCGTCATCACCGTGCCCGGGCCGGTGCTCCCCGGCACCGGCGGGTACCGCGTGCTCACCGCCCGCGCGAGCGTGCGGCGGATCCTCGACGACCTCGCGCCGGACCGCCTGGAGGTCTCCGACCGCACGACCCTGCGCTGGACGGGGGAGTGGGCCCGCCGCCACCGCGTCCGCTCGATGATGGTCTCCCACGAGACCGCCGACGGGGTCCTGCGCACCTGGGGCGTGCCCGGCGCGCTCGCGGGCGGCACCGCGGACCGCGTCAACCTCCGCAGCGCCTGGGCCTATTCGAAGATCGTGTGCACCACCGAATGGGCGGAGCGCGAGTTCCTGCGCATCGGCGTGCGCAACGTCCTGCGCGCGCCCCTCGGCGTCGACCTGGTCCGGTGCAGCCCGGTGCGGCGCGACCCGGCGCTGCGCGCGCGGTACCTGCGGCTGTTCGACCACGGCTGCGACGTGCTGCTCCTGCTCGGCTCCCGGCTGTCCGTGGAGAAGCGGCCCGGCACCGCGCTCGACGCGCTCGCCGCGCTGCGCGCCCGCGGAGTGCGCGCGGGGCTGGTCGTCGCGGGCGACGGGCCGCTGCGTCCGGGGCTCG
>NZ_JAKGCV010000673.1 GCF_021556455.1 Streptomyces fuscigenes | reverse complement strand
CGCCGTTCCGGAGGAGCCCGCCCGGCCCCGGCCCGATCCGGCCGTCCGCCGCCGCGAGGCCAAGGCGGCGCGCACGGCCGCCCGGCTGGCGAAGCAGATCACGGCGTTCGGCTCGCGGCACGGCGGCGCCGAGGGGCAGCTCTCCCACCTCGGACGGCGCGGCACGCGCATCGTCCTCGTCGGCACGGACGGCACCTGGGGCGACCTCGTTGCGCCGGGCGACGCCGTGGCCCGGCGCGCGGCCGAGCAGGCCGGTCTCGCTCTCCAGGACTCCTTCGACGGCGAGCTGGCCGCGAGGGTGACCACTGGGCCGTACGAGTGGAAGCGCATGGCCGGCATCCAGCTCGGCGGACGCGGCGGGGCCTGAGAACCCGAGAAAGCGGCGGGGCCCGCCACCCGATCCGGGGTCGCCCGTTAAGGACTGTGAGGAGCGTCCCACCGGTCCTGACGTCCACGACGGGAGTCCCGATGATCGAAACAGCGTCCCTGGTGGACCAGTACTGCCACGGTGTGCTCCGCACCGAGCTGGGTCTCGGCACCTTCGAGACGCACCTCGCGGACGCGGGCGGGCCCCCCGCGCCGGGCACGACGTTCTTCGACACGCAGACGGGTTTCGCGGTGCGGCGCTGGTGCCCACCGCTGCTCGGCCTCGAACCGCACTGCCCGCCCGCCCGGTACCTGGCCCGCCGCCGGGAGCTGGGCGTGGCGGCCGCCGCGCGGCTCCTGCTGCGCGGCACGGGCGTCACGACGTACCTGGTGGACACCGGCCTGCCCGGGGACCTGACCGGACCCGAGGAGCTGGCGTCGGCGGGCGGCGCGCGGGCCCGGGAGATCGTACGGCTCGACCTGCTGGCCCAGCAGGTGGCCGACACGTCCGGGTCGGCGGGCGCGCTGCTCGCGAACCTGGCGGAGTCGGTGAGCTCCGCGGCCACGACGGCCGTGGCGTTCGCGTGCGCGTCCGTGCCCGCCGTGGACCCGGCGTCGCCGCCGTCGCCCCGGGAGGCGCACGCGGCCGCCGTGCACTGGCTCGGCAGCCGGGCGACGGGCGACCCGCCGAGCGACCCGGTGCTGCTGCGGCACCTGCTGTGGACGGCGGTGGCGACGGGCCGCCCGCTCCAGCTGCACCTCTCGCGCACGGAGCCGCAGCGGCTGGCGGGGTTCGCGGCCGCCACCGAGGGCCACGGCGTGCACCTGGTGCTCCTCGGCAGCTACCCGCACCACCGGCAGGCGGCCCGGCTGACCGCGACGTTCCCGCACGTGTACGCGGACCTGGGCCCTGCGCTCACCCGCACCGGCGCGCGGGCGGCCGCGCTGCTCGCGGAGGTCCTGGAGACCGCCCCGTTCGGGAAGCTGCTGTTCTCCAGCGGCGGGCGGGGGCTGCCGGAGCTGCACGTGGTGGGCGCGCGGGTGTTCACGGAGGCGCTGAGCCGGGTGCTGGGCGGCTGGGTCGCCGACGGCGCGTGGTCGCTCACCGACGCGCGGCGGGTGTCGAGCCTGATCGCCTCGGAGAACGCGACCCGCGTCTACGACCTGTGACCGCGCGGGCCCCTGGGGCTCCGGGTCCTCCTCCGGAGCGGGGCCGGCGGTCGCGGCCCGGGGCCCTCGGCCCTCCGGACCCGGGCCGGGGTCCCCGGAGCCGCACCGCCGGGGCCCGTCGGTCCCCGCCCACCGCCGGGCCCGTCAGTCCCGTCCGTCGTCCCCCGTCGTCAGGAACGGCCCCAGCAGCCCCGGCGCGGCCGTCTCCGCGAACGCCAGCGCCTCGCCCTCGTCCGCGTCCCGCACGTGGTACGCGCCGCGCCCCGCGGCGGTCGTGGCCGTCAGGGTGACGAGCCCCGCCCTGCGCTGGAAGAAGGACTGCCGTACGGTCCAGCCGACGACGCCCGCACGCTGGAGCGCCACCGTCGAACGCCGCACCGCGCCCGACCGCGCCAGCAGGTAGGGGCCGCTCAGGCCGTGGCCCAGGGCCCGGTACGCCGACACGGCCAGGCCGAGTGCGACCGGCAGGGCCACCAGCGCCGCGCCGAGGGCCGCCCACGGCAGGCCGAGCCCGGCGAGCAGGGCCGCCGGGGC
>NZ_JAKGCV010000672.1 GCF_021556455.1 Streptomyces fuscigenes | reverse complement strand
AGGTGACCGCCTCCGGCGGGGTCCGGCGCGCCGCCGTCGCGGCCGGCGGTGGCGGGCGGGGCGCTTTCGCCGGTGCGCGGTTCGGACGGCGGGGCGATCCCTTGCGGGGGCTCGGCGGCCGGTGCGGCTGCCGCCAAACGGACGGATTCCAGCTGCGCCGCCTGCCGCTCGGAGGCCTGACGGTCCGCCTCCGCGCGCGCCACCGCGTCGCGCAGGGCCTCCGCCGCGTCCTCGGCGGCCTCCGCGGCCAGGACCTCGCGGGCGTAGACCGCGAGCGTCCGCGCGTACTGGTCGCCCTTTCGGCCCCGCGGTTCACTGCGGCCGGTCTCCCACGCGCGCACGGTCGACTGGGTGACGCCCACCGTCGCCGCCAGCTGTTTCACCGTCATGGCCTTGCCCTCACGCAGCCGTCGACGTTCCTTCGGGGGCGGGACCGGGGGTGCCGGCGCGGCGGCGGGCGGGGTGCTCGGGGTGGCGCGTGGCGTCATCGGGGATTCTCCGGAGTACTGGAGCAATCGGAAAAGCACATAACCGAATAATGATCGACATGTCGAGCATTCGCCCGTTACGTGACCAAAGTGCGTGTCGCAGGCAGCATGGCAGGTGTGACCCAAGTGACCGAACGCGGAGAGTTGTTGTCGTCCGCGTCTGCCCTGGAGCGCGGCAGGGCCGCCGCGCTCACCGCGTCCTTCCTGCGCGGCTCCATCGCCGCATGCCTCGGCCTCGGCGCGCTCGCCGTGCTGGTCATGGCGTTGTGGATCAGTTCGCCGTACCCGGACAGCGGAGCGGGCGGTGCCCTCCATGTGGCCGTCGCGCTGTGGCTGCTCGCGCACGGCGCCGACCTCGTACGACCCGGAACGCTCACCGGCGCGCCGGCCCCTGTCGGCCTCGCGCCGCTGCTTCTCGTCGCGCTGCCCGCCTATCTGGCCTACCGGGCGGCGCGCGACGCGCTCGAACCGCAGGAGGGCCGGGCGCAGCTCACCGCGCTGGGCGCCGTGACCACGGTCAGCTGCGGCTACCTCCTGGTCGCCGCGGGAGCCGTGGCCTACGCGCAGGACGGCGCGTTCACCGCCGTGCCCGAGCAGGCGGGCGGCGCGGTGCCGCTGTTCGTGGTCGCCGCGACCGCCGCCGGCGCCTGGAGCGCCACGGGCCGGCCCGGACTTCCGCAACCCCGGTGGCTGCCCCCGGCGGTGCGGGCCTGGTGCGCGCGCACGCTCTGGTCCGCGGGCGGCCGCAGGCTCGTGTCCGGCGCGCTGCGTGCGGGCGCCGCCTCGGCCGCGGCGCTCGTCGGCGCCGGGGCGCTGTTCGTGGCGGTGTCGCTCGTCCTGCACGAACACGCCGTCGAGCAGTCGTTCCTGCGCCTCTCCCTCGTCTGGTCGGGCCGGCTCGCGGTGCTGCTCCTGGGTCTCGTGCTCGTGCCCAACGCGGCGGTGTGGGGCGCCGCCTACGGCCTCGGGCCGGGCTTCGCGCTGAGCACGGCGGTGACGGTCACGCCGCTCGCCGCCCCGCACGACCCGGGGCTGCCGTCCTTCCCGCTGCTGGCCGCCGTGCCGCAGCAGGCGGGCGGCTGGGAGCACTGGTCGGCCGCCGCCGCGCCGGTCGCGGCGGGGATCACGGTCGCCTGGTTCACCCTGCGCAAGGCCGCGCCCGCCTACGTCGACCGCGACGAGGCCTGGAGCGCGGGCGCCACGGCCCTGACGGGCTGTCTGGGCGCCCTGGTGGCGGGAGCGCTGACGGCGCTTCTCACCGTGCTCGCCGGGGGGCCGCTCGGCACCGGGAACCTCGCGCGGTTCGGCCCGGTGTGGTGGCAGACCGGGACCGCGGCGGCGCTGTGGACGGCCGCGGTGGGTGTCCCGTTCGCCCTTCTCGTACGCGCCTGGCGGGTACGGGGCAGCGACGCGGCCCGGGAGGCGGCCGACGACGCCCACGCGTTGCCCGTCCCGGCCGCCCGCGCCGGGGCGCGGGCGCAGGACGGCGACCAGGCGCCGGGCCGCTGGAGCGTCCTGGCCCGGCGGATCACCGGCCGCTCGCCGGCCGCCGGGGAGCCGGCCGCCGGGGGGCAGACCGCGC
>NZ_JAKGCV010000671.1 GCF_021556455.1 Streptomyces fuscigenes | reverse complement strand
CGGGCGTCCGCCGCGCTCCCGCGGGCGCGCGGCGCCGTGTCCTCCGGCGCGTGCGCGCGCACGCGCCGGGCGCGCAGCCGTCGGCCGAAAAAGCAGGTGAGCGATGTCAGTGGCGCCCCGTAGTCTCGGTCGGATGTCTGAGAACCAGCCGCCTCCCCCCAAACGGTCGGCCGTGAGAACGCTTCTGCGCCTGTGGCCGTACGTCAGACCCGTGCGGGCCCGGCTCAGCGGCGCCGCGGCCGTCGCCGTCGTCGCGTCCTGCCTCGCCCTCGTCTTCCCGCTCGTCTTGAAGTGGATGGTGGACGGGCCGGTCCGGGACGGGGACACCGCCGGGATCTGGCGCGGCGCGCTGTACCTGCTGCTGCTCGGCGTCGGCGAGGCAGGCCTGTTCGGCGTGCGCAGGTGGCTGGTGGCGCGCCCGCTCGCCGGGGTGGAGGCGGCCATGCGCGCCGACCTCTACCGCCATCTGCAGCGGCTGCCGGTCGCCTTCCACGACCGCTGGCCCTCGGGCCAGTTGCTGTCCCGCGGCACGACCGACCTGATGCTGCTGCGCCAGTTCCTCGCCTTCCCGCTGACGTTCCTCCTCGTCAACGGCACGACGATCCTGGTCGGCTGCGTGATCCTGCTGGTCCAGGACTGGACGCTGGGGCTGGTGCTGCTGATCCCGGTGGTGCCGCTGGTGATCCTGTGCTCCCTCTTCGAGACGCGCTACGCGCTCGTCGCGCGGCGCGCGCAGGACCAGGTCGGCGACCTGACGACGGTCGTCGAGGAGGGCGTGCTCGGCATCCGCATCGTGAAGGGGTTCGGCCGCCACCGCAGCCAGGCGCTGGCCTTCCGCGCGCTGGCCCGGAAGGTCCGCGGCACGGAGATCGAGAAGGGCCGCCTGCTCGCGGGCATCTGGGCGGTCATCACGACCATCCCCGAGCTTGCCATCGCGGCGGCGCTGGTCCTCGGCACCGCCCAGGTCGCCGACGGCGGGCTCTCGGCGGGGACCCTCGTCGCGTTCCTGTCGACCGCGCTCGCGCTGCGCTGGCCGGTGGAGTCGATCGGTTTCATGCTCGCGATGAGCCAGGAGGCGGTCACGGCAACGGAGCGGTTCTTCGAGCCGATGGACGCCGAGGAGGAGGGGGACGCCGCCGCGGCGGGCACCGGCGCGGCAGACGCCCTTGCGGCAGGCGCCCTTGCGCCGGGCACCGACGGATCAGCGGCCACCGGATCCGCCGCCGGGGCGCGGCCGGGGCCCGGTGCGGGCGGGGACGGGCTGCGCTTCGAGGGCGTGTCCTTCGGCTATCCGGACGCGCCCGCGGGCACCGAGCCGGTGCTGGGCCGCATCGACCTGCACGTGCGGCAGGGCGAGACCATGGCGCTGGTCGGCGCGACGGGCTCGGGCAAGACGACGCTCACCGCGCTCGTTCCGCGGCTGCACGAGGCGACGGGCGGTCGCATCACGCTGGACGGCGAGGACATCGCCTCGATGCCGCGCGAGCGGCTGCGCCGCCTGGTGTCGGTGGCGTTCGAGGAGCCGACGCTGTTCTCGGCGAGCGCCGGGGAGAACGTACTGATGGGTGCGGGCGACGCGCCGGGCGAGGGCGACCTGGACCGGGCCCTCGACATCGCGCAGGCGGGCTTCGTGCGGGCCCTTCCGCACGGCACGGACACGCAGGTCGGCGAGCAGGGGCTGGCCCTGTCCGGCGGCCAGCGCCAGCGCCTCGCCCTGGCACGCGCGGTCGTCGGCCGGCCGCGCTTCCTCGTCCTCGACGACCCGCTGTCCGCGCTGGACGTGCACACGGAGGCCCTGGTGGAGGCCGCGCTGCGGCGCGTACTGCGCGGCACGACCGCGCTGGTGGTCGCCCACCGCCCCTCCACGGTCCTGCTGGCCGACCGGGTCGCGCTGATCTCCGGGGGCCGGGTGGCCGCGGTCGGCACGCACCAGGAACTGCTGCGCGAGAACGAGGAGTACGCCTGGCTGATGGCGGGCGAGAAGCCCCCGCCGGGCGCGGGGGACGGCCCGGACCGGGCGGACGGCGCGGCCGGCGACACGGCGGCCGGCGACGGCGGGGCCCGTGCGGACGGGGCA
>NZ_JAKGCV010000670.1 GCF_021556455.1 Streptomyces fuscigenes | reverse complement strand
CCGTGCGCGGGTGCCCCGCGCCCCCCGCGCACGGGGCGCCCCCGGCTGCCGCGGCTGCCCGGGCGCCCCCCGCCCGTCCTACGCCGCGTGCCGCACGTAGCGTTCGGCGACGTCCCGCAGGAGTTCCTCGCCGTCGCGCTTCCACAGCTCGTCGTTGAACAGCTCCACCTCGACCGGCCCGTCGTAGCCGGCCGCGTCCACCAACTCCCGCCAGTGCCGCAGATCGACGGAGCCCTCCCCGATGAGGCCGCGGCCGTTGAGGACCTCCGCGGGCAGCGGGGTCACCCAGTCGGCGAGCTGGAAGGAGTGGATCCGGCCCGCGGCGCCCGCGCGCGCCACGGCCGCGGGCGCCCGGTCGTCCCACCAGACGTGGTACGTGTCGACCACCACGCCCACCTGCTCCGCCGGGAACCCCTCGGCCAGCGCGAGCGCCTGGTCCAGCGTGGAGACCACGCAGCGGTCGGAGGCGAACATCGGGTGCAGCGGCTCGATCGCGAGGCGCACGCCCCGCTCCCCCGCGTACGGGGCGAGTTCGCCGAGCGCGTCGGCGATGCGTCCCCGGGCGGCCGCCAGGTCGCGCTCGCCGTCCGGCAGCCCGCCCGACACCAGCACGAGGGTGTCCGTGCCGAGGGTGACGCACTCGTCGATCGCGGCCCGGTTGTCCGCGAGCGCGGCGGCCCGCGCGTCCGCGTCGAGCGCCGTGAGGAAGCCGCCCCGGCACAGGGTGGTGACGCGCAGGCCGGCGTCCCGTACGAGCGCGGCCGCCGCGCCGACCCCGTACGCCTGGACGGGCTGCCGCCACAGGCCGACCCCCGGGATCCCGAACCGCACGCACGCGTCGGTCAGTTCGGGGAGCGGCAGCTGCCTGACGGTCATCTGGTTGATGCTGAAGCGGGCGAGGTCGCCCGCGACGCGCTCGGCGCCGGCCGGTGCCTTCACTGGGGGACTCCGTACAGGTCCAGCAGGCCGCGCATCCGGGCGGCCGCGAGCGAGGGATCGGGGAACAGCCCGAGCGTGTCAGCGAGTTCGTACGCGCGGGCCAGGTGGGGCAGGGAACGGGCCGCCTGCTGGTGGCCCACCATCGCGAAGTGGTCCTGGTGCCCGGCCAGCCAGGCCAGGAACACCACGCCCGTCTTGTAGAAGCGGGTCGGCGCCTCGAACAGGTGCCGCGACAGCTCCACGCTCGGGTCGAGCAGGTCCCGGAAGCCCTTCACGTCGCCGGTGTCCAGCACCCGCAGGGACGCGGCGGCCAGCGGTGCCAGCGGATCGAAGATCCCCAGCAGCGCGTGGCTGAAGCCGTGTTCGTCGCCCGCGACGAGCTCCGGGTAGTTGAAGTCGTCGCCGGTGTAGCAGCGCACGCCCCGCGGCAGGCGGCGGCGCACGTCGATCTCGCGGCCCGCGTCCAGCAGCGAGATCTTGATGCCGTCGACCTTGTCCGGGTGGTCCTCGATGACCTGGAGGAACGTGGTGGTGGCGGCGTCGAGGTCCCTGCTGCCCCAGTAGCCCTCCAGGGCCGGGTCGAACATCGGGCCGAGCCAGTGCAGGATCACCGGCTCACGGGCCTGCCGCAGGAGATGCGCGTACGTCTCCAGGTACACGTCCGGGCCGTCGGCGGCCGCCGCGAGGGCGCGAGAGGCCATCAGGACGGCCTGGGCGCCGGTGTCCTCGACGAGGGCGAGCTGCTCCTCGTACGCGGCCCGCACCTCGGCCGGGGAGTGCGCACCGGGCCCGAGCTGGTCGGTGCCCACGCCGCACGCGATGCGTCCGCCGACGGCCCTGGCCTCGGCCGCCGACCTGCGGATCAGCTCCGCGGCGCCCCGCCAGTCGAGGCCCATGCCGCGCTGTGCGGTGTCCATGGCCTCCGCGACGCCGAGGCCCTGCGCCCACAGATGGCGGCGGAAGGCGAGCGTCGCGTCCCAGTCGAGCACGGCGGGCGCGTCGGGCGTGGTGTCCGCGTACGGGTCCGCGACGACGTGCGCCGCGGAGAAGACCGTACGGGACACGGCCGGTGCACCGGCTCGCGGCGCGCCGCCGCCCGGGGCGGTGCCACGCGTGACGCCGCCGCCGTCGGCCGAGCCGTCGG
>NZ_JAKGCV010000066.1 GCF_021556455.1 Streptomyces fuscigenes | reverse complement strand
CGACGCTCCAGGGCAGGGGGCGGTTCGCCGAGGACCTTCCGCGCACCGTGCCGCGGGCCTGGGCCCCGGCGGACGCCCAGGCGGCGCGCGACGCGATCGACGAGTTCGAGGCCGGAGTCGAGCGCGCCCACCGCGACGCCGGCCCCGGCTTCCCCGCCGACGAGACCCCCTCGGACGCCCCCCACGGCCCGCACCGGGCCCACCGGCCCGACCGGCCCGACCCGTACGGCCCGCCCGCCGGGCCCGATCCGCTCGACCGGCCAGGCCGGCCGGCAAGACCCGAACGTTCGGAAAGAAAGGTCAGTGACGATGTGGACAGGTGACGCGGGGCAGAATCCGCCGGAAGCCACCGACGTGCGTGCCGCGGCCGCGGACTTCACCTGGTTGCTCAACCGGTTCGCCACCGAGACCGCGGGCGTCGTCGACGCCATCGCCGTCTCGTCCGACGGACTGCTGATAGCCGTGTCGCGGCGCGACGAGCCCGCCGACTCGGAACGGCTCGCGGCCATCGTGTCGGGCATCACCAGCCTCGCGATGGGCGCGTCCGGCAACTACGGCCTGGGCGGGCTGAACAAGGTGATCATCGACCTGGAGGGCGGGCACGTCCTCGTGTCGGCCATCGGCAGCGGTGCCGTGCTCGGCGTCGTGGCCTCCAAGGAGGCCAAGCTCGGCAACATCGCGTACGAGATGACGGTCTTCGCCAACCGGGTCGGCGCGGCCCTCAGCCCGCAGCTCGTGATGGAACTGAAGAACAATGTGGGCGTTTCACCGTCGAGGTGACCGGCCCCGGCCGCTGCCCGCCGGGCCGGGCGGCGCGGCCGGGCCGTACGGACCGGGAAGGATCGCGAAGGTGACTGGTGAGGCACCGGTCGAAGGGGGCGGGGAGTTGCCGGACGAATCCGGGCGCGAACGACCGTCCCCGATCAGGCCCTTCCTGCTGACCGCGGGCCGGGTCGCCGGGACGGCGGCGCCCGGGAGCGGGCCGCCCATCCCGATCGAGACGCAGGTCGTCGCGACGTCGGGCGGCCTCGCGGTGCTCGACAGCTTCGCCTCCGAGCACCGCGACATCATCGCGGCCTGCCGCCGTCCGCAGTCGCTGGCGGAACTCGCCGCCAAATTGCGCCTGCATCTGAATGTGGTCCGTGTCATCGCCGACGACCTGCGCGCCCAGGGGCGGCTGCGGGTCTACGTGCCCCGGGCGAACGCCGCCCAGGACGCATCTGTTCTGCGAAGGGTGATCGATGGTCTCCGCACCGTCCCCGACTCCAGGGGGTTCCTCCGTGAAGGCTGACCCGCCCGGCACGGTGGCCGCACATGAGCAGGACATGCTCCAGCAGCCCCCGCTGCCCGTGAAGATGGTGATAGCCGGGGGCTTCGGCGTCGGCAAGACGACGACCGTCGCGTCCATCTCCGAGATCGAACCGCTGACCACGGAGGCGTCCATCACGACGGTCGCCGCCGGGGTCGACGACCTCAGCCACACCCCGGAGAAGACCACCACCACGGTCGCGATGGACTTCGGGTGCATCACCATCGACCCGACGCTCAAGCTCTACCTGTTCGGTACGCCCGGCCAGGAACGCTTCGGGTTCATGTGGGACGACATCGTGGAGGGCGCCCTCGGCGGCCTGGTGATCGTCGACACGCGGCGCCTCGACGACTGCTACGCGGCCGTCGACTACTTCGAGAACCGGGACATCCCGTTCGCGGTCGCCCTCAACGCCTTCGACGGCAAGGTCGACTACGAGCTGGACCAGGTCCGCTGGGCGCTCGACGTCTCCGACCACGTGCCCGTGACCGTCTTCGACGCGCGCGAACGCGGCTCGGTGCGCGACACGCTGCTCGTCGTCCTCGAACTCGCCCTGGAACGCGTGGAGAGAGCCCAGGCGCGGACGGGCACCCGCTACTAGCGTCACCGCCCGGCGTCTGCGGTCCGTACGGCGGGTGCGGCCCCTACGACGGAGGCCGGGGCAGGTCCCGTGGGACCTGTCCCGGCCTCCGTGCTTGGCGGCCCGAGTCGACCGACCTGCCCAGCGTGCCTGGCGTGCCTGGCGTGCCTGCCCGGGGGGTGCCCCGGATCGGGCCCGGGCCGGGCGGTGGGCGCTCAGGGCCGGCGTACGCCGCGCACCCCCCGGGAGACGGCGAAGCGGGACATCAGCCAGAACAGGCCGAGCGTGGCGAGCGCGAGAGCCGCCACGAGGGTCGCACCGCCGACGACCTTCTCGTAGTTGCGCTGGTACAGGCCGTCCACGATGTACCGTCCCACGCCGCCGAAGCTCACGTACGCCGCGATCGTGGCCGTGGAGACGACCTGGATCGCGGCCGAGCGCAGCCCGCTGAGGATCAGGGGCAGCGCGACCGGCAACTCGACCTGGAACAGGACCTTCGCCTGGTGCATGCCCATGCCCCGGGCCGCGTCCACGGGCGCGGGGTCGACCGTCCGCACCGCCTCGTACGTCGTCACGAGGATCGGCGGGATCGCCAGCACCACGAGGGGGATCAGCACGGGCAGTTTGCTGAGGCCCATCAGCACGAACAGCAGCACCAGCAGGCCGAAGCTGGGCAGGGCGCGCGCGGCGGTGGCCAGGAGTGCGAGCGCGTTGCCGCCGCGGCCGTAGTGGCCGGTCAGGAGCCCGACGGGCAGCCCGACGGCGCCCGCGATGCCGAGCGCGATGAGCGAGTACTCGATGTGCTCGACCAGCCGGGTCGGGATGCCGTCGTAGCCGTGCCAGTGCGCGCTGTCGGAGAAGAACGCGGAGATGAAGTGGAAGATCGTCACAGCGCGCTCCCCGCGGTGGGCCGGACATCGGTGGTTCCGTCGCCGAGCGTCCCGCCGGCCGGGAGGCCCCCGGCCTTGTCGCCGGCGTCGCCGTTCGCGTCGGGGCCGGCGGGGCCGCCCGCGCCGCGCCGGGCGCGCCGGGCGCTCTTGGGCAGCCACGGCGTCAGCAGCATCCGGATGAGGACGAGGGCGGCGTCCGCGAGGATCGCGAGCACGGCCGTGGTGACCACGGAGGAGACCGCGAGGATGGGGCGGTGGTAGAGGTTCGCGTCGGCGAGCAGGTTGCCCAGCGCGCCCTGGTTGCCGATGAGAGCGCCGACGCTGACGAGGCTGATGCTGGAGACGGTGGCGACGCGCAGGCCCGCGAAGATGGCGGGAACGGCGATCGGCAGCTCGACCTGGAGGTAGCGGCGGACGGGGCCGATGCCCATCGCGACGGCCGCCGCGTTGGTCTCCGGGGAGACGGAGCGCACGCCGTCCACGATGGCCGGGACGAGCACGACCAGACTGTAGAGGGCGAGCGGGATGACCACGGTGGTCTCGGTCTGTCCCGTGTAGTCGATCAGTACGACGAAGAACGCCAGCGACGGGATCGCGTAGAGGACCGTCGTCGCCCACAGGACGGGCGGGTAGAGCCACTTGAAGCGCACACACAGCTGTGCGACGGGCAGGGCCAGGACCAGGCCGATGGCGACCGGCAGCAGTGCTTCCTGGAGGTGGAGGCCGATCAGACCCACATAGCTGTGCTGCAGGTCGCTCGGCATGTCGAAGAAACCGTTCACCGTGCGGCTCCCACGTCCACGGGGGCGGTGCCGCGGCGACCGTGCGCCTCGCGGATCGCTCGGGCGATGGCTTCCTGGGAGACGACGCCCACGGCGCGTCCCTCGCCGTCCACGGCAGCGGCCCAGCCGGTCGGCGAGAGGACCGCGCAGTCGAGAGCGACGCGCAGCGAGTCCTCGCCGAGGCGGAACGTCTGCCCGCTCGCCAGGAGGCCCGCCGTGTCGTTCCTGGCGCCGGACGCGCGCAGGCGGGCGGCGTCCGCCCAGCCGAGCGGGCGGCCGTCCACGTCGACGACGAGCAACTGGGGCAGATCGGCGGCGCGCTCGGCGACCTGTGCGGCCGTCGCGTCGACGGCGACGATGCCGTTCCGTTCGAGGGGCAGCTGCTCCGTCCCGAAGAAGGACAGGCCCCTGATGCCGCGGTCGGCGCCGAGGAAGTCCTCGACGGCGGCGTCGGCGGGCCGGGAGAGAAGCTCGTCCGGCGGCGCGTACTGCGCCAGCTTCCCGCCGGTGCGCAGCACGGCGATCATGTCGCCGACGCGTATCGCCTCGTCTATGTCGTGGGTGACGAAGACGATCGTCTTGCCCAGTTCCGACTGGATGCGGAGCAGCTCCTCCTGGAGCCCGCGCCGCACGACGGGGTCGACGGCCGAGAACGGCTCGTCCATGAGGAGCACCGGCGGATCCGCCGCGAGCGCGCGCGCCACGCCGACACGCTGCTGCTGCCCGCCGGAGAGCTGGTACGGGTAGCGCTTGGCCATGGAGGTGTCGAGCCCGACGCGTTCCATCAGCTCCATGGAGCGCTCGCGGGCCTTCGCCTTCGACCAGCCGAGCATGCGCGGCACGGTGCCGATGTTGTCGACGATCGTGCGGTGCTGGAACAGGCCGGCGTTCTGGATCACGTAGCCCATCGACCGGCGCAGCGCGTTGACGGGCTTGTGCTGGATGTCCTCACCGTCGATGAGGATCCTGCCGCCGCTCAGTTCGATCATGCGGTTGATCATGCGGAGAGTCGTTGTCTTGCCGCAGCCGGACGGCCCGACGAGGACGGTGATCGACCGGTCGGGTATCTCCAAGGAGAGACCGTCGACGGCGACGGTGCCGTCGGGATACCTCTTGCTGACAGCTTCGATGGATATCAAGGCACCAATTACCCTTCGGTCCGGGCATCCGGGCAAGTGACGATCACCGAGCGGTCGCTGGGCGGTCGTAGGTGCGCAAGTGTAGACAGCGCCGTTGCCGGACGAGCGGGCGCGGCGGGCGCCGCCGAGCGCCTGCCACGGCTCCCCGCCGCCCCCAGGTCCCGCCGGCGCGTCGAACGTGCCGGGCCCCGCCGGGTGTTCAGCCACGCGGACGCGCTCCCCGGGGAGTCCCTGGGGAGTCCCGGGGATCCCCGTGGAGTTCCCGGAAGCCGCGGGGAGGCTCGACCGGCGGGCACGCGTCGGGTCTCGGGTCTCGGCTCCCGCATGTCGCTCGTCCTGCGGCGCGGGGCGCTCGTCGCGCGGCGGGCGGCGGGCGGCGGGCGGCGGGCGGTGGGCAGCGGGCACTGGGGCTCGGGCATCGGCAGTGGTGATTGCGTGCTGTGTGTCGCTGGTCGCGGATGGTGTCGAGGTCGCTGGGCGGACGCATTCGGTGATGGTGTCGGGCGTGCTGGGCGACGCTGTGGAGCGCGTCCGTGCCGAGGTTGCGGGCCCGGTTCGGGGGGCGGGGAATAGGGGGCAGGGGGTGTCCGTTGAGGGGTATAGTTCAACGTTCAACCAATAGTGGTACGGGGCGGCGAAACGGCCGGTCGAACGGTCACAGGGCCGACCGCACCGCGACGGCAGACATGGAGAGGTGAGTGCGCGATGCAGTTCGGGATCTTCACCGTTGGTGACGTCACCGCCGACCCGACCACCGGACGGACGCCGAGCGAGCACGAGCGGATCAAGACCATGGTGGCCATCGCGCAGAAGGCGGAGGAGGTGGGCCTCGACGTCTTCGCGACGGGCGAGCACCACAACCCGCCGTTCGTCCCCTCTTCTCCCACGACGATGCTCGGCTACATTGCCGCCCGCACGGAGCGTCTGATCCTTTCCACGTCGACCACGCTGATCACGACGAACGACCCGGTCAAGATCGCCGAGGACTTCGCGATGCTCCAGCACCTGGCCGGCGGCCGGGTCGACCTGATGATGGGGCGCGGCAACACCGGTCCGGTGTATCCGTGGTTCGGCAAGGACATCCGGCAGGGCATCCCCCTGGCGGTGGAGAACTACGCTCTGCTGCACCGCTTGTGGCGCGAGGACGTCATCGACTGGTCGGGGAAGTTCCGCACGCCGTTGCAGGGCTTCACCTCCACACCGCGCCCGCTCGACGGTGTGCCCCCCTTCGTCTGGCACGGTTCGATCAGGTCGCCGGAGATCGCCGAGCAGGCCGCGTACTACGGCGACGGTTTCTTCGCCAACAACATCTTCTGGCCGAAGGGCCACTTCCAGAAGCTGATCGAGCTTTACCGGAGGCGCTACGCCCACTACGGGCACGGCACCCCGGAGCAGGCGATCGTCGGCCTGGGCGGCCAGGTGTTCATGCGGGCGAAGTCGCAGGACGCGGTGCGGGAGTTCCGCCCGTACTTCGACAACGCACCGGTCTACGGGCATGGGCCCTCGCTGGAGGAGTTCACCGAGCAGACCCCTCTGACGGTCGGCAGCCCCCAGGAGGTCATCGAGAAGACGCTGCAGTTCAGGGAGGCCTTCGGGGACTACCAGCGTCAGTTGTTCCTGATGGACCACGCCGGGCTGCCGCTGAAGACGGTCCTGGAGCAGCTGGACCTGCTGGGCGAGGAGGTCGTCCCCGTCCTGCGCAAGGAATTCGCCGTGGGGCGCCCCGCCGACGTCCCCGACGCGCCGCCGGCCCACCCCGCCCTGGCCCGCGCCTGACGAACGGGCGCGAGCAGGGGACGAGGCGGGGGCACGAGACGCGAGCCGGGTCGCGAAACGGTCGGCGAGCCGGGCAACGGACCGGGCAGCCGACCGGATCGTGAGCCGGGCGGCACGGCGGGTGACCTCCGAGGAGCGCCCGGGGCGTGTGACTGCCCCGGGTGCCGGGCGTGGCCCGGGCGGGACGGCGGCGATGTGCATCACCGGCCCGGCGGACGACTGAGCGCCGGGCCGGACGACCAACCGATCGACGAGTCGAGGGACGGAATGAACGAGCTGAAGCTGGTGGCCGTGACGGCGGGGCTGGGCAAGCCCTCTTCGACGCGGCTGCTCACGGACCGGCTGGCAACGGCGGTGACCGAGCACGCCGGGGCCGGCAGCGCGGTCGACGTGCACGTCGTCGAACTGAGGGACCTGGCGGTCGACATCGCCAACAACCTGGTCTCGGGCTGGCCGTCCTCCGCGCTGGGCGCGGCACTGGAGGCGGTGTCGGACGCGGACGGGCTGATCGTGGTGACGCCGGTGTTCGCCGGCGCGTACAGCGGTCTGTTCAAGTCCTTCTTCGACCTCGTCGAGCCCGAGGCCCTGACGGGTACGCCCGTGCTCCTCGGGGCGACCGGTGGAACGGCACGCCACTCGCTCGTCGTGGAGCACGCGCTGCGTCCCCTGTTCTCCTACCTGCACGCGCTCACGCTGCCGACGGCGGTCTTCGCTGCCACCGACGACTGGGGCGCGGGCGCCGACACGTACGGCGGCGGTCTGCCGGCCCGGATCGACCGGGCCGGCCGGGAGTTCGCGGACCTGCTGGCCCGCCTTGCCGGTGACGGCATCCCACGCGCACGCGTGGAGAGGGATGCGCGCGCCGCCGGCCAGGACGAGTTGGACGGGCCGGGCGGTCAGGGCGAGGCGGACGTCGTTCCCTTCGAGCAGTTGCTGGCCGGCCTCTGAGGACCGGTCGGGGACGCGGTGGCGCCGGCCGGTCGGCCCGCGCGCCGCAGGCACCCCCTCGCACGAGGGGAGGCCCGAGAGGGATGAGGCCGTGACGTGGAGTACCGGACGTGAGGCTCTCGGTGTCCGCATGTGCATGTGAGTCCCTTCCGTGGAGGCGTGGGTGGACCGGAGGTCGCGGTTCACCCACGCCTCTTCGTTTCGACGGGTGTCTGGGGGCTTCAGCGGCGCGTGCGGGTGTCTGCCGTGTCTGATGGTGTCGGCTGTGTCTGCGCTTGCGACGTGCGGACGTGCGGACGTGCGGACGTGCGGACGTGCGGACGTGCGGACGTGCGGACGTGCGGACGTGCGGACACGCGGACGTGCGGACGTGCGGACGTGCGGACGTGCGGACACGCGGACGTGCCGACGTGCCGACGAGCGGACGAGCGGACGTGTGGGCGAGGGGCTCTGTGCCCTGCGCGGGCCGGGGCGCCCGTGGTCACGCCCGAGGCGCGCCCGTGGCCTGGGACCCCCGTGGGCGCCGGGACCCCCGTGGGCGCCGGGACCGCCGTGGCGCCGGGACGCCGGGGCGCCCGAGGTGTCGGGTGTGGATGCGTCGGAATGTCGGTATGCCGTGGTGGTGGATCGCGGTGGGGCCGGGTGCCGGCTCAGAGCGCGACGATGTCCGCGACCACACAGCCCACGTTGTCGGGGGCGCCTGCCTCGTCCACGAGGGTCAGCAGCGCCGCTACCGCCTGCTCCGGTGTCGGCGAGACGGCCGGTGTCAGGGCCGTGCGTATCGACTCCTCCTCCACGACCGACGACAGGCCGTCGGAGCACAGCAGGAAGCGGTCGCCGGGCTCGGCGTCACGCAGCCGCACGTCGAAGGTGCTGGTCGTGCCGGCGGGCGTCTCGCCTGCCGGGGCGGCGGCGGGCCCCGCGGACGCGGCGGTGCCGCGTGCCGCGGCCGCTCCTGCCGCATGCGCCGGCCTTCCGCCGTTGAGCCCGCGCAGCAGCAGGGCGCGCTGCGGGTGCGACGCCGCCTCCGCGGGATCGAGTTGGCCCGCGTCGACCATCGCCTGGACCATGCTGTGGTCGTGCGTGATCAGGAACAGTTCGCCGCGCCGCAGCAGATAGGCGCGGGTGTCGCCTATGTGCACCAGCGCAAGCTGCGAGCCCGTCCACGCGAGGGCCGTCAGCGTCGTCCCGGAGTCCTCGAAGGGCTCGAGCGCGCTCTCCACCGACTCCGCCGAATCCGCCAGCGCGTTCAGCAGGTCGGCGCCGGTCAGGCCCTCGGGGAGCCGGGCCCGCAGTGCCTCGATGGCCGCTTCCCCCGCGGGGGCGCCCAGCCTCCCGTAGCCGTCGGCCACCGCGAACAGCCTGTCGCCCGCGTACACGGCGTCCTGGTTGGTCTCCCTGACCCGGCCCCGCGTGGAGCGGGACGCGTACCTGACTCCCAACTCGCGTGGCGGCACGGAACGTGTCTTCGTCGTCACGGTCTTTCCCCTCCCGGGCGGGCCCTCGGGCTCCGCCGTCAAATGGCCGACGAGGAAGTGCGCCAGGTCGCGGCGGGCCGCCGTCTCGGACTCCACGGACGCCCAGTAGCCGGCGACCTCGTGTCCCGCTGCCGCGCGGTCCGCCTCGACCAGGTCGCAGACCTTGTTGATGCGGACCAGCGGCATACCGATGCGCCGGAGCCAGAGCACCAGCCGCGCGCGCTCAAGCTGCGCGGGCTCGTAATACCGGTAGCCGGTCAGATCGTCCACGCGCACCGGGCGCAGCAGTCCGAGCTCGTCGTAGCGCCGCAGCGCCTTCGCCGAGAGACCGCTCGCCCGCGCGAACGCCCCGATCGTCAGCCGTGTCGTGCTGTGTGCCATCGCGCACCGCCCCCCTCCTCGTACCGCGCGGTCTCGCCGCCCGGCTCCACCGATGCTGGGGCTTCCCCCAGCGGCAAGGTCAACCCGCCCCGAATCCCCGTCCGGCCGCCCTTCGTCGCGCTGTGCATCCGCGCGGCCACTCGGCTCGCGCATCCGCCGAGGCGAACCGCGTGCGACCGGATGGACGCCCTCAGGCTCGCACGTCACGTGACGCCGTGTGTGTGCCCGGACGCAGACTGTGGACAAGCCGGCCGCTGTGGACAACGCGGTCACCCGGAGGAGTCCCACGCGCCGCTGTCGCGCCGCGGAACCGGTGGCAGCAGGAGCAGGAGCAGGAGCAGGAGCGGGAGCAGGGGCGGGAGCAGGGGCGGCGGGCCGGACCGGGGCGATCTCCCGGTACGACCCGCCGCTTCGGCGTTCAGTGCGCTGATCCGCGATCTGCGATGTGGCCTGCTGTGGGCCGCTGCTGTGGTCTGCCCTGTGCCTCACCCGGCTCGGCTGACCTGGTGTGCCTGCCGGGCCCGGCGGGACCTGCTGTGCCCCACCGGGCTCAGCGGGACCTGCTGTGTTCCTCGTGCGTGTACCACCAGTAGTACGTCACCAGGGTCACTCCGACCCCGATGGCGAGCCCCAGCCCGGCCGAACGCCAGACGCTGAAGTCACCGAGCGCGCGCAGGAACCCCACGGAACCGCCGATGAAGACGCCCCAGACCGGAGCGCGCAGTTCGCGCTTCATCGCGTGCTGGCCCTTGAGGATCAGGAACATCAGCACCGCGAATCCCACGCCGGCGGCCAGGGCGAGCCACAACTGGTTGAACGTGGCCGCACCGCCCGCGCGCGCCATGTAGGACGCGTAGGCGCCGTACGCGATGCCGAAGAGGAGCGGCACGCCCACGATCGCCGGCGAGGGGCGGCCGCGGGGCATTCCGCCGCGGCGGCCCGTGGAAGCCCTCCGCGGTGTCGGTGCTGCGTGAGCTGCCATGTCCGGGAATCCCTTCGCTCACCCCGAGAACTCCCCCTGTCCCAGCTTCCAGGGCACACCCGTCGCGGGGGCGCGGCAACCGGGCCGGTGGCCTCGGGCCGCGATTCGCCCGGTGGTGCGGGGCAGCGGGGCAGCGTGTCAGGGGGCAGCGGGGCAGCGGGGTTCGGGATGCGGGGGCCGGCGCGGGCCCGCCGGCTCACTCGTCCTGCGCGGGGCGGTCGGGGCGGCACGCGGTCCGGCGGGCGGTCCGCGAGGCGTGCGGGCCGGGTCCGGGCTGGGGCGCGCGGAAGGAAACGTGCGGGTCAGACGGGGTGAGCGCGAGATAAATATCCCTTTTGTCGGTTCGGGCGCACCATGTTCACATGAGCCAGAACACTGCACAACCACCTCGTGGCACCGGCTCCGACATGGGTGCGGGGACCGGTGCAGGTCACGGTCGACACGACCACAACCGCGCCGCCGCCTGGGCGGCGGGCGGCACCTTGTTCGCGGGGACGCTGCTCCTGGTGTCCGGGATCATGGACATCCTTCAGGGGATCGTGGCGATCTCCCGGGACAGCGTCTACGCGCACGTGCACAACTACGTCTATTCCTTCAACATCACCAGCTGGGGCTGGATCCATCTGGCGCTCGGCGTCCTGATGGTGATCGTCGGTCTCGGCGTCCTGCGGGGCGCGGTCTGGGCACGGCTGACGGGCATAGCCCTCGCGGCGCTGAACGTGTTCGCGCAGTTCATGTTCCTGCCGTTCGCGCCGGTCTGGGCGATCCTCGGCATCGGCGTCTCGGTGTTCGTGATCTGGTCGCTGGCCTGGGACCGGCGGGTGCACCACACGACGAGGTGACGTCACCGGGTGCCCCGCGGGGTGCCGGGCGGCGGCCTTCTGGGTAGGGATGCGGGCGGTGTGCCGGGCGGTCCGGCCGCCGGCCGCGTTCCGTGCCAGGTCGCGGCCCGGAACGGAACGGATGGCGAACGGGCCCGCCGACCTGCGGGTCCCCGGGTGCGGACGGGTGTCCGCACCCGTCGTCAGGAGAGGCCGGACGTTGTCCCCGTCGCCGACGCCGCCACCCCCAGCGGCATCGCCACCGCCGCCGCAGCCACCGCCGGCATCGCCGATGGCGCCGCTGGCGCACGAGTCCGAGTCCGAGTCCGCCGAACGGCCGCCCGTACGCCGGCGGCTGCCGGTACGCGTGCTGCGCGGCTGCGTCGGCTCGGCCGCGTTCCTGCTGCTGTTCGTGGTGTCCGCGGTGCTCGTGTGCAGGGCGGCGGGGACCGACGGAGTCACCCCCGTACCGCAGTTGCTCGCGGCGCTGCCGTGGCTCGCGGTGCCGGCCGCGGGCGGGCTGTTCGCCGCGGCGGCCCTGCGCGTGCGGTCGGGAGCGCTGTGGGCCGTGGCCGTGCTGGCGGTCGTCGCCTGGTACGCGAGGCCGTTCGCGGGCGGGTACCCCACGCCGGAGCCGCCGGGGCCGGTCGTGGCGCGGTTGACCGTCCTGACGTCCAACGTCGAGTTCGGTCAGGCGACGCAAGGACTGATCGACGAGGTGATGCGCGAGAGCGCACGGGGGCACAGGCCGGACCTCGTCTTCGTGGAGGAGTGTTCGCTGCGGTGCTCGGCGCTGCTGGACGCGCGCCTGCCGCACGCGCTGTATCCGTACCGGGACGTCGTCCGGGAGGACGGTTCGAAGGGCTCGGCGATCCTCTCCCTCCACCCGCTCGACGTCGGCCCGCGCATCACCTCCACGATGGCGATGCCGGGTGCGCTGATGCGGATCGGGGGCCGCACGGTGAGGCTGCGGCTCGCCCACCCACTGCCGCCGATCCCGGGGCAGGTGGGCGCGTGGCGCGCGGAGCTCGGCCGCATCGCCGACGACGCGGCCGCCGGTCGCGACGGACCACCGGCGATCGTCGCGGGCGACTTCAACGCCACACGCGACCACGCCGCGTTCCGCGACCTGCTCACCGCGGGCGGCCTGCGCGACAGCGCCCTGTACGGCGGTGCCGCCCACACGCCGTCCTGGCCGCACGGCGTGCCCAGGCCGCTGGGCGCGCAGATCGACCATGTTCTGACCAGCCGGGAATTCGCCGTACGGGACGCGCGGTTCATCGATCTGTCGGACACCGATCACCGGGCCCTGCGGGTACGGCTCGACCTGCACGAGGCACGGTGATGGGGCGAAGATCGACGGTAGGACGGACGCAGGAACGCCGATACGTGAGAGCGTCGGTGTGCAGGGACGTCAGTACGCAGAACGCCGGCATCGGCACGCAGGAGAGGCGGGCGCGCGATGAGCGCTTCGAACGAGAACAAGGGCATCTTCACCGCCATCGACAGCCTGGTGGACGAGGAGCACAAGCTGCGCGAGCGCTCCGTCGGCAGCCAGGGCCTCGGCGCCGACGACCGCGCGCGGCTGCGCGAGGTCGAGGTGCAGCTCGACCAGTGCTGGGACCTGCTGCGGCAGCGGCGGGCCAAGTCCGAGTTCGGCGAGGACCCGGCGGAGGCGAAGGTCCGCTCCGCGAACGAGGTGGAGGGTTACCAGGGCTGAGGTCCCCCGCGCGACGTACCCGCCGCGTACAGGCCGTGCACGGGCGGGGCCGGTCTCACGCGCCCGCCGGCGCCGCGGTCTCGGCGTCGAGCAGGGCGTTGTTGAGGGCGATCGCGGTTGCCGTGGCGTGGCCGGCTGCTCCGGCGACGGTCAGCGCCGGGTCGGCGCACGTCCCGGCGGCCCAGACGCCGGGGACGCTGGTGCGCCCGTCCGCGTCCGTGGTCACGGCCGCCCCGGAGACGTCGCAGCCGAGCAGCCCGGGCAGCGAGGAGGCCTGACGGCGGGCCGTCGCGGCGAACAGGGCCCCGTACGGCACGAGTCCCCCGCCGGCGAACTCGATTCCCACGAGCCGCCCGGCCTCGGCCACGACGCGCCGGACGCGGTCCTCGGTGACCTTGACGCCGAGCCGGGCGAGCCGGTCGAGCTGCGCCGGGTCGAGACCCGCGGGGCCGTCGGCGGCCAGCGTCAGGTCGTCGGTGAAGCGGCTCAGGAGGAGCAACTGCCGCCAGGCGCGCGGCCCGGATCCGACGACCGCGACCGGCAGACCCGTCGCCTCCCAGCCGTGGCAGTACGGGCACGAGACGACGTCGGTGCCCCACAGGGCCGCGAGGCCGGGGACGTCCGGCAGGTCCTCGGCGATGCCCGTCGCGAGGACGAGCGTGCCGGCGGCGAGCGCGGTGCCGGTGCCGACGCCGTCGCCGGTGCCGCTGGTGCGGTGCGTTTGGGGGCCGGTGCCCCGTGGGCCGAGGGCGCTTCGCGTCCCGCTGCTTTCGAGGGCGGCGGCAGGGGCGTCGGCCGTGGTCCCGGCGCCCGGGGCGACCGTGATCTGCCAGTCCGGCCGGCCTGCGGCATCCGACGCGGGCCGGCCCCCCGCCGCCCGGGCCCTGACGACCGTCCCCGACACGAAGGCGACGCCGTAGCGGGCGGCGTCCGCCCGCGCCCGTGCGAGGAGCTCGGAGGGGTCCACCCCTTCGTGGCCCGCGAGATTGTGCACGGCGGACGCGTTCTCGTTGCGCGGGTGACCGGAGTCCACCACGACCACGCTCCGCCGCGACCTCGCCAGGACCAGTGCCGCCTGGACGCCCGCGATCCCGCCGCCCACGACGGCCACCTCGGCCCGCGTGGGACGTACGTCCTGCGCCGCGCGCGTGGTGCGGCTCAGCGGCCGGATGTCATCACCGGTGGCGGTGCCGGTGCCGGTGCCGGTGCCGGCACCGGCGCCTGTGCTTGTGCCGGCGGCCGTGGCTGTGTGCGAGGTGGCCATGCCCTGTCCCTGCCCGTGGGGAAACGGGCGGCCGGGGGGCCGCCCTGGCCGGAAGCAAAGCAGTTGTCCGCATGATGAGCCAGAACGTTTCGCGGAGTGAGATTTCGGTGTCGAGCGGTGGGCGCTGGGCGCTGGGTGGTGAGCTGCGACGGGCGGGTGGCGCGCTCCGGCGGCCGCGGGGCGCCGTCAGTTGCCCTGGAGGCGGTCCAGCTCTCTGCGGTCGCGCTTCGTCGGGCGCCCCGCGCCGCGCGGACGCACCGAGATGGGCGCCGTGAACTCCCTGGGGGGCGGCGGCGGGCTGTTGTCGACGTAGCAGGTCACGGCGACCGGCGCGCCGACCCGCTTCTTGATCAACTTGGTCACGACGACGCGCCGTTCCCGTCCGGCGTGCCACACCCGTACCTCGTCGCCCGCCTTCACCGGCTGTGAGGGCTTGACGCGCTCGCCGTTCACCCGGACATGGCCGCCCTTGCAGGCGGTCGCGGCCTGGGAACGGGTCTTCGTCAGGCGGACGGACCACACCCAGCTGTCCACGCGTACGGAGGGGCCGGGCTGCCCGGCGCCCGCGCTCCTCGGGTCCGCGTCCGGCGCGGTTGCCTCGACGTCGGGCGGCGCCGCCGCGCGGGCCGGGTCGGCCGGCGCGGTCGTCTGGGGCGGCTCGTGCCGTGGTTCGTCTGCCTCGTGGCGGTCGTCGGCGGGCATGCCACCGAGCCTAGTCCTACGCGCAGGCACGGTGGGTGCCGCGGCGGACACGTTCGGCGGTGGGACGCGGAACCGTACGCGGCGCGGCACGCGGCACGGCACACTTCGTGCCGCTCGCCGTCCGTCGACCTCCGTCCGTCGGCCGCCGCCCTCCGCCCGCCGCTCGCCGATTTCCGCCCGCCCGCCGGTCGGTGGGCCGCGGGAGTCCGGCGTGTGCGCGGGCCCGGTCGCGTGACCTTGACGCGTACGCGTCGTTGGAGGCAGGGGAGACGAACAGGCGGACAGCGTAGGGGACTTGGGGCCGAAGGGCGGGCGTCCGGCGGTGCGGGCCGCGACTCGGCCCTGCCGAGGAACCGTACGGGGCGCCGCCACGTCGCTAGGATGCCGACCTCCGCCCTTTCAGGGAGGCTGTGGGTGATCGGAATGCGCGGACGCGTTGCACGTGGTGGACGTGGCGGCCCCGGGGACAGCGGTCCCCGGCCCGGCGGCCTCGGACGCGGTCTGCAGCCCGGTGTGCTCGGTGCGTTCGCGACGTCCGTGATGGCCGTCGCGGGCAGTGCCCCCGCCTACACGATCTCCGCGACCACCGCCGTTCTGGTGGGTGCGGTCGGCCTGGCGGGCCCCGCGTCGCTGCTCTACAGCGCGGTGCCCATGCTCGGCATCGTCCTGGCGTACGGCCGCCTCGGCCGGATCGACCCGAGTGCGGGGGCGGCGTACTCGTGGGTGGGGCGGACCCTCCACCCCTTCCTGGGCTTCCTGTCGGGATGGGCACTCGTCGTGTCGTCCACGATCTTCATGGTGGCGGGGGCACTGCCGGCGGGGACGCTGACGCTGTCGCTGTTCGACCCGGCACTCGGCGAACGCCCCTGGCTCGCCGCCCTGGTGGGCGCCGTGTGGTTCCTGGTGATGGTCGCGGTGGTGCTGGGCGGGGTGCGGCTTTCGATACGGACGCAGTTCGCGCTCACGGGCATCGAGGTGGCGCTGCTCCTGGCGTTCCTGGTGCCGGCCCTCGTGCGCGGCGGCGGCGCGGGCCGCGACTTCGACTGGCGGTGGCTCGGCCTCGGCGGCTTCGACGGGCCGGGCGGGTTCGCGGCGGGCGCGCTGATCGCCACGTTCTACTTCTGGGGCTGGGACGTCACCAGCAACCTCAGCGAGGAGAGCCGCAACAGCCGCAGGACCGCCGGGTTCGCAGCGCTGTGCGGGGCAGGGGTGGTGTTCCTGCTGTTCGAGACGTACACCGTCGCCATCAACATGCTGCTGCCGCCGGGCCGGATCGAGGCGGGCGGCGCGGACGTGCTGCGTGTGCTCGGCGAGGCCGTGTGGCCGGGGACGGGCGGCCGGGTGCTGATCGCGGCGGTGCTGCTGTCGACCGTCGCGACCTTCGAGACGACGCTCCTCCAGGCGACCCGTTCGCTGTTCGCGATGGGCCGCGACCGTACGCTGCCCGCCGCCCTCGGACGGATCCACCCCCGGTGGAACACCCCGTACGCGGCGGTCGCCGTCGTCGGCGGGGTCGCGCTCGTCATGCTGCTGGCGGCCGGAACGTTCGGTTCGGTGACGGAGGTCGTGTCCGACGCCGTGACCGCCATCTCGCTCCAGATATCCGTCTATTACGCGCTCGCGGGGCTGGCCGCGGTCGTCGCCTACCGCAAACTCCTGCTGACGTCCGTCAAGGAGTTCCTGTTGAGTGGCGTCTGGCCGCTGTTCGGTTCGGTGTTCGTGTTGTGGATGTTCTTCGAATCACTGGGCCGGCTGTCGGCCGTGGAGGCGACGATCGGGCTGGGCGGGCTCGGCCTCGGGCTCGTCCCGATGCTCTGGTACTGGCGCAGGGGCAGCTCGTACTACCGCCCGGCGCGGCTGGACGCCTCGCGTTCGACCGTCGACCTGCCGTCGGCCGGCGGCCCGCGGTACGAGGACGGCACGCCGTACGAGGACGGTGCGATGGCCACCGACTTCTGAACGGACCGGGCCGGGCGGGACTGCGTGGACCGGGCGGGGCCGGGAGGGACTGCGTGGACCGGGCGGGGCCGGGCGGGACCGCATGGGCCGGGCGGGGCGAGTGGGGGCCGGCGGGCGGCATCGGTGGCCGCGGGCGGCGCGGGGGAGACGTACCAGTCGGTTGTTCGGGTGAGGGAGGGTCCACCATGGCGACGGAGAACCGGCACAGGGCATCGGGCGGCGGCGGATGGCCGGGGCGGCTCCCGCGCACGGCGCGCTTCGCCAGGCCGGGCGGCGCGGGAGCCGGGGGCCTCTTCCGAGTGGGCGACGCGGCAACTGACGTCCGGGTGGCGCCCGCCGACCCCGGGACCGACCCGGCCGGTTCCGGCGCCCGCGGGCAGGACGGCCCCGGAGGGGACGTCGGAGCCGGAGGCGCCGCCACCGTGCGCACGCCTGGGCCGCGGGGCCGGGACGAGCGGACCCCGCCCGCTCCCGGACGGCCCGGCGGGCTCGGCTGGGCGGTCCGCCCCGCTCCCCCCGGCGAGGAGGACGCCGCGTGGCTCCGGCCGCCGTCGGACGACGACCCGGCCGCGCCCCCCGACTTCGACCTGGACTGCGGCGACGCCGAACTGACGGCAGCGCGCCAGGACATCGTGATCGGGCGCTGGCAGGGCGTACGGGACCTGCTCGCCGGGAGCGGCGACAACTGGCAGCTCCGTACCCACCGGTTGCGCATCCTCTCGCACGCGGCCGCGTCCTGTTCGGTCGCCGAGACGTGGGCCGACGCCGAACCCGGCAACCCGGACGCGGCAGTGCTGCGCGCGGCGACGGAGGTCGTACGCGCCTTCGGCGCGGCCATCGTGCTGCGCGGTGGGGCGCCGCGGGGCGAGACGCTCCCGGAGGCCCGGCTCGACGGCGTCGTACGGTCCTGCCTGCGCGCCGCGGACGCGAGCCCCCTCGACCCGGCGCCGTGGGCCTCCCTGCTGACGGTGGCGCGGCTGTACGGGAAAGGTGTGCGCGGCCCGGAGTTGCAGCGCTGGTGGGACGGGCTGCGGCGGCGCGACCCGTTCCACGTCGAGGGCCACGCGCAGTTGCTGCGGTACTTCTCGGCGCGCTGGCACGGCACCCACGGCCGCATGTACGGCTTCGCCCGCGACGCGGCGGCCGTCGCGCCGGAGGGGTCCCCGCTGCCGGTCCTGGTGCAGATCGCCCGGGTCGAGGAGTACCGGTACGTCATCGAGTCGGCCGCCGCGAACGGCGGGAGCCCACCGTGCGAGACCGGCCAGCACTGGTCCCACGACATCGCGGCGACCGAGGCACGGCGAACGTACGAACGCTGGCTCGGCGGGCGGCCTCGCGGGCCGGTCCTCCCCGAGGAGACCGGCGACCTCAACTACCTGACCCACGCCCTGTGCCTGGGGGGTCTCGAAGCCCCGGCCGCCGACGCGTTCGCGCTGCTCGGCCGCCGGGCCGTGCGCGTCCCGTGGTCGTACACCGGGGACCCGGCCGAGCAGTTCGCGGCCTACCGCAGGGCGAGGCTGGGGGCCGGGCGGGACGGCGGCTAACCTTACGTATCCGCCCTGGCCAGAAATGTGGGGTCGCTCCGGGCCGATTCGCAGGCCCTGGACTCCCACCGGCACACCAACTCAGCTGAAAGGGCTCCCCCATGGGCATTCGGAGCTTGTTGCGCAAGGTGTTCGGACGCGACGGAGCCGACACGCGCGGCCCCGAGAAGCGCAACGGCGACGAGTCCGCCGCAACGGCGGTTCCGCCGCAGGCGGACCGCGCGACGTCGGCCGCTCAGTCGGCGGAGCCGGAGCCCGAGACGCCCGCGGAGACGGGCAGATCCGCGACCGCCGAGCCGTCCGCCGCGCCTGCCGCCACGGGCCCCAAGGTTCCCGAGCAGTCCGGTCCGGCACCGGAGGAGGCGGCGGCCGACCTGGTCGCGGCGGCCTTCGACAAGCCGCGTCAGCCCGCGAAGCCCGCCCCGACCGTCCCGGCCCAGGCCACGCATCGGGACCTCGTGCAGCCGAAGGACGACGAGGCCGAGGCCGCCCACGAGGCGCAGGCCGAGGCCGGAGCCGCGTCGGCGTCCGGCGCCGCCGAAGGCGAACCGGCGGTTTCTTCGGAGGCCGCCGCCGAGACCGCTTCCGGGGCAGAGCCGGAGGTCGTGTCCGAGTCGGAGGCCGCCGCCGAGCCCGAGGTCGCGGCCGAGGACAAGTCGGACGTTGCTCCCGAGCCCGAGCCCGAGGCCGCCGCGGGGGCCGAGGCCGGGACCGCTTCCGAGCCGGAGTCCCCGTCCGAGCCGGCCTCGAAGCCGACGACGGAGCCGGAGTCGAAGCCGGCGACGGAGTCGGCGGTCGCCGGGGCGGAAACGGAGCTCGCCCCGGAACCCGCCCCGGAACCCGAGCGGAAGCCGGAGCAGGCTGTCGCGGAGGCGGCGCCCGAGCCCGCCGCCGCGGAGGCGCCCGCGACTGAGCCCGAGCAGGCCCCCGAGCCCGCCGCCGAGACGCCCGTGCCCGCCGCCGAGGCCGAGAGCGAGGCGGCGCCCGAGG
>NZ_JAKGCV010000669.1 GCF_021556455.1 Streptomyces fuscigenes | reverse complement strand
GGCCGGACGCCGTTCGCCCGGGGGCGGTGCCGTGCGCGGCACGCGCCCGGGGGCGGGAGCGGCGCCGCGGGGCCGGCCTGTGGGCCGCTACGTCAGCCAGCTCTTCACCTTTTCCACGAGACGCACCGGATCGGAACCCGTCGGGGTCACGTTGAGCATCGTCACGCCGGCCTCGCGGAACGCCTCGACGCGCTCGCGCACGTAGCCCTCGGGCCCGCACAGGGTGGCGAGTTCGCAGAACTCGTCGGGCACGGCGGCCGCGGCGTCCCTGATGCGGCCCCCGAGGTAGAGGTCCTGGATCTCCGCCGCCTCCTTCTCGTAACCGTAGGCGACGGCGAGGTCGTTGTAGAAGTTCTTCCCGCGCGCGCCCATGCCGCCCACGTACAGGGCGATCTGGGGGCGGGCCCTGTCCCGGAACCGCGCCGCGTCCTCGCCGATGGCGAGGAGGCCCCCCGCGACCGTGCGCAGCGGGCCGAGGGCGGGATCCCGCTTCGCGGTGCCCTTCGCCAGGGCCTCGCCCCAGACGCGGCCGGCCTTCTCGGGCAGGAACAGGTGCGGCAGCCAGCCGTCGGCGATCTCGGCCGTCATCGCCACGTTCGCGGGGCCGAGGGCCGCGAGGAAGACCGGGATGCCGGGGCGTACGGGCCGGGTCAGCATCTTGAGCGGCTTGCCGTGCCTGCCGCCCTTGTCCGCCGGCAGCGGCATGTCGAACGTGCCGTGGTGCTCCACGACTTCGCGCCGCCAGACGCGGCGGCAGATCTCGACGGTCTCCCGGGTGCGCGCGAGCGGCTTGTCGTAGGCGACGCCGTGCCAGCCCTCGACCACCTGGGGCCCCGAGGCGCCGAGGCCGAGGAGGGCCCGCCCGCCGGACACGGCGTCCAGCCCGGCGGCGGTCTGGGCGATCAGCGCCGGTGTACGCGAGTAGACGTTGACGACGGCGGAGCCGATGGCGACGCGCTCCGTGCGGGCCGCCAGGTATCCCATGATCGTCGGGGAGTCGAAGCCCCACGCCTCGGCGACCCAGACGGCGTCGAGGCCCGCGGCCTCCAGCGCCACCGCCGCGTCGCACGCCGCGCGGGCGTCGCCCGCGTAGTCCAGCTGGAGCGAGATCTCCATGAGGGCACCTTCCTGCCGTCCGGTCCCCCACACCGTGGCACAGCACGCCCGCACCGCGCCCGGCCGTGGCCGACTCCGACTCCGACTCCGACTCCGACTCCGACACAGCTGGTGTAACACCGACGATGTTAGGAATCAGGCGGGCCGGCGCACAACCCTCGGCCGGCCGTCGCCTCGCGCAGCGCCCGCCGGCTGAGCGAGTCGGCCGCGCGCGTCGTCTCCGAAAGCCGGTGGACCGCGGCGAGGCGCAGGGCGTGCGCGCAGGCGTTGGCCAGCTCGACGCGGTGGCCGGCGGACACGAAGACCGGCTTGACGCCCTTTCGGGTGCGCAGGGCGCGGCCCACCACGTCGCCCTCGGGCGCGGTCAGCGGCGTCCAGTCGCCGCGCTCGCGGCCCGGCTGCTCGTAGGAGAAGAGGAACGGGGACTTGGCGACGCCGATCGACGGGAGCCCGGTCACCACGCCGAGGTGGCAGGCGAGCCCGAACCGGCGGGGGTGCGCGAGGCCGTAGCCGTCGCAGACCAGCATTCCCGGGTCGGCGCCGAGCCGGTCGAGGGCCGCGAGGACCGCCGGCACCTCGCGGAAGGCGAGCAGCCCCGGCACGTACGGAAAGGGCACGGGGCCGACGGCGGTGGCCTCCTCCACGACGGCGAGCGTCGCCGCGTCGAGCACGACGGCCGCCGCGGCGACCACGTCGTGCTCGTCGTCGTAGGTGACGTCGACGCCGGTCACGTGGCCCCGGCCGGGCGGGGGGCCGGGCTCGTCCAGGACGAGACGGCGGCGCAGCCGGTCCTGGATCGCGTACGCCTCGTCCTCGTCGGCGGGCGTGCTCGTGGTCGTCATGGCCGCCACCCTACGGACGGGCGGTCCCCTTCCGCCGGGCCCCGGGCGGGCGTTCGCACCGGCGGCACCGCACCTGCCGCCGCGGCCCCCGGCCGACCGGCCGGCGCCCCCGCGTCCCCGACCGGTCCTC
>NZ_JAKGCV010000668.1 GCF_021556455.1 Streptomyces fuscigenes | reverse complement strand
CGAGCACGGCCCGCCGGGCGGGGCCGGGGTGCCCGGGCGCCACGGGCCCGCCGGACGCGGTCGGTTCGGGGTCGGGCCGGCCGGCTGAGGGGGTGTCGTCGTGCTGCCTCGGGGTCATGGTTTCGCGGCCTCTCGCACGGAGGGAAACGGGCATGAAACGTTTCAAATGCCAAGGTCAAGCGTGACGGTATACCGGCGGCCGACGGCTGTACAGAGTGCGGACGCCCCGCGCCGGGCCCCTGCCCGAACCGGCGGCCCGCCCCGCGCCGCGGTCGGACGCGGTCCCGGCCGGACCCGCACTCTTGACGTGTCCGCGCCGTAGCGCTCCCCTGGGGAGTGGCCGTGCCGCGTGCCCGGCGCGCGCCTCCCCCACACGAACGGCCGTGCGCCGCGCGGCCGGAGAGGACCACCGTGCTCCCCACGTCCGTACGGGCCGCGGTCAGCCGCGGCAGACAGCTGACGCTCCCCGGCACCTGGGTGCTCGCCCTGTGCCTGTGCCTGCTCGCGGCCGCCGCGCCCCGGGCCTCCGCGGCTCCCTCACCTGCCCCGGACCGGGGCAGGACGCACGCGGGGGCCGCCGCCACCGCCGGGACCGCGGCCTCGGCCGCGATCTGCGACCTCTACTGCGACACCCGCGACCCCGCCGTCGCCGTCGGCCCGCGCACGGCCGCCACCGCGACCGTGCACGGCCGGGCGATCACGCTCGTGCTGTCGGACAACGATGTCATGGGGTTCGCGAACATCGCCGGCGGCGGCCAGGGCGACGAGGTCTGGCTCGACCGCTCCTTCGACGGCGGCCGGACCTGGGCGTCCGGCAGCAAGCTCGGCGACACCAGGACGCCCGCGGGCGCCACCGGCTGGCGCACGCTCATGTACAACGTGGACGACTGGGCGAACACCGGCGTGGGCGCCCTGCGCGCCTGCGGCCAGGCGTCCGGGCAGCCGGAGATCGCGTGCACCTCGTGGGCGCGGGTGAACCGCAACGCGGCCACCCCGAGCACCGCCGCCGCCACGGCGCTGATGATGCTCTACGACAAGAAGACCGGCCTGTTCGAGTCCAACGGCTGGTGGACCGGTGCCAACGCGCTCACCGCGATCATCGACAACATCCGGATCAGCGGCATGGGCAGCTACGCGTACGCGGTCCCCACGACGTACGACCTCAACAAGAACGCCCAGGGCGGCAACTTCACCAACAACTTCCTGGACGACACCGGCTGGTGGGGCATGGCGTGGGTCGACGCGTACGACCTCACGGGCGACTCCCGCTACCTCGACACCGCGCGCGCCGACGCCGACCACATGAACGCGTACTGGGACACCGGCTCCTGCGGCGGCGGCGTGTGGTGGAGCTCCGACACCGACAAGCGCTACAAGAACGCGGTCACCAACGAGCTGTACCTGGAGCTCAACGCCGCGCTGCACAACCGCATCCCGGGTGACACCGCCTACCTCGCCAGGGCCCGGGCCGAGTGGTCCTGGTTCGGCTCCAGCGGCATGATCAACGGCTCCCACCTGATCGCCGACGGCCTCACGAGCACCTGCGCCCCCACCGGCCAGACGTACACGTACAACCAGGGCGTCGTCCTCGGCGCCCTGACCGAGCTGCACCGCGCTACCGGCGACAACTCCCTGCTGGACACGGCGAGGACGCTCGCGAACGCCTCCACCGCGTCGAGCGCCCTCAACCCCTCGGGCGTCCTGTCCGACATCGGCGAGGCGAGCGACTGCGCGTCGGACGGCGCCACGTTCAAGGGCCCGTACGTGCGCGGGCTCGCGGCCCTCGACGCGGCCCTGTCCGACCACCCCTACAGCGCCTACCTGGACCGCCAGGCGGACGCGGCCCGCGCGCACGACCGCAACGGGCTCGACCAGTACGGCCCGCACTGGAACGGCCCGTTCACGCTGCCCTCGACGGGCCACGGCTGCCAGCAGGCGGCGCTCTCGGTCCTGAACGCGGCGCAGCAGGACTGACGGGCGGGGCGGCGTACCGGGGCCGGCCCGAGACCGGGGCGCGTCCGAACGGAGCGGGCGCGCCGAGCGCCTCCCGGGCGGGCGCCGCCCTCACCGCCGTGCCGGGGCGGCGCCCCTCACC
>NZ_JAKGCV010000667.1 GCF_021556455.1 Streptomyces fuscigenes | reverse complement strand
TCCGCGCCCGGGGCGACGCGTCCCTCGCGGCGCTCCTGCACGCCCGCCCCGACCTGCTCTCGCCGGTCCCCAACGACATCTCCCAGCTCGCCGGCCGCGCCGGCACCAGGGCCTCCGTGGTGCGCGCGCTGGAACGCCTGGACCGCTTCACCCTCCAGGCCGCCGAGGCACTGGCCGTCGCGCCCGAGCCCGCGCCGCTCGGCACGCTGCGCGGCCTCCTCGCGGGCGACGACGGCGAGGAGGCCGTCGAGGCCGCGCTGCCCGGCGCACTCGACACGCTCCGCGACCAGGCCCTCGTCTGGGGCGACGACGACCGGTTGCGGCTCGTGCGCACCGCGCGCGAACTCCTCGCCCCGTCCGCGACGCACCCCTCCCCCACCGGCCTCGGCCCGACCGTCGCCGAGGCCACCAACGGCATGAGCCCGGGCCGGGTCCAGGAGATCCTGGCGAACGTCGGGCTGCCGAGCACCCACGACGCGGTCTCGGCGGTCGCGGCGCTGACCGCGCTGTTCACGGACCGACGCCGCATGGCGGAGCTGCTCGACACCGCGCCCGGCGAGGCGCTGGCCGTGCTCGACCGGCTGGTGTGGGGCCCGCCGTACGGGGAGATCAGCGCGAACTCGACGCCGCCCGTCCAGTGGCTGCGCGCCCGGGGCCTGCTGCTGCCCGCGACGCCGCGCACCGTCGTGCTGCCCCGCGAGGTGGCGCTGCACCTGCGCGGCGGCCGGGCGCACCGGCAGCCGGAGCCCGTGCCGCCCGCGCTGGAGCCGAGGGGCGCGTACGGCGCCGCGGTGGTCGACAGCGCCGGGGCCGCCCAGGCGTTCACCGCGCTCGAGATCGTCGAGGAGCTGGGCAAGGAATGGAACGAGGGCGGCCCGGGCGTCCTGCGCGCCGGCGGCCTGTCCGTACGGGACCTCAAGCGCACCGCCCTCGCCCTCGACACGACGGAGCCGCTCGCGGCGTTCTGGGTGGAGCTGGCCTACGCGGCCGGGCTGATCGCGGCCGACGGCGAGGCCGACGAGCGGTACGCGCCCACCCCCGCGTACGACGACTGGCAGGAGCTGCCGCCCGCCGAGCGCTGGGCGGTCCTCGCGACCGCGTGGCTGGCCGCGACCCGTGCGCCCGGGCTGGCCGGCGGCCAGGACAGCCGCGGCCGCACCCTCTCCGCACTCGGCCCCGACCTGGACCGGGGCGCCCTGCCCGAGGTGCGCGGCCGTGTCCTGGCCCTGCTCGCGATGCCGCCCGAGGGCACGGCACCGACCCGCGCGTCGCTGCTGGACCGGCTCAACTGGGAACGGCCGCTGCGCGGCGCCGGGGTGACGGGCCGTACGGAGGATCTGCGGACACGGCTCGCGAACTGGACGCTGGACGAGGCGGAGCTGCTCGGCGTCACCGGCCGCGGCGCCCTCTCGGCGATGGGCCGCGCGCTGCTGCCGGAGAGCGCCCGGGGCACGGAGCCGGCGACCGGGGCGGGAGCCGCCACGGGGGACGGGCCCGGGGCGCGTGCCGCCCGTGCGGCCCGCGCGCTCACCCCGCTGCTGCCGGAACCGCTCGACCACGTCCTGCTCCAGGCCGACCTCACCGCCGTGGCACCCGGGCCGCTGCTGCGGCCCCTGGCGGACCTGCTGTCCGTGGCGGCCGACATCGAGTCCCGGGGCGGCGCGACGGTCTACCGCTTCACGCCCGGCTCCGTACGGCGCGCCCTGGACGCCGGGCAGTCCGCGTCCGACCTGCACGCGTTCCTCGCCCGCCACAGCCGCACCCCGGTGCCGCAGCCGCTGACCTACCTGATCGACGACGTCGCACGCAAGCACGGCCACCTGCGGGTCGGCGCCGCCTCCGCCTACGTCAGGTCCGACGACGACACCGTGCTCGGCGAGATCATGGCCGACAAGCGCGCCGCCGCCCTGCGCCTGCGGCGCCTCGCCCCGACCGTCCTCGCCGCCCAGGCCGACCCGGCGACGCTCCTGGACGGGCTGCGGGCCATGGGATTCGCGCCCGCCGCCGAGTCCGCCGAGGGCGACGTCCTGATCACCCGCGCCCACGCGCACCGCACCCCGGCCCGCACCGCGCCCGTCCCGGTGCCCGACGGGCCG
>NZ_JAKGCV010000666.1 GCF_021556455.1 Streptomyces fuscigenes | reverse complement strand
CCCGCGGGGGGTCGCGGCCGCGATGCCCAGGTTCACGTAGTGCTTGCGCACGATCTCCTGGTTGGCCTCGTCCCAGCTGGCGTTGATGTCGGGGTTCCGCCTGATCGCCACGAGCAGCGCCCGCGCGCCGCCGCACCGCGCCCGGCCGTACGGTCATGACCTGCACGCCCGTCCCGTCCATCGCGTCCCGCAGGCCCTGGGCGAACGTGTCGAGGCCGGCCTTGCTCGACCCGTAGATGAAGTCCGAGCGGCGCGCCCGCTCGGCCGCGACCGAGGACAGCACCACCAGGGCGCCCTGGCCCTGCGCCTGCATCGCACCCGCGCAGACGAGGGCCGCCGAGACCGCCCCCGTGTAGTTGGTCTGCGCGACCCGGACCGCGTCGAGCGGGGAGGCCTCGTCGTGCTCCTGGTCCCCGGCGACACCGAAGGCCAGCAGGACCAGGTCGACGTCGCCCTCCGCGAAGACCTTCCCGAGGGCCTCCTCGTGCGAGGCCGGGTCGAGGGCGTCGAAGGCGGGCGTGCGCACGTCGACGCCGGAGCCGCCGCGCAGCGCGCGCACCCCGGCCGCCGCCGCGTCGAGCGCGGGCGAGGGCCGGCCGGCCAGCCACACCGTGCGGGTGCGGCGCGCGACCAGCCGGCGGACGGTGGCCAGCGCGACGGCCGACGTCCCGCCGAGGACCAGAACGGACTGGGGTGCGCCGAAGGCGTCCTTCATGAGTGCTCCTGACTGCTTCGCGGTGGGACGGACGGGGGGCGGGAGGCCGCCCGGGCGCGGAAGGGGGCGGTGCCGTCCGCCGGGAGGGCGCTCACAGCGCCAGGCGGCGCGCCAGGTCGGAGGTGAGGACCGCGTCCGGGTCGAGGCCGGCGCGGAGCTCCCGGAACTCGGCGAGCCGCGGGTACATCGCGGACAGCAGCTCCGGCCGCAGCCGGGCGTCGTGCGCCAGGGCGACGCGCCCGCCCGCGATCACCACCTCCTCGTCGAGCTCGTCGAGGAAGCGGCCGAGCCCCGGCGCGCTCGCGGGGATGTCGAGCGCGAGGGCCCAGCCGGGCAGCGGGAAGGACAGCATGCCGCCGCCCGCGGCGCCGAGCCGCTGGAGCGTCGCGGACGGCACGGGGACGCCCCTGAGGGCCACGGCCCGGGTGATGCGGTGCAGGGCGTCCTCGTGGCCGAGGCCCACGGCGCACTCGTAGCGCACGAAGCCGCTGCGCCCGTACGCGCGGTCGAGCTGCGGGGCGAACGCCGGCGGGCGGGTGAGCGGGCGCAGCCTGCGCGTCCTGCGGGCGGGCGCCGCCCGGAAGCGCAGCGCGTTCAGGGCCCGCGCGGCCCGGACGCCGAGCAGCCCGTCCGGGACCAGATCGGCGGGCACGCCGGGCAGCCGCGATGCCCGCAGCGAGAGGGCGGAGGGCACCGAGCCCGCCACGAGCCCCACCGGGTGCCCGGAGTGCGGGCGCGGCGGGCGGGTCGGCAGCGCGTCGAGCGGCACGTGCAGGGCGCGGGTCAGCACGCCCCTGCCGGCGCCGGGGCCGCGCGCGAGGAGATCGAGCCACGCGGTCGACGAGCGGTAGCGCCGGTCCGTCGGCGAGAGGCGGGACAGCGCGTCGTCGAGGCCGGACGTCCGCTCCGTGTCGACGGCGAGCAGGGCGGTCGACACCCGCCGCAGCCGTACGCGGACGGACAGCACGACACCCGTGAGACCGAGCCCGCCCGCCGTCGCGTCGAACAGCGGGGTGCCGGGCACCACCGTGCGCACGGTGCCGTCGGCGGTCAGCAGCTCGAACGACGCCACGTGCCGGGCGAAGGAGCCGGCGGTGAGATGGTCCCCGCCGTGCAGGTCGACCGCGAGCGCCCCGCCCACGCTCGCCCCGCCGGAACCGGGCGGCGCCGGCTGCGCGGGGAGCACGGGCAGCGACCAGCCGAGCGGCAGCAGCGTCTGGGCCAGGCGGCGCAGACGCACCCCCGCGTCGCAGACCACGATCCCGGCCTCGGCGTCCACGCTGCGGATGCGGTCGAGTCCCCTCAGGTCCAGCACGGTTCCGCCCGCGTTGCGCGCGGCGTCGCCGTGGGCGAGGCCGAGGCCGCGCGCCACGGAACCGCGCGCGCCGG
>NZ_JAKGCV010000665.1 GCF_021556455.1 Streptomyces fuscigenes | reverse complement strand
CGCGCCGCCCACCGCCCGGCGGTCCGGCACGGCGGCCAGCGCGCGCGGCCCGACCTTGGGCAGGGGCCCCGCGAGCAGCAGCGACGGCGGCACGAGCACGGAGGCGGTGGTCCCGCCGCCCGGTGTGCGGGTCAGCGTGACCCGGATGCCCCAGCGCCGCGACAGGCCGCCGACCACGAACAGGCCGAGCACCTTGGTGGGCACGAGGTCGAGGCGCTCGCGGCGCACGAGGCGCGCGTTCTCCTCCTCAAGCCGCTCGGGGCCCATCCCGAGGCCGTGGTCGACGATCTCGACGAGCGCGCCGTCGTCGGCGCCGCCCTCCTCGCGGGATCGGACGATCACCTCGACGCGGCTGCCCGACGGGGAGAACGCGACCGCGTTCTCCAGCAGTTCTGCCAGCATCAGGGTCAGGTCGCCGACGACGTCGGGCACGACGGTGACGTCGTTCTCCGCGCGCGGCGCGACCCGCTGGTAGCCCTCGATCTGGCCCAGCGCCGCGCGGACGACGTCCGTGAGCGCCGTCGGACCGGTCTCCGGCGCGTCGTCGCGGATGCCGGCGAGCAGCAGCAGGCTCTCCGCGTTGCGCTGCAGACGCACCGCGATGTGGTCGATGCGGTAGAGGCGTTCGAGCACGTCGGGGCTGGTCTCGCCGCGTTCGATCGCGTCGATCAGCGTCAGCTGCCGTACGGTCAGGTTGGACACGCGCCGGCCCACGTTGCCGAACATCTCGGCGATGTTGCGGCGGCCGAGCACCTGGCGCTCGAGCAGCGCCGTGGCGGTCGCCTGGACCTGGTTGAAGGCGGCGGCGAGGTCGCCGATCTCGTCCTGCACGGGCACGGGTACCGCTTCGAGGCGCGGCGGCGCGGTGTCCACGGAGTCGTCGTCGGCCACGCGCGAGAGCTCCCGCCCGGCCAGGTCGGCCACGCGGGTGGCGGCGGCGGTCAGGGCCTGCACGGGCCGGATCACCGAGCGGCGGGCGAAGACCGAGAAGACGAGCCACAGCAGGAAGCCGGCGACCGAGGCGCCCGTCAGGATGCCCGCGCGCCACCAGGCGGCGTTCGAGGCGGCGCCGGCCTGCTGGGCGATCTGGCCGATCAGCGCGCGCGTGATGCGCAGCCGGTTGTCGGCCTGGCGCAGGTAGGTCGGTTCGGACGAGAGGGCCGTGCTCAGCGCGTCCTGGACCATGGCCGGCTGCTGGGCGACGAGCGAGCCCGGGTCGACCTGGAGCGCCGCGTAGTGCTGCCCGATGATGTTCTCCGGCTCGCTGCGCTCGATGCCCGCGATGTCCTGGCCCTGGCGCGTGGTGGCGTACCGGGTGAAACGTTCGGCCTGGTACGTGTACGAGGCGTACTGGCCGACGGCGCCGGTGAACTCGATGAGGGCGTTCGGGTCGCCCGTGCGGGCGGCGAACACGCTGGTCTCGAAGGACGCGTGGGCGGTGTCGGCACGCAGCAGGGCGTCCAGCATGTTCGCCGAGGAGGTCGCGGACTGGTCGGCGGACCCGCCGAGGTCGAGGCCGTCGATGAGGTCGTCCACCGCGGCCGAGTAGGCGGGGTCGATGTTGTCGGCGGGCAGCGGGCCGTTCTCGACGGTCTGGCGCAGCGCGGACAGGCCGCCGATCTCCTTGAGCGCCTCGCTCTCGGCGGGCGGCAGCTCGTTGCCGAACGACGAGGCCACGGTGCGGGCCTGCGCGTCGACGTCGGCCTGCGCCTCCCGGTAGCCGGCCGTGGCGGGGGCCTGCGCCTCGGTGATCCGCGCCTCGTAGTGGAGCGAGACGAGGAGCGCCTCGCGGTGCTCGTTCTGCAGGCCGTCGATCAGCTCGGCGACGGCCTGGCTGTTGCGGACCAGCCGGGAGGTCGCCGCCGCCGACTGCGCCTGGCCGACCTGCTGGTAGGTGACGTACGCGAGCATCGCGGCGATCGCGGCGATCGGGACGACCACCATGGCGTTCAGCTTGCGCCGGAACGGCCAGCGTTCGAGGGCGCCGGAGGCACGGCGTCGCACGCGGGGCGCGAGGTGCCGGTCGCCGCCCTGCCCGCCGCGGCCGGACCCGCCGCCACCGTCCCCGCCACTTCCGGAACCGCCGCTTCCGCGCCGGCCGCCG
>NZ_JAKGCV010000664.1 GCF_021556455.1 Streptomyces fuscigenes | reverse complement strand
GGACCGCGCGGGTCCCGGCCGGGAGGGCGCACCGGGCCCGGCGGACGGGGCGCCGGACGCGAGGAGTTCACGGTGCAGGGCTCGCAGCTCGGGGCCCGGGTCGGCGCCGAGGCGGTCGGCGAGGGTCCGCCGTATCTCCTCGTACGCGGCCAGCGCGCCCGCCGGGCCCCGCAGGTCCCGCAGCGCCCTGATCCGCAGCGCCTGGAGGCGCTCGTCCAGGGGCGACTGCTCGCACAGCGCGGTCAGTTCGGGCAGTACCTCGTCCGCCCTGCCGAGCTGCAGCGACGCCGCGATGAGCGAGTGGCGGGCCTCCTGCCTGCGGGTCTCCCAGCGCGTCGCGCCGGCCGCCCGGTCGGGCAGATCCGCGAGGGCCGGACCGTGCCACAGCGCCAGGGCGTCGGTGAGCAGGACGTTCGCCTTCACCGGGTCGCCCGCCGCCAGGGCGCGGGTGCCCTCGCCCGCGAGGCGCGCGAAGCGGTGGACGTCCACGTCGTCCTCGGCGGCGCACAGCCGGTAGCCGCCTTCCACGGACTGGACCGAGGCGTGTCCGAGCGCCCTGCGCAGCCGTCCGATCAGGGCCTGGAGGGCCGCGACGCCGTCGGCGGGCGGGTCCCCGTCCCACACCTCGGCGACGAGGGCGCTCACCGGGACGGTGCGGCCCGGGCGCAGGGCGAGCGCCGTCAGCAGGGCACGCAGGCGCGCGCCTCCGACGGCGACGGGCGTGCCGTCGTCGTGGAATGCGTGGGTGGTGCCGAGGACTCGGTAACGCATGGCGTCATTGTCCACCAGCCGGTGTCCGCCGCGGGCGCCGCTCGGCGCGCGGCGCCGCCGGTCACGGGCGCAGCGCGCCGCGCCGGGTCGCGGCCCACACGAGCAGCGCCGCCAGGGACAGGGCCCCGCCGGTGATGCTCACCGCGGTCCAGCCGCCCGCGTCCCAGGTCAGGGTCGCCACGACGGAGCCGACCGCGCCGCCGGCGAAGTTCCCCGCGATGTAGGCGGTGTTCAGGCGGCTGCGGGCCTCGGCGGAGATCTGGAAGACGCGGGACTGGGCCAGGATGTTCTGGCCCTGGATGCCGATGTCCAGGGCGACGATGCCGAGCACCAGGACGACCAGCACGTGCCCGCCGAACCCGACGACGATCCACGACACGAGGATCAGGGTCCAGGCGAGCCCCACGCCCGCGACGGACCTGCCTCGGTCGTGCAGCCGGCCCGCGCCCTGGGCGGCGAGCGCCCCGATCAGCCCGGCGACGCCGAAGAAGCCGATCGCGGCGGTCGAGTAGTCGTAGGGCGGGCCGGACAGCAGGAACGTCAGCGACGTCCACAGCATCGTGAAGACGCCGAAGCCGAAGATGCCGAAGACCATGCTGATCCGCAGCTTGGGCTCGTGCGCGACCAGCGAGAACACGGACTTCAGCAGGGCGCCGTAGGACAGCGTCGTCGAGCGGGGCGGCAGGTTCGGGATCGCCCGGTACAGCAGGGCGGCGAGCACCACGGCCACCACCGCGGCCACCAGGAACACCGCACGCCAGCTGAGCGCCGAGGCGAGCAGGCCCGCGAAGATGCGCGCGATCAGGATGCCGGTGAGGATGCCGCTGACGACGATCCCCACGACCTTGCCGCGGGAGGCGTCGTCGGCGAGGTCGCCCGCGAGCGGGGTGAGGATCTGGCCCGCGACCGTGGTGACGCCGACGGCGATCAGCGCGCCGGCCAGCGTCCCCACGCCGGGCGCCGCGGCGCACGCGCCGAGCGCGAGCGCGGAGAGCACCATCATCACCGGGACGAGGACGCGCCGCTGCCGCAGGTCGCCGAGCGGCACGATGAACAGGATGCCGAGGGCGTAGCCGATCTGCGTCGCCGTCACGAGCAGGCCGACCGTGCCGTCGCCCGCGCCGAGGTCCCCGCCGATGACGTCGAGCAGCGGCTGCGCGTAGTACAGGCTGCCGACGGCGGCGCCGGCCGCGACGGCGAAGAGCAGCAGGAGCGGCCGGGTCATGTACGAGCGGCCCTCGGGCGACGCCTGCGGCCGGGCGCCGCCCGGTGCGTCGCCCGCGCCGGAGGGGCCGGGCGGACCGGACGGGCCGGATGCGGCGGGCGCGCCCGGCG
>NZ_JAKGCV010000663.1 GCF_021556455.1 Streptomyces fuscigenes | reverse complement strand
GGCGTCGCCGGTGCCCGCGGCCCCGCCCCCGGGTGCGGCCGAGGGGGCGTCACCGGCCCCCGCCGGGAGGGCGCGGAAGGCCCAGCGGTCGCCCGCCGTGCGGTACAGCTCGCCTCCCCCGGCCGCCTCCGGGGCGAGGGCCAGGCGGGCCAGCTCGGCGGCGTCCTCCGCCCGCACCAGCCGCAGCACGGCGCCGGGCGGCCGCTCGCCGGCGGGCACGCGGAACAGGACGCGGGTCACCTCGCGGGGCAGGTCCCGCAGGTCCACCGGGCCGGCCGGAGCGGCGGCGGGGCCGATCACCGCGGCCGTACCCGCCGCGCCCCCGCGGTCCGTGAGCAGGGTCGCCGGCACGCCGGTCTCCGGAAGCGGAACCCCCGCGGGGAGGCCGCCCGTGCGGGCCAACTCGGCCCGTACGGCGGTCGCGACGACGGGGACATGAGCGCCCTCGGCCAGGGAAGCGGATGCCATTGCGCCAGTGTGCCGTGCCGGGGGCACTCTCCGTAAGCGTACGTACGCGCAATACGGCGTCCTGCGGAGGCGCCCCGGAGGCCCGGACACTCGCTTGAACATGTTCAAAAAGGAGGCTAGAGTCCAGCCGTCAACGATTTTGAACACGTTCAAACCAAGGGGGCGGGAATGGATCTGACCGTTGTCGCGTACGTGCTCTACCTGGCCGTCAGCGTCGGACTCACGGTGTGGGTCGCGCGCACACTCAGCAGGAACGGCAAGATCTTCCTTGCCGACGTCCTGCTGGGGGACGACCAGCTCGCGGAGGCCGTGAACCATCTGCTGGTCGTGGGCTTCTACCTCGTCAATCTCGGCTTCGTCGCGCTGTACCTGAAGGACTCTGAGGGCGTGGCCGACGCCCGGCAGCTGGTCGAGGCGATCTCGGTCAAGCTCGGTGTCGTCCTCCTCGTCCTCGGCGTGCTGCACCTCGGCAACGTCTTCGTGCTGAGCACGATCCGCCGGCGCGGCATGGCCGAGCGCCGGCACGCCGCGGCGCTGCACCCGCAGGCCTGAGCAGCCGGCCACGGCCCGCCACGGCCTCCGGCCCGCGCGCGTCCTCGCATGCGGGCCGGGGGCCCGGGCGGTGCGGGACGGGCGACGCGCCGCACTAGGCTCGGCCGGGTGAAGGACGACGACAGGGACACGACCGGGACGGGGGCCGTGGCGGGCGGCGGGGACGGGGACACGGGGGCGGACGACGGCACCGCGGCGGCCGGGGGCACCCGCGCGGGCGGCGCCCCGGACAAGGGCACGGACGCGGGCACGGACGGGGGCGCGGGGGCCGGCCCGGGACGGAGCCGGGCGCCCAAGGCGGCGAAGAGCGAGCAGACGCGGACGCTGATCCTGGAGACCGCGCTGCGGCTGTTCCAGGAGCGCGGCTACGACCGGACCACGATGCGGGCCATCGCCAAGGAGGCGGGCGTCTCCGTCGGGAACGCGTACTACTACTTCTCGTCCAAGGAGCACCTCGTCCAGGGCTTCTACGACCGGATCGCCGCGGAGCACCAGGTGGCCGTGCGGCCCGTCCTCGACCGCGAGACGGGTCTGGAGGAGCGCATGGCCGGCGTGCTGCGCGCGTGGCTGGACATCGCGGCGCCGTACCACGAGTTCGCCGCCCAGTTCTTCAAGAACGCCGCCGATCCCGAGAGTCCGCTGAGCCCCTTCTCACCCGAGTCCGAGCACGCGCGGGAGGCAGCGATCTCCGTCCACCGGGAGGTCCTGGCCGGGTCCAGGGCCAAGGTCGCCGAAGAACTCCAGGGCATACTGCCCGAGTTGATGTGGCTCTCGCAGATGGGCCTGGTGCTGTACTGGGTGTTCGACCGCTCGGAGCACAGCGAACGCAGCCGCCGCCTCGCCGACCGCGGGGCCCGGCTGACGGCCCGGGGCGTGGCGCTGTCCCGCTTCCGGCCGCTGCGCCCGCTCGTGCGCGAGGTGCACGAGCTGTTCACGGACTTCCTGCCCGGCATGGCCGAGGTCGCGGTCGCGCGCTCCGCACGCACCCGGCGGGGGCCGGCCCGCCGCTCGCCGGGCGGACGCCCCGACGCCGCCGGGGCAGGTCCCGGCACAACGGGCGGGAGTCCGCCGGAAGACGGCGCGGGTGGGCCCGGCGGGC
>NZ_JAKGCV010000662.1 GCF_021556455.1 Streptomyces fuscigenes | reverse complement strand
CCCGGAGGGGACCGGGCCGCCGTGTGCGTCCTGCCGCCGCCCGGCCGGCTGAGCACCGCGCAGTGGCGCCTGCTCGCCGCCGCCGGCGAGGGACTGCGGGTCACGCCGTGGCGCGGCCTCGTCGTGCCGGGGCTGACGCCCTCCGCCGCTGACGCGCTGCTGGCAGGGGCCGCCGCCGCGGGGCTCGTCACCACCCCGGACTCGCCCTGGACACGGGTCGGCTCCTGCACCGGCAGGCCGGGCTGCGCGAAGGCGCTCGCGGACGTGCGCGCCGACGCGGCGGCCTTCGTGGCCGCCCATGCCCAGGAGGATCCCGCGACCGCCTCGCGCGCCCTCCCGGTCCATTTCTCCGGCTGCTCCCGCCGCTGCGGGCATCCGCAGGGCCCGTACGTGGACGCGGTGGCGACGGCGGACGGCACGTACACGACGACGACCACGGGCGCGGCGACCGGCACGGCGGCCGGAAGCACCACGCACACAGCGACAACAGCGACAGCGGCGACAGCCGCGACAGCCGCGACAACAGCTTCAGCAGCTACAACAGTGACGACAGCCACGACAGCGACGACGGTGACGAGATGACGACCACCCCCGGCTTCGACTACGAGAAGGACGGCTCCGAGATCTACCGCCGGTCCTTCGCCACGATCCGCGCCGAGGCGGACCTGAGCGGTCTGCCCGCCGACGTGGCCCAGGTCGTCGTCCGCATGATCCACGCCTGCGGCATGGTCGACCTGGCGGGCGACGTCGTGCACAGCGCCGGCGTGGTCGCCCGCGCCCGGGAGGCGCTGCGCGCGGGAGCGCCGATCCTGTGCGACGCGCGGATGGTCGCGAGCGGCGTCACGCGCAAGCGGCTGCCCGCGGACAACGAGGTGCTGTGCACGCTCAACGACCCGTCGGTGCCCGCGCTGGCGGCGGAACTCGGCACGACCCGCAGCGCCGCCGCGCTCGAACTGTGGCGGGACCGCCTGGAGGGCGCCGTCGTGGCCGTCGGCAACGCGCCCACCGCGCTGTTCCGGCTGCTGGAGATGGTGGAGCAGGGCGCGCCGCGGCCCGCCGCCGTCATCGGGGTGCCGGTCGGTTTCATCGGTGCCGCCGAGTCCAAGGAGGCCCTGGCCGCGCACCCTTCGGGGCTCGACCACCTGATCGTGCGGGGCCGGCGCGGTGGCAGCGCGATCGCCGCCGCCGCGCTGAACGCGATCGCGAGCGAGGACGAACGATGAGCACGCAGACGGGCACGGGCCGGGACCGGGACGTCCCCGTGGGCGCTGCCGCGAGCGCGGGCACGGGCACGGGTCCGGCGGCGGGTCCGGCCGGGGAACGGCGGGAGACCCCCCGCGACGGCGGCCCCGGCCGGCTGTACGGCGTCGGTCTTGGCCCCGGCGACCCGGAGTTGATGACCGTGCGCGCGGTGCGGGCGATCGCGGAGGCCGACGTCGTGGCGTACCACAGCGCCCGGCACGGCCGGTCGATCGCGCGCGCCATCGCGGCCGGGCACCTGCGGCCCGACCACGTCGAGGAGCCGCTGGTCTACCCCGTGACCACCGGCACGACCGATCACCCCGGCGGCTACCAGGGCGCGATGGACGCGTTCTACGAGGAGGCCGCGGAGCGCCTCGCCGCGCACCTCGACGCGGGGCGCACGGTCGCCGTGATCTCCGAGGGCGACCCGCTGTTCTACGGCTCGTACATGCACATGCACAAACGCCTCGCGCACCGCTATCCGACGGAGGTGATCCCGGGCGTGACCTCCGTGAGCGCGGCGGCCGCCCGCCTCGGGACGCCGCTGGTCGAGGGAGAGGAGGTGCTGACGATCCTGCCCGGCACCCTGCCCGAGGAGGAGCTCGCGGCGCGGCTCGCCTCGTCGGACTCGGCGGTGGTGATGAAGCTGGGGCGCACGTTCCCGGCGGTGCGGCGCGCGGTCGAGCGGGCCGGCCGGCTCGGCGACGCCCGGTACGTGGAGCGCGCCACCATGGCGGGCGAGCGCACCGGGACGCTGGCGGACACCGACCCCGCCTCGGTCCCCTACTTCGCGGTGACGGTGCTGCCGAGCCGGGTCGGCGCGGTGCGCCCCGGCGCCCCGGAGGCCGGCGCCACCGGCTTCCCGGAGCCCGCCGGGG
>NZ_JAKGCV010000661.1 GCF_021556455.1 Streptomyces fuscigenes | reverse complement strand
GGCCGCCCTCCGGCCCCGGCCGTGCTGCGCCCCGCCGCCCCGGCGCCCGCCGCGCACCGTCCCCCGGCGTGCTGCCGTCCCCTTGCCCGGGCGGCTCCCCCGGACGGTGCCCACTCCCCACGACCGGCGCCTCCTTGCTCCTCGTCCGCACAACCGGGCGGCGACCACCGGCCGCTCCGGCAGCATCCAAGCGCCCGCGGGACGAGGGATCAAACAACCCGGGGGCCGCCCGGCCACAACCACTGGTTGTGGCCGTAGGGTCCCCGCATGGACCTCACCGCCGTACGCACCTTCGTCGCGGCCGCCGACACGGGACGGTTCCAGGAGGCCGCCGCCGAGCTCGCCGTCACCCAGCAGGCCGTCTCCAAGCGCGTCGCCGCCCTGGAACGGGAGCTCGCCGTACGGCTGTTCACCCGCACCCCGCGCGGCTGCGAACTCACCATCGACGGGCAGGCGTTCCTGCCGCACGCGCGCGAGCTGCTGCGCGTGGCCGAACGCGCGGTCACGTCCGTGCGCAGCGGCGGCCGCCCGCTGCGCGTCGACGTGATCGCCTCGCGCGGCGCCGGCTCCGGTCTGATGCGCGCCTTCCACGAGGCGCACCCGGAGATCGAACTCGACGTGGTGACGATGTTCGAGATCGACGCCGCGGTCGCCGCCGTACGCTCCGGCGCGATCGACGCGACCTTCCGCGCCGTCGCCGCGCCCGGCCGGCCCCTGCCCGAGGACATCGCCTCCGCGCGGGTCGCCGACGAGCCGCTGCACCTGCTGACCGGCCCGGGGCACGCGCTGGCCGGGGCCCGGTCCGTGCGCCTCGGTGACCTCGCCGGCCACCGGATCTGGATGCCCGGCGTCGTCCCCGGCACCGAATGGGCCGCGTACTACGACGACCTCGTCGCCGCGTTCGGCCTGACGATCGAGGCCACCGGCCCCAACTTCGGCTCGGACGCCCTCCTCGACACGATCGCCGACACCCCGGCCCTGGCCACGTTCATGGGCCGGCGGACCAGGCTCGTGTGGCCGGCCTCCCACGGCCTGCGGCTCGTCCCGGTGACCGGCCCGACGCCCGTCTACCCGCACTCGCTCCTGTGGCACCGCGACAACCCCCACCCCGCGCTCGCCACGCTCCGCGCCCACCTCGCCGCGTCGGCGGCGGGCGGCGGCACCGCCGGGACCTGGGTGCCCGACTGGGTGCTGCCGCACTGAGCGGCGCACCCGCGCCGGAGCCCGGCGCGGCGCCGTGCTCCCGGTGCGCGGCCGGGCCACCGCCCCACGGCCCGGGCCCGCCGGAGAACCCGAATCCGGGGTCGCGTCGTCTATCCGGGCGTGAAAGGCACAGCAGACTGCGACGAGGCGGAACTCGTGCGGCGCATCACCCGAGGGGACCGGGCGGCGTTCGACGAGCTGTACCGCCGCACCTCGCCCTGGCTCGCGGTGCGGCTCCGCCGCCGCTGTTCGGACGAGGACGTCGTCGCCGACGTGCTCCAGGAGACCTACCTCGCGGTCTGGCGGGCCGCCGGCAGCTACGCGGGCTCCGTGACCGACGGCAGCGCCGTCGGCTGGCTGTGGACGATCGCCGCCAACCGCCTCGTCGACGCCTTCCGCCGGCGCGCCCGGCAGGAACGGGTCCCCGCCGTCTCCCTCGTCGAACGGACCGCACCGGCCGCCGAGGACGAGGTGCTGGCGCACCGCGTGGACCAGGACCTCGAACAGGCGCTGCTGCGGCTGCCGCCCGAACTGCGGCAGGTGATGCAGGCGATGGTGCTCGACGACTTGTCGGTCCGCCAGACGGCGGCGCTGCTCAGCATGCCGGAGGGCACCGTCAAGACCCGAGCCCGGCGGGCCAGGATCGCGCTGCGGGAGGCCCTCTCGTGACGCATCCCCCCACCCCCGTGCTGACGCGCTACGCGGCCGGCGGGCACGGACTCGACGACGCGGCCCTCTGGTCGGTCGAGGTCCACCTCGACACGTGCCCGGCCTGCCGCGCGCACGTCGCCGCGCACACCGCCCCCGCCACGGCCGAGCTGCTCGACCGGGTCGCCCTCTCCCTCGACACCGCGCTTGGCGCGGGCCCGCCGCCGGCCCGGCGCCGGACACCCGCGGGGGCCGTGCACCGCCGGCTCCTCG
>NZ_JAKGCV010000660.1 GCF_021556455.1 Streptomyces fuscigenes | reverse complement strand
AACGGGATGTACCTGACGTTCGACACCTCCGCGGACCCGTCGGTCACGGCCGCCGTCGGCATCTCGTACACGAGCGACGCGAACGCCGCCTCGAACCTCTCGACCGAGGTCAAGGGCTTCGACTTCGCTCCGACGCCCGCGGCACCGGACGGCGCGGCGGCGCACCACTCCCCGGCCGTCCCCGCCGTGCCGCTGCCCACGCAACGGGCCCCGCGGCAGGTGCACTACGGCGACGCCGCGACCCGCAGGCCCGCCGCGGTGGCCGCGATCAGGGACGCCGAGGGCCCCGCCCTGGTCGTCACGTCGAACCCGGCCGTGTGGAGCGACACGAAGGACGCCCGCGCGAAACTCGGCCCGGTCCTGGTCTACGACCCGGGCCACCTGTGCGACACGCCCGCCCGGCTGCGTTGGTCGCCGAGCGCGGGCTGCGAGGACCCGGCATCCGCCGGTGACCGTGCGATCGCCCTCCTGGCCCCCGTACGGCCGCAGTCGACGCTGGACGCGGCGACGGCCGACACGGCGGAGACCATGCTGCGGTGCTGGCTGCACGCGGCGGCCGTCGACGGCCGCCCGTTCAGGCAGGTCCACCGCTGGGCCCAGGGCGCGGCGGCCCAGGACGCCGTACGGGTCCTGCGCACGCACCCCAAGGCCGCCCCGGGCCTCGCCGGCCTGCTGGAGAACGCCCTCACCGCCCACCCGGAACGCCGCGAGGCCGCACAGCAGTTGACCGCCCGCGCCCTCTCGTCGCTCTCGTCGGTCCACATCCGCGACGCGGTGACGTTCAATCGAACTGATGCCGTCTCACTGGCGTCTTTCGCGGCCGAAGGGGGGACACTGTACGTGGTGGGTGAGCCGATCGAGGATCCCCGCCAGCACCCCGGCGCGATGCCGCTGCTCACGGCGCTCGCCTCGCACGTGGTCGAGCACGGCCGCCGCATGGCCGCCAGGTCACCTGACGGTCGGCTCGACCCACCAATGGCCCTCGTCCTGGACGACGTGGCCGCCGTCGCCCCGCTGCCGATGCTCCCCGACCTGCTGGCCACGGGCCGCGCCCAAGGTCTGCCGCCGCTGGCTCTGATGCGCTCCCGCGAGCAGGGCCGCGCCCGCTGGCCCCGCCACGACTTCGCCGACGCGCCGTAGCCCTCGGCGGCTCCTGCCGGGAGACCGGCCGGGAGACCTGGCGGGTGGCAGGGTCCGGGGGTGGCAGAACTCCGGCGGTGAGCCGTCGCACGGGCCCCGCGCCGCTGCGGGCGCGGCTACGACCGCGCCGGCGGCTGCGGCTGGGGCTGCGGCTGCGGCCGGGTGACGTCCATCTCGTACTCCTTGGCCGAGGGGTCCGTCGCGAACGGCAGTACCAGGCCGGTCGCCCGGAAACCCGCCCTGCGGTACGCGGCCTGTGCCCGGAGGTTGTTCTCGTGGACGCAGAGGCGTACGCGCTCCAGCGGCGGGTCCTGCGCCCACGCCCAGTCGAGCCCGCCGGCCAGCAGGTCGCCGATGAGCCCGGTCCCCCGCCGCTCCGACCGTAGGAACACGCCGACGACGTGTCCCTGCCGCTGCCGCACGACCGTGTTCATGAAGTCGAGGCTGCCGGCCTCCTCGATCAGCACGGTCAGCGATCCGGACCAGCTCCCGTCGGGCGCCTCGGCGACGAACTGCCGCGTGAGCCCGCCGCGGCCGGAGGTCCGCTGCTGCCAGAAGGAGTCGGGCTGGGCGAGGCTCTGCTCGTAGGTCTCCAGGAAGGCGACGGGTGCCGCCGGGTCCTGGAGGCCGAGCAGCCGCAGCTCCTTGGCCTGCCGCCATTCCTCGGGGCGTACGGCACGGATGACATGGTCGTCGGGGCTCATGCCCCGATCGTCCATGCCCCGCGCCGCACCCGCAAGGAGATGGGGGCCCGCGACCGGCAGGCCCGGAGGCGTCCGCCGCACCGGGACCGGCCCCGGGCGCATGAGGGCGTTCCTGGAATCCGGTCGCGTGGAAAGTGTTCTGGAACGCAGAAAGAGCCCGTACCATCCCGGCACGGGCCCTTCCCACAACAATTGTTCGGCGGCGACCTACTCTCCCACAGGGTCCCCCCTGCAGTACCATCGGCGCGGTAAGGCTTAGCTTCCGGGTTCGGAATGTAACCG
>NZ_JAKGCV010000065.1 GCF_021556455.1 Streptomyces fuscigenes | reverse complement strand
ACGGCCACCGGGGCCCTTGCCGCTCCGCCCGGGCTCGCCTTGCCCGGCCCGCTCCCCCGGCCCGCTCAGCCGCCGGTGAGCCACTCCGGGAGGGCCTCGGTGCGCCGTGCCCACTCCGCGGGCGGAGCGCCCGCGGGCGAGGACGCGACGACACCGCCGAAGATCGCACACGTGGTGTCGACGTCCCCGCCGGCGCGCGCCGTCGTCCAGAAGCCGGCCTCGTAGTCGCCGAGGGCGCGCGCCGCGGACCACAGGGCGAACGGCACCGTGTCGTGGGCGCTGGTGCGCCGCCCGCAGCCGAGCACGGCGGCGACCGTGCCGGCGTCCTGGTAGTCGAGCATGTCGCGCGCCCTGCGCAGCCCCGCGCCGACGGCGCTGCGCGGCACCAGTGCCACGACGCCGCCGAGCAGCTCGTCCGCGGTGGGCGGCCCCGAGGGCCCCGCGACGAGGGCCGCGGCTGCCGCCACCGCCATGGCGCCGGCGACCGCCTCCCGGTGCTGGTGCGTGGTGTACGCGGAGATCTCCGCCTGGTGCGTGGCCTGCTCGGGGTCGTCCGCGTACCAGGCTCCCAGCGGGGCGATCCGCATGGCGGCTCCGTTGCCCCACGAGCCCTGCCCGTCGAAGAGGCCGGCCGCCAGCTCGCGCCAGTCCCCGCCCTCCCGCACCAGGCGCAGCATGCGGTTCACCGCGGGGCCGTAGCCCCGGTCGAAGTCGTGGTGCCGGGCGAAGCTCTGCGCGAGGGCGTCCTGATCGACACGGCGGTGCGCGGCCAGCACGGCGAGGACGGAGGCCGCCATCTCCGTGTCGTCCGTCCACTGCCAGGTGCCGGGCGGGGTCTCGCCGCTCCTGAGCAGCGGATGGTTGCGGGGCACGAAGTACTGGGAGCCGAGGGCGTCGCCCACGGACAATCCGCGCAGGGACGCCAGTGCGCGCGTCCAGCGGCTTCCGGCCGCCTCTTGGCCGGTCGCGTGCGAGCCGGTCGCGTCCGGGCCGGTCGCGACCGGGCCGGCCTCTGCGGAGCGGCCCGCGCCGGAGCGGGACGTCGCGGCAGGACGGGACGTCGAAGCGGAGCGCGAAGGGCGCGAAGGGACGGAAGAAAAGGCTGAAGAGGAGGCGGAAGAAGGGGCGGAAGGAGAGTCAGGGGCGGGCCCGCACGGGGACGTGCGGCTGGGGTCATCGGAATGAGCGGTCATCGCCCTGCCAATCTAACCGGCAGTGGCGACGGACGCCCGGCTCCGCACCGGTCCGCACCGGTCCGCACCGGAGCCCGGCGGAGCCCGGGCGCGCTCCCCGATGTGCCGGGCGGCGGGGCCGGTGGCAGCCCCCGCACCGCGGCGACGCCGGCGGCCCCGGACGGCTTGGGCCGGGCGGCCCCGGACGGCTTGGCCGGGGAGACCCTCCGGACGGCCCCTCTGACTTCAGGCGACGTCGTGACGATCCGGTTCGCGCCACTTGTCGAACGGCCGGTCCAGCGCGTATCTCCCGTCCGCCCCCAGGACCAGGGTCCGGGACTCCCCGTTGCCCGGGTTCAGCAGGGACTCGAACTCCGCGACGGACCAGTGGAACCACCGCATGCAGAACAGCCGCATGGTCAGGCCGTGCGTGACGATCAGCACGTTCGGCGGCGAGTCCGGCTCCTCGAAGCCCCGGTGCAGGCTCTCCAGGAACGCCCCGACCCGGTCGTACACGTCGGCGCCCGACTCGCCCTGCGCGAAGCGGTAGAAGAAGTGGCCGTAGGCGTCCCGGTACGCCTTCTGCCGCCGCACGTCCTCCCGCTTCTGCCAGTTGCCCCAGTCCTGCTCGCGCAGCCTCGGCTCCTCGCGGATCCGGGCCAGGTCGGGATCGAGGTCGAAGGCGCGCAGCGTCTGGTGCGTACGCCGGTACGGCGAGACGTAGACGCTCACCCGCTCGCGCCCGAACTCGGCGCGCAGCCGCTTGCCCGTCTCCCGGGCCTCGGACTCTCCGCGCTCGGTCAGCTCCAGCGCGTGGTCGGGGACGCGCTCGTACACGGAGTCGTCGGCGTTGCCCTCCGACTCGCCGTGCCGGACAAGGACGATTCGTCTCGGTCGTGCCATGGCACCGACCCTACGAGCGGCCCGACGATCACGACGAGCGGCCCCCTGCCCCGGCGCCGCCGGCCGGCTCCTCGCCGCTCTCCGGACCGCTGCCCGTAACCACCGCTGCCTTGCGGCAGTCCCAGGACGGCTGCCCGTACCCCGCAGCACCTTCCGGAACTCCCCGGACCGCCGTCCTTGCGTTGGGGCGCGTTTCGGCGCATTCCGGCGCGTTCCGGCGCCTCACCGCATTCCCAGGGCGTCCGGGGGCCTTCCGGCTCAGACGGTCCAGGACGGTTCGAGATCGACGATGTCGCCGGCGAGTGCGGCGACGTCGGTGGCGGTCTGGGCGCGCAGCGTGAGCCGCTCCACGCGCTCGACGCGGTACTTCCCGTGCTCCGCGGCCGACTGCCACATCGAGAGCACCAGGAACTCGTTGCCGGGGGCGTCGCCGAAGAGGCCGCGCACCATGCCCGGCGACCCCGCCATGGCCGGGTTCCAGACCTTCTCCTGCATGAGCGCGAAGTGCTCGACGCGCTCCTCGTGCACCCTGCTGTGCGCGACGCGCACCACGTCCGCGTCGGTGAAGCGCGGCTCGAAGCCGGTCTTCACGTCGAAGCGGTGGTCGAACAGCTTGACCTGGCCGTCCTTGAACGTCCCCGACTGCGTGGACGCGAGGCGGTCGTGGGAACGGGCCATGAACGAGTCGTAGAACGCACGGCTCTCCCAGAACGCGAACACATGGGCCACACCGGGACGTATCCTGCTCCACCCCCCGCCCTGCCCCCGGAACCCCGGCTCACCGAGCAACCCCGCCCACTTCCGCTGCCCGCGTTCGAACCCTCGACGGTCGACCACAGTGCAGTGAGTCCACTTGACCAGCACCGCGCCATCGTACGGGCCCGGGGCGTGGCGCCGGTCACGATCCGGACGTCGTTCCCCGTTGTCCGAGGTCCGGTCTAGCCTTGTCCCCGAGGGCCGCTCATACGTACGAGCCGGCCCCTTCACGGGGAGGGGAAACCGGTGGCAACCGCCAACAAGGGCCTGTCGAAGGTCGAGGTCATGCTCAAGTGGGACCCCAGCCCGCTGGGTGCCCCCGACCACGATCTCGACCTGATGGCCGCCACGTTCACCTCGGGAGACCCGCACGGGGCACCCGCCTACCTGGTCCACTTCGGCAGCCGCTCGCCCGACGGCACGATCACCCTGAACCGCGACAGCAGGACGGGCCAGGGCCTCGGCACGGACGAGGAGATGACGCTCGAACTCGACCGGCTCGGCGACGCCTACACTCGGGTGCTCGTCGGCGTGGCGATACAACAGGGCGCCGGAGAGCTGACGTTCGGCTCGGTGGCGCATCCCCACGTACGGGTGGTCGAGGACCGCGACGAGCTGGCGCAGTACGACTTCGGCGACCTGGCCGGGGCCACGGCGGCGACGCTGGCGGAGTTCCACCGGCAGCCGCGCGGGGCCTGGCAGTTCCGGCGCCTCGTCCACGGCTTCGACGGCATCGACGCGGACACCTTCGGCCGCCGGATGGGCGAGGCCTGACCCGACCGGGCGGACGCCTTCGGCCGCCGGACGTGCGAGGCCCGACCCGACCCGGCGGGCGCCCGCTTCGTCCAACACGCCGCGTCCGCGCCCTGCCGGCGCCGCGTCCCGCCGCCCGTGAAAGGGCGTGAAGACGGCGCTTCCGGGCCGACACCGTCCGTCGTCGGCGGCCCGTCCCGGCCGGCCGTCCCGACGGCCCGTCCGGTCGGTCCTTCACTCGCCGGGAGCAGCCTCGCGCCGAGCGTTCACGAGCAGTTCGACGCCGTCGAGGATGCGCGCCAGGCCGAAATCGAGTGCGTCACCCCCTGAGCCTTCGTGCGCGGCGGAGGCGAAGGCCTCGGCGAGCGCGGGGAACTGCTCCCGGCGGGCCGCCAGTAGGGGGGCGATGCCCTCGGCCATGGCCTCCTCCGCGCCGCCGCCCGCCACGGCGGCGTGCTGCTGCGCCACGGCCCGGACGTGCCCGACGAGCGTCGCCGCCACGTCGAGCCGCTCGCCGCCGCCGAGGCCGCAGCCGGCCAGGGCCGCGACCGCCGCTTCCATCCAGGCGAGTTCGTGCGGCCCCATCGGCCGTGGGCCGACGATCGCCTCCAGCGCCCAGGAATGCCGGACGAAGCGCTCGAAGAGTCCGCGGGCCCACGCGTCGAGCCGGGGGCGCCAGGCGTCCTTCGGCGCCGCATCCCGGGGCGGCTCGCCCATGGCAGCCTCGATCATGAGGGCCACCAGCTCGTCCTTGCCCGGCACATAGCGGTAGAGCGCCATCTTCGTCACGCCGACCTCGGCCGCGGTCCGCTGCATCGTCAGGGCCGCGAGACCCTCCGCGTCCGCGACGGCGACGCCGGCCCGCGCGATGGCGTCCAGCGTGAGGGTCGGCCGCGGGCCGCGGCGCCCCACGGGCCGCCCGGTCCCCCACAGGAGCGCGAGCGCCGGAGACCATCCGCCGTCTCCGCCCCCGCCTCTCTCCCGGGTGTCCGTCACGCCCGGCTCCTTTCGCCGCTCCGGTGCTTGCCTCCGCCGCCAAACCGTGTCTACCGTACACTGTGTCTATCGGACACTATTAACTGATCCGAAACCCCGGGAGCGAGCCGGAGCGCGGCCGAGCCCGGGCATCGCACCCGGCGTCCGCGCCACGAGCGCCGCTTCCGTCTTCCTCAGCACTCGCGCCCGCAACAACACCAAGGCAGTACAGGCACCACGGGCAGTACAGGCACCACTAGCAGTACGGGCAGTACGGGCAGTACGGGCAGTACCGGCACCAAGGCCTCGCCATCGCAGGGGACGGGACCGACCGAACGTGACCCGGCCACAGGACCCGACCGGCCAGACCAGCTCAGGCCAGGTCAGGTCAGGTCAGGTCAGGTCAGGTCAGGCCAGGGCCCCGACGCCCGCTCCGGACGGCCCCTACCCCTGCATCCGTACCCCCGCATCCGTACCCCCGCGTCCGCACCGCCGGCATCCGGACGCCGGTATCCGCACCGCGCCCCCGCGCGGCCCGCGCCCCGCTCCGCAGCATCGACCTGGAGGCCCTGATGACCGGCACCCCCACCCGCACGACCCCTCTGCGCGGCAGACGCGTCCTGATCTCCGGCGCCGGCGTCGCGGGACCCGCGCTCGCCCTGCGCCTCCTGCACCACGGCGCCGACGTCACGGTGGTCGAGGCGGCACCCGAACTGCGCGGCGGCGGCTTCGCCGTGGACTTCCGGGGGCCGGTCCATCTCGGCGTCCTGGAGCGGATGGGCGTGCTGGAGGAATTGCGCGCCCTGCGCACGGGCGGAAGCGCCATGCGCTGCGTGGACGCCGACGGCCGCGAGGTCTTCACCCTCCCCGCCGAGTTCACCGGCGGGGAGCTGGAGGTGCTCCGGCGCGACCTGTCCCGGGTGCTCCACGAACGCACCGCGGGGCGCGCCGAGTACGTCTTCGGCGACACCGTGACGTACCTGGCCGAGACCCCGCACGGCATGCACGTCGACTTCGCGCGCTCCCCCTCGCGCACGGTGGACCTGGTGGTCGGCGCCGACGGACTGCACTCGGGGACGCGCGCGGTCGCGTTCGGCGAGGAGGCCCGCTTCGTGCGCCACCTCGGCCACTGCCTCGCCGGATGGAGCCTGCCGAACGACGGGGGGTGGACGAGGACGTCCGAGCAGTTCAACGTGCCGGGCCGCATGGTCTCCGCGGCGGCCGACCGCGCGACCCAAGCCGGGCGGGCGTGTTCCTCGTGTTCAGCGCGCCGCCGGTCGCCCACGACTGGCACGACACGAATGCGCACAGGGCCCTGGTCAAGAAGGCGTTCGACGGGCTGCCGTGGCGCACCGCGGAACTGCTCGCCACGCTGGACGGCGCGCGGGACCTCTACTTCGACTCGATCAGCCGCGTCACGGTGCCCCGGTGGACCAGTGGGCGGGTCGCCCTGCTCGGCGACGCCGCCTGGGGGGTGACCCTGGGCGGCATGGGTGTCGGTACGGGGCTGGTCGGGGCGTACGTCCTGGCGGGCGAGCTGGCCGCGGCGGGCGGCGACCACCGCGTCGCGCTGCCGGCGTACGAGGCACGGATGCGGCGCTGCGCGGGCCGCTGGCAGAAGGGCGCGAACCCGGGTCAGTTCCTGGCCCCGTCGACCGCGACCCGGCTGCGCCTGCGCAACGTGATGCTGCGCAGGTCGGCCGTCAGACGGCTCCTGCTCGCCGGGACGGCGTCGGTGGCCGCCCCGGGCGGCCTGCCGGCCTACGACGGCTGATCGGCCCCGGCTGGCCGCGCCGGCCCGCTCACGGGGTGAGGACGACGCGCCCGAAGACGCTGCCGTCGTCCATCCGCCGGTGCGCCTCGGCGGCCCTGTCGAGCGGCAGCACCGCGTCCACGACAGGGTGCAGGCGTCCGTTCGCCGCGTCCTCGAACAGCTCGGCGCGGACCGCGTTGCGCCGGGCCACGGGGACGGTGTCGAGGCTGAACGTTGCGAAGGACCGCGACTGCTGGAAGGACCGCAGCAGGCGCGCCCCGAAGTCGGCCGGGGGCATGCCCGCGACCGCGCCGACGACGACCATGCGGCCGTTGGGTGCGAGCCGGTCGAGGAAGGCGGGCACGCCGTCCCCGCCGACGATGTCGACGATCACGTCGAACGCGTCCCGTCCGTCGCCTTCGCCGCTCGGCCGCGGCCCGGCGGCGCGGGGCCCTGTCTCCGGTGCTTCGCGACGCCCCGCCCGGTCGAGCACGAGCGTCGCGCCGAGCTTGCGCAGCCGCTCGCCGCGCTCCGGGGAGGACGTCGTGACGGCGACCGCGCCGGCCCGCCCGCGGGCCGCGAGTTCCACGGCCGCGATGCCGATGCTGCCCGCCGCGCCGCGTACCAGCACTCTCTCCCCGGCGCCGAAGTGCGCGTGGGCGAGGGCGAAGTGCGCGACGGTGGCCGCGCTGCCGAGTGTCACCGCGTCGACCGGCGAGAGCCCGCGGGGCAGCGCCGTGATGTCCTCGACCCGGGCCGCCGCCTGCGGCGCGTAGCCGCCGCCCGTCCCGGTGAACGCCCACACGCGCCGTCCGAGCCACGACGGATCCACGCCCTCCCCGACCGCGGTGACCGGACCCGCGACCTCGCTGCCCGGTATCAGCCCCTCGGTGAAGCCGTAGCCGCCGAGGGTCCCCCGGCGGATGACGGCGTCGACGCCGCCGACCCCGATCGCCTCGGGCTCGACCACGACCCCGCCGGACGCGGGGGCCGGGTCCGGGACCTCGCGCACTGCCATCCCCGACGGGTCGCCGAACCGTTCGATCACTACCGCGCGCATCGCGTCTCCTTCACATCGCCCCGTGGCCGACTACGATCCGGACGGTAGTGGACGCCTGCGTCCGCTTGACGGAAGTGAGAACCATGGACGGCGGAATGACTCACAACCTCCGCGCCGACGCGCGCGAGAACCGGGGCAGGATCCTGGAGGCCGCCCGGGCCCTGTTCGCCGAGCGCGGCCTCGACGTCCCCATGCGGGAAGTGGCGCGGCGGGCCGGGGTCGGGCCCGCGACCCTCTACCGGCGCTTCCCGACGAAGCAGGATCTCGTCGACGACGCGTTCGCGGACGAGCTGCGCGCCTGCCGGGAGATCGTCGTGGACGGCTGCGCCGATCCGGATCCCTGGCGGGGGCTCTCGTCCGTCGTCGAGGACCTGACCGTGCTCAACGCGCGGAACCAGGGATTCGTCGACGCGTTCATGTCCGCCCACCCGCATGCCCCGGTGTTCGGGCGCCACCGCGCGGATCTGCTGCACCGGCTCGCCGCGCTCGCCGCCCGCGCGAAGCGGGCGGGGCGATTGCGCCACGACTTCGCCGTGGACGACCTGGTGCTCGTCCTGCTCGCGGGCCGAGGTCTCTCCTCGGCGCACCCCGACACCCGGACCGCCGCGGCACGGCGCTTCGCCGCCCTCGCACTGGACGCCTTCCGCGAGAGCGCGACCAACGGCGCGCTGCCCCGCAGGCCCCCGCTCCTCGACGACGCGGTCCGCGTCCACCGGTGACGTCCCCGCGGTGACGACCGCGCGCCTTCGCCGGCTTGGCGCGCGGAGCACGCCTCGACCGGACCCGCGGCCGCCCCGCGTCCGACGCCGGTCCCGTGCCCGACGAACCGGCCCGCGCGCGAGGGCCGGTGCCGTGCCCGACGAAAGGGAGGGGTGCCGGTCCAGGACCGGCACCCCTCCCTCACGCACTGCTCAGCGGGTCACGCCGGCGGCCGCGGCCGCCGCGATCCCGTGCGGGTCAGCTGCATCCGCTCGTCGAGCCGCAGCCCTCGCAGATGTAGCAGGAGCCCGCCCGCTGCATCTTCGTGCCGCACGAGAAGCAGAGCGGCGCGTCGGCGCTGATGCCCAGCTGCATCTCGACCAGCTCGGCGGAGGTGTGGGCCTCCTGCGGCGCCGGCTTCTCTGCCGGCGCGCTCGCCGCCGGGGTGACGACGGCCTTCAGGGGCGGCTCGGGCCGCACCGGCGCGGACTGCGCCAGGGACTCGATGTCGATCTCGTCCTCCGCCTCGGCGGGCTCGTAGGAGCCGGTGTCGAGGTGGCGCTGGCGCTCCTCGGCCGAGTGGATGCCGAGCGCGGAGCGCGTCTCGAACGGCAGGAAGTCGAGGGCCAGGCGCCGGAAGATGTAGTCCACGATGGACTGCGCCATCCGCACGTCGGGGTCGTCCGTCATGCCGGCCGGCTCGAAGCGCATGTTGGTGAACTTCGAGACGTACGTCTCCAGCGGCACGCCGTACTGCAGGCCGACGGAGACCGCGATCGAGAAGGCGTCCATCATGCCGGCGAGGGTCGAGCCCTGCTTCGACATCTTCAGGAAGACCTCTCCGAGGCCGTCGTCCGGGTAGGAGTTGGCCGTCATGTAGCCCTCGGCGCCGCCGACCGTGAAGGACGTCGTCAGGCCGGGGCGGCCCTTCGGGAGGCGCTTGCGGACGGGGCGGTACTCGATGACCTTCTCGACCGCCTCGCGCAGCGTCTCCTCGGCCTTCTCCGTGACGGCCTGCTTCTCGTCCTCCTTCTTCTTCGCCGAGAGCGGCTGGCCGACCTTGCAGTTGTCGCGGTAGATCGCGAGGGCCTTGATGCCCATCTTCCACGCCTCGAAGTAGATCTCCTCGACCTCTTCGACGGTGGCGGACTCGGGCATGTTGACCGTCTTGGACAGCGCGCCGGAGATCCACGGCTGGATCGCGGCCATCATGCGGACGTGGCCCATCGCGGAGATGGAGCGCTCGCCCATGGCGCAGTCGAAGACCTCGTAGTGCTCGGGGCGCAGGCCGGGGGCGTCCACCACGTTGCCGTGCTCGGCGATGTGGGCGACGACCGCCTCGATCTGCTCCTCCTGGTAGCCCAGGCGCCGCAGCGCCTGCGGCACCGTGCCGTTGACGATCTGCATCGAGCCGCCGCCGACGAGCTTCTTGAACTTGACCAGTGCGAGGTCGGGCTCCAGGCCCGTGGTGTCGCAGGACATGGCCAGGCCGATGGTGCCGGTCGGGGCGATGACGGAGGCCTGCGCGTTGCGGAAGCCGTTCTTCTCGCCGAGGCGCTGCACGTCCTGCCAGGCCTCGGTCGCCGCGGCCCAGATCGGGGTGTCGAGGTCGTCCATGCGCACGGCCGCGGCGTTGGCGTCCGCGTGCTGCTTCATGACCTGCTTGTGCGCCGAGGCGTTGCGCGCGTAGCCGTCGTACGGGCCGACGATGGCGGCGAGTTCGGCGGAGCGGCGGTAGGCCGTGCCCGTCATCAGCGAGCTGACGGCCCCGGCGAGGGCGCGGCCGCCGTCGGAGTCGTAGGCGTGGCCGGTCGCCATCAGCATGGCGCCGAGGTTGGCGTAGCCGATGCCGAGCTGGCGGTAGGCGCGGGTGTTCTCGCCGATCTTCTGCGTCGGGAAGTCCGCGAAGCAGATCGAGATGTCCATCGCGGTGATGACCAGCTCGACGACCTTGGCGAAGCGCTCGGACTCGAAGGACTGGTTGCCCTTGCCGTCGTCCTTGAGGAACTTCATCAGGTTCAGCGAGGCGAGGTTGCAGGACGTGTTGTCCAGGTGCATGTACTCGCTGCACGGGTTCGAGCCGTTGATCCGGCCGGACTCGGGGCAGGTGTGCCAGTGGTTGATCGTGTCGTCGTACTGGATGCCGGGGTCGGCGCAGGCCCAGGCGGCCTCGGCCATCTTCCGGAACAGCGACTTGGCGTCGACCTCTTCGATGACCTCGCCGGTCATGCGCGCCTTGAGCCCGAACTTCCCGCCGGCCTCGACGGCCTTCATGAACTCGTCGTTCACGCGGACCGAGTTGTTGGCGTTCTGGTACTGGACGGACGTGATGTCGTCGCCGCCGAGGTCCATGTCGAAGCCCGCGTCGCGCAGGGCGCGGATCTTCTCCTCCTCGGTGACCTTCGTCTTGATGAAGTCCTCGATGTCGGGGTGGTCGACGTCGAGGATGACCATCTTCGCCGCACGGCGGGTGGCGCCGCCGGACTTGATGGTTCCGGCGGAGGCGTCGGCTCCGCGCATGAAGGAGACGGGGCCCGAGGCGTTGCCGCCCGAGGACAGCAGCTCCTTCGAGGAGCGGATGCGGGAGAGGTTCAGGCCGGCACCGGAGCCGCCCTTGAAGATCATCCCCTCTTCCTTGTACCAGTCGAGGATCGAGTCCATGGAGTCGTCCACGGACAGGATGAAGCAGGCCGAGACCTGCTGCGGCTGGGGCGTGCCGACGTTGAACCACACCGGCGAGTTGAAGCTGAAGATCTGGTGCAGGAGGGCGTACGCCAGCTCGTGCTCGAAGATCTCCGCGTCCGCCGGGGAGGCGAAGTAGTGGTAGTCCTCGCCGGCCTTGCGGTAGGTCTTCACGATCCGGTCGATGAGCTGCTTGAGACCGGTCTCGCGCTGCGGGGTGCCGAGGGCACCGCGGAAGTACTTGCTGGTGACGATGTTGACCGCGTTCAGCGTCCAGAAGTCGGGGAACTCGACGCCGCGCTGCTCGAAGTTCACCGACCCGTCGCGCCAGTTGGTCATGACGACGTCACGCCGCTCCCAGGCCACCTCGTCGTACGGGTGCACCCCGGGCGTGGTGTGGACGCGCTCGATCCGGAGCCCCTTGCCGGCCTTGGCCCCCTTCGACCGGGAACTCCGCGCCGGGCCACTCGTCGTCTCTGTCATGCCGCCTCCCATATACGTACAAAAACACTCGCCGGCGCCGTGCTGTTCCACGGATCGCAGGCATATGCAGGGCGCCTCGGGTGCACCGCACCCGTGGCAAGTCGTGTGGCGCCGCCGGTCGGCCGGGCCCGGGGGCCCGGCCGGATCAGCCGGCGGCGGTGGCGGGCGCGGGGCTCTCCGCTTCCCCGGTGCCCGCGCCGTCCTCTTCTTCCTTGGCGGGCGGCCGCTCCCGCAGTTCCTCGACGGCCGCCTCGAAGTCCTCGAGGGAGTCGAACGCCTGGTACACGGACGCGAACCGCAGGTAGGCGACCAGGTCCAGGTCCCGCAGCGGTCCGAGTATGGCGAGTCCCACGTCGTGGGTGGTCAGCTCGGCACTCCCCGTCGCCCGCAGCTGCTCCTCGACCCGCTGGCCGAGCTGCGCGAGGGCGTCCTCGGTGACAGGGCGCCCCTGGCAGGCCTTGCGCACGCCGGTGATGACCTTGGTGCGGCTGAAAGGTTCCGTCACACCGCTCCGCTTGATCACCATCAGTGACGCGGTCTCCACGGTGGTGAACCGGCGCGAGCACTCGGGGCACTGCCGGCGTCGCCGGATCGCCGTTCCGTCGTCGGTCGTACGGCTGTCGACGACGCGGCTGTCGGGGTGCCTGCAGAAGGGACAGTGCATGGTTCCCGCTCCTCCCTCACTGCATGGCCGAATGGCTTCACGATGGCCGGAAAGCGACCCCGAGAAGCTGCTCCCCAGCATAGCCCCACCACAATCCCTGGGCCACAGCGACTACCCAACCACTACATGTAGGGATTGGAGCGGACTTTGCCATCTCGCGCGTGTCGCGCGTCCGCGTCCGCCGGCAGCCGCGCGCGGTCCGGGGGCGGCCACGAGATTACGTGACGGGAGGGCCGGCCGGGACGCCGGGGCACCCGTCCGCGCCGGCTCGCGCACACATCCCTCACGCGGATGCGGAAGGCGTCACGAAACGCCGGAGATCACCGCCCGCACCCGGCGGCCCCGACCCGGGACGGTACGGTGAGTCACGCGGCACGGACCGGATCCGGGACCGACGCCGGAGCAGGGCGGCGACCCCTCGCAAGAGGGGCGCGGGAAGCGCGGAAGCGCCGGGAAGCACGGGCGGGCCGCGCGGGCGCGCTGCGTGCGCGAGCCCTTACGGTGTGTGCCCATACACCCAACCGAGGCGCACGGGACCCCCACTTCGGACTTTTTCACTCGAACGTGTGTTTGGCGCAACCTTTCGAAAGCCATTAACGTTGTGCAGCAGGGAGAACACACCTGAGAGGGGCCGATGTGACCACGACCGCCGACAGTGCCGCCATCACGACGCAGGACCACTCCGCGCGCCGCTTCGAGCCGGTGCAGCCGGTGACGGAACCCGTCACCACGGAGCCGGAGGGCCTGGCCAAGGCCACCCGCTCGCTGCCGGGCCGACCTCCCGGGATCCGGGCCGACAGCACGGGGCTGACGGACCGGCAGCGACGCGTCATCGAGGTCATCCGCGACTCCGTCCAGCGCCGGGGGTACCCCCCGTCCATGCGCGAGATCGGCCAGGCCGTCGGCCTGTCGAGCACCTCGTCCGTGGCGCACCAGCTCATGGCGCTGGAGCGCAAGGGCTTCCTGCGCCGCGACCCCCACCGCCCCCGTGCCTACGAGGTCCGCGCGTCCGACCAGCCGTCGGCGCAGCAGACCGACACCACGGGCAAGCCGGCCGCCTCGTACGTTCCCCTGGTGGGCCGCATCGCCGCCGGTGGCCCGATCCTGGCGGAGGAGTCCGTCGAGGACGTCTTCCCCCTCCCGCGGCAACTCGTCGGCGACGGCGAGCTGTTCGTCCTGAAGGTCGTCGGCGATTCGATGATCGAGGCAGCCATCTGCGACGGCGACTGGGTGACCGTGCGGCGCCAGCCCGTCGCGGAGAACGGTGACATCGTGGCCGCGATGCTCGACGGCGAGGCGACCGTCAAGCGCTTCCGCCGCGAGGACGGGCACGTGTGGCTGCTCCCCCACAACTCGGCGTATCAGCCGATCCCCGGCGACGAGGCGACCATCCTCGGCAAGGTCGTCGCCGTCCTGCGGCGCGTCTGACCGCCGGCGCCGGCCGCGCCGGATCCACCTTCCTGCCCGGACGCCTCGAACGGCCCCGCGACGCGACCCCTCGCGCCGCAGCGGCCGGGGCGCCGCTCGCCGGCCCCGTCCGGCCCCTCATCCCTCTCCCTGGCGCGGCCGTCCTCGGCGCCCGTGCCGCCTCCCTGCCCCGGCCCCGTGCCGCCGTCGCGCCCCGAGCGCGGTGGGCGACCGGGGCCGTACGGCGTCCGGCCCCGCCTGCCCTACTTGCCGTCCGCCCTACTTGCCGTCCGCCTTCGCGGCCTCGTCGATGGCCGAGAGCGACTTGCGGACCTGGTTGCGGTCCGTCGTGTACCAGAAGTCCGGGAGCGAGGCCCGCAGGTAGCTCCCGTAGCGGGCGTTGGCCAGTCTCGGATCCAGCACCGCCACGACGCCCTTGTCGCCGGTGGCCCGCACCAGGCGGCCCGCGCCCTGCGCCATCAGCAGCGCGGCGTGCGTGGCCGCGACCGCCATGAAGCCGTTGCCGCCGTTCTCCTCGACGGCCTTCTGCCGCGCGCTCATCAGCGGGTCGTCGGGCCGCGGGAACGGGATCCTGTCCATGACGACGAGCTGGGAGCTGGGCCCCGGCACGTCCACGCCCTGCCACAGCGACAGCGTCCCGAACAGGCACGTGCGCGGGTCGGCGGCGAAGCCCTTGATCAGCTCGCCGAGCGTCTCCTCGCCCTGCAGCAGGATCGGCACGTCCAGCCGGCCGCGGAGTTCCTCCGCCGCGCCCTGGGCCGCCCGCATCGACGAGAACAGCCCCAGCGTGCGCCCGCCCGCCGCCTGCACGAGTTCAGCCAGCTCGTCCAGCATGTCCGTGCGCGAGCCCTCGCGGCCCGGCGTGTTCAGGTGCCGGGCGACGTACAGGATGCCCTGCTTGCGGTACTCGAACGGCGAGCCGACGTCGACACCCTTCCACTGCGGCACGTCGTCGCCGCCGGTGCCCTCCGGGGACAGCCCGAGCGAGGCGCCCACCCCGTTGAAGTCGCCGCCCAGCTTCAGCGTGGCCGAGGTCAGCGTCACCGAGCGGTCCTCGAACAGCTTCTCCCTCAGCAGCCCGGAGACCGACAGCGGCGCCACCCGCAGTGACGCGCCGAAGCGGTCGTGCCGCTCGTACCAGACGACGTCGTACTCCGAGCCGTTCGCGATACGCTCCGCGACGGAGTGCACGGACTCGACGGACGCCACGGCCTGCTTGCGCACCACGTCCTCGTCCTGCACGGACTTGTCGCGCGTGTTGCCGAGCGCCGTGATCACCGTGCGGGCCGCGTCCCGCAGCGCCATCAGCGCGTAGGCGAGGTCCTCCGGGATCTCCTCCAGGCGGCCGGGCAGCGCGAGCTCCATGAGCCGTTCGAACGTCTCCGCCGCCGTCTGCAGGGCGTCCGCCGCCTTCTCGTCGACCAGCTTGGCCGCCCGGCGCACCGCCCTGTTGACCTGGCCGGGCGTGAGCTCCCCCGTCGCCACGCCCGTCACCCTCGACACCAGCTCGTGCGCCTCGTCGACGATCAGCACCTCGTGCTGCGGCAGGACGGGGGCGCCCTCGATCGCGTCGATCGCGAGCAGCGCGTGGTTCGTCACCACGACATCGGCCAGCTTGGCCCGCTCGCGGGCCAGCTCGGCGAAGCACTCCTGGCCGTACGCGCACTTCGAGGCGCCCAGGCACTCGCGCGAGGACACCGAGACCTGCGCCCAGGCGCGGTCCGAGACGCCGGGCGTGAGGTCGTCGCGGTCGCCGGTCTCCGTGTCGTCCGCCCAGTCCCGCATGCGCAGGAGGTCCTGTCCGAGCCTGCTCGTCGGGGCGGCCGCCTCGAACTGGTCGAACAGGCCGTCCTCCTCGTCCTGCGGCATGCCTTCGTGCAGCCGGTGCAGGCACAGGTAGTTGCTCCGGCCCTTGAGCATCGCGAACTCCGGCCGGCGCCGCAGCAGCGGGTGCAGCGCGTCCACCGTGCGCGGCAGGTCGCGCTCCACGAGCTGCCGCTGGAGCGCGAGCGTCGCCGTAGCCACCACGACGCGCTCGCCATGGGCGAGCGCGGGCACCAGGTAGCCGAGGGACTTTCCCGTGCCGGTGCCGGCCTGGACCAGCAGGTGGGACGGGGTGTCGATGGCCTCGGCCACGGCCGCGGCCATGGTGGACTGGCCGGGCCTCTCCACACCGCCGACGGCGGCGACGGCGGCGTGGAGGAGTTCGGGGAGTGATGGCTTCGTCATAGCGCGACCACCCTACGACCCGCCACCGACAGCCACGGACGATCCCGGCCGTTCCCCCGGGCCGGGGCCCGCGGCGATCAGGCCCCGGGAGCGCGGCGCCCGGCGAGCGGGTTCGGCACGGAGCCGTGGACGGCGGCGTGCGGGCGCTCGGCGCGGTCGCGGTAGCCGTCCAGGTGGAGGCGGTTGCGGTTGAGGCACAGCCGGGCGATGCGGGGAGTGAGCAGGTCGAAGATCTCGAAGCGGTCCTTGAGCTCCGGGAAGCGTGCCTGGTAGTGCAGGATCTCCGCCCGTACGAGGGACCAGAACTCGTCCTCCGGCACGCCGAGTTGCTCCTCGCACAGGGGCGCGAGGTAGCGGTAGACGCCGACGAAGAGACCCGAGTGGATGAACTGCGTCAGGAAGCCGGGGGCCTCCGTCAGCAGGACGTCCTCGACCTCGGACGGCATCGACGCGTGCTCGGGCAGCGGGACGGAGCTGACGTTCACGTCGTCCACGAAGTCCTTGATCGCCAGGCGGACGGGCACGTCCTGGGCGTCGAAGACCACGATGGCGTTCTCGCCGTGCGGGGAGAACACCGTGCCGTAGCGGTACAGGAAGTGCAGCAGCGGCGGCAGCATGGCGTGGAAGAGGCGGCGCAGCCACTGCTCGGGGGCGAGGCCCGAGCGTTCGGCGAGCTCCGCCGTCAGGGCGCGGCCGCCGGGGTCGGTGTGCAGCAGCGCGGCCAGTGTCCGGGCCCGCTCGCCGGGTGCGAGGCTGGTCGCGAGCGGCTGCCGCCAGATCGCCCCGAGCAGTTCCTTGTACTGGTAGGGGGCCTCCGGGAGCCGGTCGTAGAGCGGGTGCTCGACGGTCACCGAGGCGACCTCGCCCTGGAGGACCACGCGCGTCTCGTCGCGCAGGAACGCGTCGCCGTCACGCAGTCCGAGGACCCAGGCGGTGACCGCGGGCGCGGCGAGCGTGCGCCGGGTCGGCAGGCCCCGCCACACCAGCGTGTTGAGGATGGACAGCGGCAGCTTCACGGTGTGGCGCTCGGGCCGGTCGATGTTGAGGAAGGTCCGGATGGACTGCTGGGGCAGGCGCAGGTCCCCGTCGGTCGGCAGCGGCACGACGGCGCCCTCCGCGATCGCCGGCGCGTACAGCTGGACCAGCACCTCGTCCCACTGCCAGGGGTGGACCGGCAGGTAGAGGTAGTCGGCGGGGTCGAGTCCCCGTTCCCGCAGCACGGAGTCGAAGGCCGCGCGCACCGGCTCGTCCAGCTCGATGGCGTACAGCTGGTCGGGGGCGCCGACCGCGCCGGTGCCGCGGTAGGCCGCCAGCCGCGTCGAGACGGCTATCCAGGGCAGCGCGGCGGGGGTGCGGGCCTCGGGGGCCCAGCGGGCCGTGTCGGTGGCGGAGAAGCCCACCCGGCCCTTGTTGAGGACGATCCACGGGTGTCCGGTCTGGTGGCCCTCCAGCTCGGCGTAGCCGAGGTCCGCGAGGTGCGCGGCGGACGCGGCGGTGTGGTCGAGCGCGGCGTCGGCCGCGACGGTCGTGGTCAGCTCCCGTATGAGGTGGCCCAGGGTGTCGCCGTCGATGCCGATCGTGCGGTGCGCCAGCATCAGGAAGCGCAGCGGGTCGGTGAAGGGGTGCTCGCCGTCGGGTTCGCGGCGCCGCAGGGAGCCGGGGTCCACCCGCCAGCTGCCGTACGCGCCCCGGCGGGCCCGGAAGACGAGGGCCGACCCGTCGTCCAGGGCCAGCGTGTGGCGGCCGGTCTCCGCACCGTCCGGGCCGGGCTCGGGCTCGGGCTCGATGATCTCCTCGTACGCGAACTCCCCCACGAGCTTCGCCAGCAGCCGCCGCGAGGCGGACGCCCAGCGCTCCGGGGTCAGTTCGGGCGGCGCGTACAGCGGCGTCGGTGCTCTCGGCGGCGCTGGTGGCGGGGCGGAGTCGCTGAGGTCATGTACGGGGAACGTCGACACGGGGACTCCTCGGAGCGGAAGCGGCGGGGCCGGTACGGCGGTGCGCCTACGACTGTTCGGATGCGGCAGGTCACGTGCGGTAGTGCACTGGGGGCAGCGGGTTCCCTGGAACGATGGGGGGCGGTTGTGTCAGAGGCGGTCGCGGAAGGCGCGGTCGCGGACCATCAGAGCGGCGCGTTTGTCGGGCAGGTCGACCTCCGCGGCGAAGCGAAACCCTCCGCTCAGAAATGCTGACACGGACGGGGTGTTCCGCAGGTCGGGTTCCGCAAGTACGCGCGTACACCGGGGCCGATGGTCGAGAATGTGGTCCGAGACTGCCCTCAGGAGGGCCGAGCCGACGCCCCTGCCCCGGTCCCGCACGCCGCCCACCAGAAGGTGGACGCCCGTGTCGTGGGGGCGCGCGGGGTAGTGGCGGGCGAGCGGGTCGAGGTCGGCCCGGTAGATCTCGAAGTAGCTCATCGGCACGCCGTCCAGGACGCCCAGGCAGGGCATGCTGCGCCCGTCGCCCCGCAGTTGGGGCCGCAGGTGGCCCGCGGTGACCGACTCGGCCCCCGCGAGCTCCCAGAAGGCGGCGACCGCCGGATCGTTCATCCAGCCGGCGATCCTGGCGAGGTCCCGCTCGGCTCGTACGGGGACCAGTTGGAAGACGCCGACGCGCGAGGAGATGGGTCCCCAGTCGGCGAGGGAGTCGAGGAGGGACGCGTCGAACTCCGGGGAGGCGCCGCCCGGGACGCCGGGGTGGGCCGCGGCGCCCGGGCCGCGCGGGTCCCAGGGGCCGGCCGGGGCGCCGGGGGCCGCCGTCGCGGCCGCGCCCTCAGCACGCTGCGTAAACGCGTTTTTGTGCTGGCCCTCAAATCCGCTAGAGTTCACTGCGTCGCCCGGCACGCAAAAGGTGCCGGAAACGACAGGCGGACGTGGCTCAGTTGGTAGAGCATCACCTTGCCAAGGTGAGGGTCGCGAGTTCGAATCTCGTCGTCCGCTCGATGTGGGGGTTGGATCGATCATCCCCTGCGCACTCCGGGTGGAGTGGCCGAGAGGCGAGGCAACGGCCTGCAAAGCCGTCTACACGGGTTCAAATCCCGTCTCCACCTCCAAGGACGATTAGCTCAGCGGGAGAGCGCTTCCCTGACACGGAAGAGGTCACTGGTTCAATCCCAGTATCGTCCACTGGATCCGCAAGGATTCCCCGCGCGATTAGCTCAGCGGGAGAGCGCTTCCCTGACACGGAAGAGGTCACTGGTTCAATCCCAGTATCGCGCACGCAGCAGCAGCCACCACGGTGGTGACCTGCGCGATTAGCTCAGCGGGAGAGCGCTTCCCTGACACGGAAGAGGTCACTGGTTCAATCCCAGTATCGCGCACAGAGCGAGGCCCCGGCGGATCCTTCCGCCGGGGCCTCGTCGTTTCCGCCGCGCCGGGACCTGACCCGCGGCCGGGGGCCGTGCCGCACCGTGCGCCGGGGCGGCGGGCCGGCCGGCGGGGATCCGCCCGGCCGGCCCGCGCCGGGGACCTGTCAGGTCGAGAACAGCATGTGCGCGAAGCTCTTGTGGTGCCCGTGGTGACCGTAGGGATTCCCGTGGCCGCCGTGGCCGCCGTAGGGAGCGCCCCAGGCCGGGCCGGGCGCCGGCGGGTAGGGCCCCGGCGGCGGGCCGGGCTGCATCGGCTGGGCCCACTGCGACTCGATGCGCGTCAGGGTCTCCAGCTCACCGAAGTCGAGGAAGATCCCCCGGCAGCCGCTGCACTGCTCGATCTGGACACCGTTGCGGTTGTACGTGTGCATCTCCGCATGGCACTTGGGGCACTTCATCCAGTTCAGCTCCTCGACCGGTGGGCAATCGCTTCACCCTACGACGCGCCGGCGGCCTGCACGGTTGCCGCGGAGGTCAGTTGGGCCGCAGCGCGGCGATCCGTACGCACGCGTCGATCACCAGGTCCTCGACCTCGTCCGTCGCCCGGCCCGCCTCCGCGGACTTGGCGATCGCCAGGGCGGCGGTCTGCACGGTCAGGGCGCGGGCCGGCAGGTCCAGGCGGGGCCAGGGGTCGCCGTCCGCCGGCAGGGCGGCGCCGCCCGCCGCCCGATACGCCCCCAGGAAGCGGTGCCACACGTCGGGCGGCAGCAGGCCGGCCGCGAACCAGGCCGCGGGGCGGGCCAGGTCCCAGGCGGGATCGCCCAGGCCCGCGTCGTCCACGTCGATCAGGAGCCACCGCCCGCGGCCCGGCTCGCGTACGAGTTGCCCGAGGTGGAGGTCGCCGTGGCACAGGGCGGCGGGCCCGGGGGCGCCGGACGCGAGCGCGAGGTGCCCGTGGGCGCGTTCGACCG
>NZ_JAKGCV010000659.1 GCF_021556455.1 Streptomyces fuscigenes | reverse complement strand
GGTCCGCGCGCCCGCCGCGCGCCGGCGGCCCCCGGCGGGCGACTCCGCCACACGCGCGCGCCGCTCGAAGGTGCTGGCGCGCCGGCGCAGGATGACGGTCCTCCTCTTCGTCGCCTTCACCGCCGGCGCGGTCGCCGCCGCGATCGGCGGACTCGACCTGCTGTGGGCGCCGGCCGTGCCTGCCGTACTGCTCAGCATCTACATCGCGCACCTGCGCTCCACCGAGCGCCGCCGGTTCGCCTTCACCATGGACCGGCGCAAGGCCGAGGAGGCCGCCCAGCGGCTGCGCGAGACCCGCTCGCACCGCCAGATCGCGGGCACCGGGCGCGCCCTCGACGCGGACGGCGTGCCGGTGCCGCAGCCGTCGTCGCGCGTCTCGCCCCAGGAGGCGGGCCGCCGCGCCCTGGTCGAGCAGACCGACCACGCCGAATGGCTCGACCAGGAACGCGAGCGCCGCCCCGGCCGCGGCGACAGCTGGGACCCCGTCCCCGTGCCGCTGCCCACCTACGTCACCGCTCCCGTGGCCCCGCGTGCCGACAGCGGCGTGGAGGTCGGCGACCCGGAGACGTGGAGCGCCGCCCGCTCGTCCGCGGCGGCCGACCCGGCTCCGGCCCCCGCTCCCGCCCGCCCCGCGCCGAACGCGGCGCCGCGTCGCGGCCGGGAGCACGGCAGGACGCCCCTCTTCGACCAGTACGACGACGAGGACCGGCCCCGCGCGGCCAACGAGTGACGCCCCGCCGGAGCCTTGCCTCCTCTGCGGATCTCTCCCGGAGCCATGCCGTCTCCCGCCCGCGTAGCCGCCGGTGCGCGGCCGGCGGCGACGCGGGCGGCCGGTGACCGGGAGGCAGCGGTGGTCCGGGGAGCGGCCGGTGACCAGCGCACAACGAGTTTCCGAGCACCCGGATCGGGATGCTAGAGTTTCACTCGTCGCAAGGGCCTGTGGCGCAGTCCGGTAGCGCACCTCGTTCGCATCGAGGGGGTCAGGGGTTCGAATCCCCTCAGGTCCACAGACGTCAGAGCCCCTGTCGGAGAAATCCGGCAGGGGCTTTCTGACGTTCCCGGCTCCCGCCGTCGCGGCGCGCGCGACCGGGCCGCCGCCGCTCCGGCCGGGTGGGCCGGTCGCGATCGGCCCGGGACCGGGCCGTGGTCACCCCCTACCGGGCCGGGACGGGGCGGTGGCCGGACGGGGCCCGGGATCGGATCGGGGCCGGGTGGCGGCCGGACGGCGGGCGGCCCGATCAGACTGCGATCAGACCGCGAAGACCTGGGAGTCGTCCGCGAAGGCCTTGAACTCCAAGGCGTTTCCGGCCGGGTCCAGCAGGAACATCGTCCACTGCTCGCCCTTCTCGCCCGCGAAGCGCAGGTACGGCTCGATCACGAACTCCGTTCCCGCGTCGCGCAGGCGGCCCGCCAGATCGTGGAACTCCCCGATCGTCAGGAGCAGTCCGAAGTGCGGCACGGGGACCTCGTGGCCGTCCACGGCGTTGTGCGCGCGCTCGGCCGGGCGCGGGGCGAGGTGCGTGACGAACTGGTGGCCGTGCAGGTTCCAGTCGACCCAGCGCTCCGCGCTGCGGCCCTCGGCCAGCCCCAGCACGCCCCCGTAGAAGCCGCGGGCGGCTGCCAGATCGTCGACGGGTACGGCCAGGTGGAAACGCGGCAGCGGTGCCTCGTGCGTGGTCATGTGCTCTCGCCTCTCTGACGTACGGGCCGGGGCGGCGCGCCCTGGTGCCTTCGTGGGCGACGCTACGCGCCGCCCCGCGCGACCTGCACCAGGGCATGCGTCCCCGAGACGCGCCACGCCTCGCCCGTGGCGTCCAGCGCCGCCACCGTCGCGGCGCCGAGGCCGGTGACCACGTCCGACTTGAGGGTGCGCAGCGCGGCGACCGGACCGGGGAAGTACGCCGTGCGGGCCGCGAACGGGGTCGTCGGCGGGTGCAGCCTGTCGCCGACCAGGCGGCGGTAGTTGAGGTCGCCCTTGAGGATCGTGAGCCGGGCGGCCGCCAGTTCGGCGCGCAGGTCGCCGGGCATCGCGTCGAACGCGAGCGGCGCGCAGAAGAAGGGGTGGGCGGCGATCCGCAGGCGCCCGTCCGCGACCGCGGCCCACAGGCGCTCCCCTGCCGCCCCCGCGCGCCCGCCGGCCGCGGCCAGCC
>NZ_JAKGCV010000658.1 GCF_021556455.1 Streptomyces fuscigenes | reverse complement strand
CGCCGGGCGCCGGGCGTCGGCCGGGTGGCGGGGCAGGCCCCGGCTGATGGGCGCGCTGACGGGCCTCGGCGCCCTGCTGAAGGTGTGGCCGGTGCTGCTGCTCCTCGGGACTCCCCGCGGCCGGTGGACCCGGCTGTCGTGGCTGTCGGCCGTGGCGGCGGGCGCCGCCGTGGCGCTCCTGTGCGCGCTGTACGGCCCGGGCGGGTTCGCGTTCCTGACGTTCCAGCGCGACCGGGGCACCGAGGTGGAGTCGCTGGGCTCGCTCGTCTTCCACGTCGCCCGCCACCACGGCTGGCAGGGGCAGGTGCTGCTGAACTACGGCTCGGTCGAGTTCGTCGGCCCCTACGTCCCGCTCGTCTCGCACGTCGCGATGGGCCTGACGGTCCTCGGGTTCTGCTGGCTGCTGTGGTGGCGGCTGCGGGCGCGGGTCTTCACCCCGGCGACGCTGTGCGACGCCGCGTTCGTCGCGGTGCTGGTGTTCACGACGACGAGCCGGGTGATCAGCCCCCAGTACATGCTGTGGCTGGTGGGGCTGGCCGCCGTGTGCATGGTGGTGCGGGAGAGCGTGATGGGGCTGCCCGCCGTCCTGGTGCTGCTGGCGACCGCGGTCACGCTGCTGGAGTTCCCGGGCGGCTTCGGCCACGTGGTCACGAGCGACGGGCAGGGCATCGCGCTGATCGTGGCCCGCAACGGCCTGCTGGTGGCGGCGAGCGTCGTGGGCGGCCGGCTGCTGTGGCGGAGCACGGTCAGCGGCTCGGCCGTGGTCCGTACGCACTCCCCGCGGTCCCTGGCCGGCGACGGGAGCGACGGGGACGGCGACGTCAGTCCAGACGCGCCGTCAGGTACTTCCGCCACAGCCGGGTGAACGCCTCCGGCGTCGTCGACAGGACGTCGCGCAGCGCGTCTGGGACGGCGCCCGGCCGCCCGTCGTGCGCGCCGACGGCCCGGTAGAACGCGGCGAGCCGCTTCGCGCCCCACTCGTCGGCGATCAGCGCGCACGCGAGCCAGCTCTCCTCGTACGCCCGGGCCAGGGCGTCCGGGTCGGCGTCGAAGTCGAAGTCGCCGTCGGCGGGCAGCGCCTCGGGGACGCCGCTCGTGCGCTGCGCCGCGCGCAGTTCGGGGGCGAGCACGGTGGCCGGGCGCCCCGAACCCCGGTACGCGGACCAGTCGGCGAAGCCCTCCGACAGCCAGGTGGGGGTCGCCGCCGAGGTGGCGCGCCGCGTCGCGACGTGGGTGATCTCGTGGGTGAGGACGACCTGCTGCCCGAAGTCGCTGAGCGTCCCGTACGCGTCGGGGTTGACGATGATCCGGTCGGCGGGCGCGGCGCCCGCGCCCCCGGTCTCGCCGGTGGTGACGGCGGCGATGTCCCGGTAGGAGGCGGCGGGCCGGCCCAGGAGGGCGGCCATCGCGTCGAGGGAGGCGGGCACGTAGACGACGACGCGCCGCTCCCAGTCGCCGGGCCAGGCCGCGTCGACGGCGGGCACGGCGCGGTCGGCGGCGGCCGCGACGAGCCGGAGCCGGGCCGGGGCCTGCCCGACGCCGAGCACGAGGCTGCGGGCGCCCTCGACGGCCTCGACGCGGCCCTGCTGCCACAGCTGCTGGGCGCCGCCGTCGGCGGGCCGGTCCAGCGTCACGTACCAGCGGCCGCCCCGGCGGACGAGTTCCAGGAAGCGCGGGGTGGACACGGGCGCGGTGTCGTAGCCGGTGAGGCGGTAGCGCAGCACGGCGCGGACGGTCGCGGTGTCGCCGGTGCGGGCCACGTCGGCCACCTCGTAGCTCCAGGAGCGCAGCGGCACGGCGGCGAGGTCGGCGAACTCCTCCCCCTGCGCGGCGCGCAGAGCCGTCGCCCGGGGGTCGAAGGAGGCCAGGTAGGCGGTCCGGTCCCGGTGCAGCACGGCCGCGGCGCGGCGGTCGAGGACCTGCCGGACCTGCTGGCCGGTGGCGTCGGGCGCGGCAGGCCGGGCGGTGGGCGCGCAGGCCGGCGCGATCAGGCACACGCTCAGGCACAGGCCGACGAGCGCGAGCAGCCGCCGGAGGGCCGCGGGGCCGCCGTGCGCGCCGCCGCGGCGCGCGCCGGGGTTGCCGTACGGGAGTGCCACGACGCCGATCGTAGGGGGTGGCGGCGGCTCACCAGGCCCACTCGCCGCGGCCCG
>NZ_JAKGCV010000657.1 GCF_021556455.1 Streptomyces fuscigenes | reverse complement strand
GGCGCGGGCCGCGCCGGCCCCGGGCCGCCCGTCGGAGCGGGCGGGCCGCGCCCGTTCCCGGAAGGGCGCCGCCCGCCCCGGCGGATCAGCCCTTGACGGCGCCGGACATGATGCCGCCGACGATCTGCTTGCCGAACACGACGAACACGACGAGCAGCGGCAGCGCGCTGATCAGCGCGCCCGCCATGACGATCGACTGGTCCGGCGTGTACGAGGCGCTGAGCTGGCCGAGGGCCACCTGCAGCGTCGGGTTCTGCTGGCTGAGTGCGAGGTAGGGCCAGAAGAAGTCGTTCCACGCCTGCACGAACGTCAGCATGCCGAGCACCATCATCGCTGGCCGGGCGACCGGCAGGACGATGCTGCGCACGATGCGGAAGTTGTTCGCGCCGTCGACCTTCGCGGCCTCGATCAGCTCGTAGGGCAGGGCCTCCAGCAGGTACTGCCGCATGAAGAACACACCGAACGCGCTCACCAGCGTCGGGAAGATCACCGACTCCAGGTGCCCGCCCCAGCCGATGTCGGACATCATCATGAACAGCGGCACCACGCTGAGCTGCGGCGGGATCGTGAGCGTGGCGATGACGGCCGTCATCAGCCAGCCCCGGCCGCGGAAGCGCATCTTGGCGAACGAGTAGCCGGCCAGCGTGCAGAAGAACAGCGTGGCCGCGGTGATGCAGCCGGAGACCACGACGCTGTTGACGATGGCCTTGCCGAGGTTGGCCTGCTGCCAGGCGGTCGACAGGTTGTGGAACAGCAGCCCGCCGGGCACCAGCGGCGGGGAGAGCGAGAGGACGTCGTCCTGCGTGTGCGAGGCCGCGACGAGGGTCCAGTACAGCGGCAGGATCGAGAGGACGCCCGCGACGATCAGCACGGTGTACGTGACCGGTCCGGCGTGCAACTGGCGTCCCGCGCCGAGCCGCAGCCGGCCGCGTGCGGCGCGCGCGACGGGATCAGGGGCGGTGAGTGCGGGGCGCTCGGGGCTGGTGGTGGTCATGGCGGAGCGCTCCCTCAGGCGGCGGACTTGCGAACGAAGCGGCCGACGAGCAGGTTGATGCCGGCGATGATCAGCAGCAGGGCGAGCATCGCCCAGGCGACGGCGGCCGCGGGCCCGAGATGGCCCAGCTTCCAGCCGTAGTTGTAGAGATACACACTGAGCGTCTCGTACTGGTTCTCGTTGCCGCCCGTGGCGCCCAGAGTGCCGCCCTCCAGCAGCAGCGGCTCGCCGAACAGCTGCATGGACCCGATCGTCGAGATGACGATGGTGAAGAGGATCGTCGGGCGCAGCGAGGGGATCGTCACCTTGCGGAACTGCTGCCAGCGCGACGCGCCGTCGATGGCCGCGGCCTCGTACAGGTCGGTCGGCACGGCCTGCATGGCGGCCAGGTAGATCAGCGTGTTGTAGCCGGTCCAGCGCCAGATGACGATGATCGAGATGGCGATCTTCGAAGTCCAGTGCCCGTTGGCCCAGTTGGTGTGGCCGAGCCCGATGAAGTGCAGCAGCCAGTTGAGGATGCCGCCGTCGGCTCGGAAGACCAGGGCGAAGACCAGGGCCGCCGAGGCGACCGAGGTGGCGTACGGCGTGAGGATGAGCGTGCGGAAGAACGTGCTCGCGCGCAGCTTGTAGTTGAGGAGGTGGGCGAGCCCGAGCGCCATCAGCAGCTGCGGGACGGTCGAGATGACGCCGATCGCGAAGGTGTTGCCGACGGCCGTCCAGAACTCGGAGTCGTGCAGGATCGTGTCGAAGTTGCCCCAGCCGACCCACTGCATCTGGTCGAGGCCCGTCATCTCCACACGGTGCAGGGCGATCCAGCCCGTGTAGAGCAGGGGGAAGAGGCCGAAAGCCCCGAAGACCAGGAAGAACGGGGCGATGTAGGCGTACGGCGAAGCCTTGTCGTCGAAGCGCCACAGCCGGCTGCGCCAGGGGCCGCGACCCGCCGCCGGGGGCGGTGGGGCGGACCGGCGGGGCGGCGGGACGTGGGCGTCCCGGGTGGGTGTCGAGGTGGCCACGGTCACAGTCCTTGTCTAGTCCTTGGGGAAGCGGCCTCGGGGCAGGGGCCTCGGGGAGGGGCCAGTCGAGGCCCGGGCGCCCGGGAGGTCCGGGCCGGCCGCGAGCCGGCGGGCCCTGGGGCCCGGCGGGGCCCGGAGCCCGCAGGAGCCG
>NZ_JAKGCV010000656.1 GCF_021556455.1 Streptomyces fuscigenes | reverse complement strand
CTCCGCCGTCCCCGGCTATCCGCCCGTCCGCCGCGGCCTGCTCCATCGCGCTACCTGCTCCCGCCCCGAAAACCGTGTCGGGGGGAGAGACGAGAGAACGGCGCGGAGGGATCCGTTCGCACAGCAATCTCACAAAGTGATGAGCGCACTGCCGGCGCGCGCTCCCTTGCCGCGCGCCCCTGGGACCCGGCGGCGGGAGCCCCCGGGACACGCGGGCCGACCCGGGCGGGGGCGGGCCGGCCGCGGGCCCCTGCCGGGGACCGCGCGTCCGCTCCCGATCACGCCTCCAGGACCCCCGACGACCGGTCGACGACGTTGTGCAGGGGCTGCCCCCGCGTCCAGCGCGCCAGTTGCTCGCGGACGAAGGCGGCGAGCGCCGGGCGGAAGGCCGAGGTGAACGCCCCCGCGTGCGGGGTGACGACCACGCCCGGCAGCGTCCACAGCGGATGCCCGTCGGGCAGCGGCTCGGGGTCGGTTACGTCGAGGGCCGCGGTGATGCGCCCGCTCTCCACGATCTTGAGCAGCGCGTCCGTGTCGACGACCCCGCCGCGGCTCATGTTCACCAGCAGGCTGCCGTCCTTCATGCCTTCGAGCGTCTCCGTGTCCATCAGGTGGTGGGTCTCCCGGGTGTGCGGGAGCGTCAACACGACGACATCGGCGAGCGGCAGGAGCAGCGGGAGGTCCTCGGCCGCATGGACGGTTCCGCGCGCGTCCCGGCGCCGACGGCGCGCGACCCGGAGGATTTCGCAGCCGAACGGGATGAGGTATCGCTCCAGCGCGGAGCCGACCGAACCGTGCCCCGCTATGAGCACCGTCTTTCCGACGAGCGTCGACGACGGCCTGAATTCCCAGCGGGCCCGCCGCCCGCTCTCGAAGAAGCCGCCCATGCCGCGCAGGGACGACAGGATCAGCGTCAGGGCGAGTTCCGCCGTGGCCGCGCTGTGCAGCCCCTGGGCGTTGCAGACGACGAGGTCCGAGGGCAGGCCCCCGAGATGCGGCAGATATTGCTCCACGCCGGAACTGAGCGGGTGCAGTACTTCCAGCGCCCGCATGTACGGCAGCGGCCGGGTGACGACGGCCGCGTCGGGGACGGGCGGCGGGACGTAGAAGCTCACCGATGCCGGATCGGACGGGAACGCGTCCGTGCCGTCCCAGAACTCGTGGCGGACGCCGGCGGGCAGCTCGCCCGTCTCCGCGGCGGTGAACGGAATCCAGGCCAGTGGCGCCGAGGCCCGGGGCGCCTTCCGCTCCGCGCGGCCGGTCACGGCCCCGAGGCGGTTCGCCTCCCCGCTGTCAGGCACGGGCACTCGCCAGTTCCAGGAATTCGCCGGCGAACCGGGAGTTCAGCAGGGCCGGCGCGGCCGCCGCCGCGAGACGCGCCATCGCCTCGCGCACGGCGGGCTCGTCCGAGTCGATCGAGAACTCGTAGGCGAACGCCACGGCGAGCTGCGCGACGGACGACGCGGAGCGCATGACGTCGGCCAGCCCGGCGCGGGCGGCGGCGAACCGGTCCCCGCCCCGCGTTCCCGTGCCGGTGGGGGCCCTGCCCGCGGTCCCCGCGCCGGCGGTCGTACCGTCGCCCCCCGCGCCCGCCGCCGTGCCGGTGCCGTCCCCGTCCGCCCGGGCGGCCCGGACGCAGTCCTCCACGGCCGTGCGCAGGCGGTGCGCCGCGTCCAGCACGGCGAGTTCGACGTCCGAGAACTGCTGCTCGACGAGGAAGGGGCCCTCCGCGCCGGGCCGCCCGGCCGGGCCGAAGGCGTCGGAGCCCTTCGCCAGCTCCAGGGCGGCCCCGGCGAGGCCCAGGGAGAGGGAGGCGCTGCCCACGAGCGCCGCGTCGCCCGGCCACTCCTGCGGACGGCCCTCCGGCGGTACGGGGGCCACGAGGCCCGACGGCACGAACGCGTCGACCAGCGCCCCGGGCCCGGAGCCGTCGTCTCCCGCCCGCGCCGGCAGCGCACGCCACTGCCGCGCGCGCACCACGTGCCGGTAGGGCACGGGCGGCGCGTCCGGTGCGTCCGGGGACGGGACGAGGGCCCGCACGACACTCCAGCCGCCCGCCCCCCTGCCGCGCGGCACGGACGGCCATATGCCGTTCAGCCGGTGGCCGCCGTCGGTCCGGGTGCCCATCGCGTCCGCGGCGCCCGCCGCCTCCGCCGTGTTCCCGTC
>NZ_JAKGCV010000655.1 GCF_021556455.1 Streptomyces fuscigenes | reverse complement strand
CGGGGCCGGCTCGGCGGGCCGGGACGGGAGAGCCGCCACGATGGGCGTCGGCTCGGTGGGGTACGCGGTCGCGGCGGGGGTCGCGGGGGCGATCGCCGCGCGGGGCGCCGCACCGCGCTCCAGGTCCGAGACGAGGGCGAGTGCCCGCCGGCCGGCGACGGTGCCGCTGCGGTCGGCGACGACGCCCCGCATCCCGATGGACGCCTCCAGCTCGGCCCGGGCCCGGTCGAGGTTGCCGGAGCACAGCGCGAGGATGCCCAACTCGTGGTGGAAGTACGCCTCTTCGGCGACCTCTCCGGCCGCGCGGGCGGCGGACTGGCCGGCCCTGAGGGCCTTCTCCCAGGCCGTCCAGCGCAGTCCGGCGAGCAGGACGGGAGCGGCGCTGCGGGCCAGGCGCAGCGCGGTCGCGGCGGCCCCCGTCAGCAGCGGTGCCATCGACGCGAGGACCGCGTCGGACTCCGCGGTGACCCGCGCGGGCGTGACGGAGGGGTGGCCGGTCCACCAGGTGTAGTGCTCGGCCGCGGCGGCTGCGTTGCGCTCGCGGTCCTCTGCGTAGCCCGCGGCCTCCAGCTGGACGGCGACGCCGGGCGCGAGGCGGTAGCGCGGGCCGACCGGTGTGACGAGCGCGCAGCTCATCAACTCGCCGAGTGCGGCGTCCGCGTGGGTGTCGCCGATGAGGGCGGGCAGGTGCGCCTGGTGGGGCACCTCGCCGCCGAGGGCGACGGCGAAGCGCAGGGTGGCGCGCGCCGATTCGCTCAGCCGCGAGGCCAGCAGGGCCGCGGGGGCCGCGCCCTCGCCGAGGGTCGGCAGGGGGATGTCCTGGGTGGCGCCCGCGTCGGCCGCGGGGTCGAAGGCCGGGTCGAACGCGGTCTCCGCCGTCGAGCCGGTCCGGGCGGGTCCCGCCGGCTTGGCGAAGGCCTCGAACTCGTCGAAGACCTGGGGGTCGCGGCGGAGCAGGTCGCGCTGCCGCAGCAGCGCACCGGCCTGGACGAAGCGCAGCGGCAGGCCCTCGGACTCGAACCACAGGTCGCCGGCCCAGTTGCGCTCCGCCTCGCTCAGCGGCCGTCCGGCGGCCCGCTGCAGAAGGTCGAGGGACGCGGACCGGCCGAGCCCGGCGAGCAGGACGTCGACGACGGCGGCACCGGGCGAGGGCGAGGGCACCTCGGGCGCGACGGCGAACAGGAAGGCGCACTCGGGGGTGGCGGACAGCAGCTCGTCCAGCGCCTCGCCGCCGAGTTCGAGGTCGTCCACGACGACGACGGCGCCCACCTCCGCGACGGCGGCGCGCAGTTCGGCCCGGTCGGGCCGGTGCGGGCCCTCGTCCGCGAAGACCGCGGCGTACAGCTCGTACAGCAGCTCGGTCGCGGTACGGCGGTAGCCGCTCAACCGTATGAGCCCGTCGGGCGCGAGCGTCGCACAGCGCGCGGCGACGGAGTCGAGCAGGGCGGAGCGCCCGGATCCCGGCACGCCGAGCAGGCGCGCCGAGCGGCCCTGGCCCATCAGGTCGACGAGCTGGTCGTGTTCGGCCTCGCGCTCCAGCATCGGCAGCGCGGGAGCCGCCGGCCCCGGCGGCACGGAGGGGCGGCCGGCGCGCTGCAGCGCGGCGCGGTCGCGCGCGGTGCGCCGCGCGGGACGCGCGGGCCTGCGGCCGGGCGGGCAGGGCTCGATCTCGCTGCCGTCCACCGGGTTGACGGTGACCAGGAAGTCACCGGACACCAGTTCGGTGGTGCGAACGGTCGTGCCGCCGGACGCGCCGCCCGCAGGGGTCGCCAGGGCAGGCGTGAACGACTCGCGCCGCTGCGGCCTGCGCTCCGGGAGACCGGGGTGCCGGTCCTCGTCGCGTCCGTGCTCCTCGGGTCCCGCGCTCATCGGGTCCATCGGCAAATCCCCCAGATAGTGGCGTGCGGGGCCGAACCATAGACCCCCGCACTGTATCCAGGAACGCGGGGGACGCAGGAGGCAGGTGGGGCAGGAACCGGAATACGTCCGGTGCACGCGGGGAGTTCCCAGCTCAGGGCCGTGCGCTCGCGCCGGAAAAACGGCCGCGCGACGGGGGCCCGGGCGTCTCGGAGCCGCGCCGTGCGTGCGGACGGGCGACCGGATCGGGCCGCATCCGGCGCCGCGCACCCTGACCGGGCCGGCCCTGACGGCGCCCCGGGCGCCCGCGCC
>NZ_JAKGCV010000654.1 GCF_021556455.1 Streptomyces fuscigenes | reverse complement strand
CGCCGTCAGCAGCAGCGCCGCGGCGCCCGTCGCCTCGTCCTCCACGACCACCTCGTCGCGGCGCGGGAACGCCCGGGCGCGCACGCGGCCCGCCGCCTCGTCCTCCCAGGCCCACGCGTACAGCCACCCCTCGCCCGGCGGGGGCGCGGGCAGGGCGTCGACCTCGGCCGGCGAGTCGTAGCGCCGCAGCGTCCGGGGCGGCACCCACTCCGGGCGCGCCGTGATCCAGGTGAACTCGCCGTCCTGGCGCACCCACACCTCGCCGGCCTCCACCTGCACGGACTCCACGTCCAGCAGCCAGGCCGCCCCGACGAGGGGGTGCCCGGCGAACGGCAGCCGCAGGCCCGGCGCGTAGATGTCGACGAGGCCCCGCTCGGGATCGTCGACGAAGACCGTCTCGCTGTAGCCGAACCGGTCGGCGACGGCCTGCCGGGCCGCGCGCTCGCGGTACGCCCGGCCCTCCCGTACGACCCCGAGGGTGTTGCCGTGCCGCCCGTCGGCCGCGCAGAACACCCGCAGGACGTCGTGGGGCACCGCGGGCTCGTCCCGCGTCTGGTCTGTCACCCCGGCATTCAAGCACCCCCGTCCCAACCCCCGGTTCTTGGGGATTGCTTGACCGGAACTTGACCTTCGCCAAGGGATCACGTGGCCGGACGGTGACCAGGTTGAGCCGGTACGTGAGAAATGAGATCCGGATCACTGGACGGGTGGATGTTGGTGAGGTAAGCCTTCGTTAAGTTAGGTCTGCCTCGCTTGCGTGAGGCCCATGTCGCCCGTTTCCGTGCCACCCGCCCCAACCGTCCTCTTCGTTCCACCGGGACCGCTTCGTCCCCGCCGCCCCAGCTCGTTGTCCCGCCGCCCCGCTCTTGTTCTTTGCCCCTGCCGTCCCGACCCCCATCCGTGGAGCCCTGCATGCGCCCTGTCCGTCTCTCCGTCGTCACCGCAGCCGCGGCGGTGGCCGCCCTGACCGCCATCACGGGCTGCGCCGACAAAACCGACGCCTCCTCCGGCGCGAAGGGCGGGGACGGGGCCGTCCACGTCACCGCGAAGGACGACTCCTGCACCGTCTCGAAGACGACCTTCCCGGCCGGGCACCTGCAACTGGCCGTCGAGAACCAGGGCTCCCGGGTCACCGAGGTCGAACTGCTCTACCCCGACGGGCGCATCGCCACCGAGCGGGAGAACCTCGGCCCCAGCACCCGCGCCACCGTCACCGCGGAGATCAAGGCCGGCACGTACAACATCGCCTGCATACCTGGCATGAAGGGCGAGGGCATCCGCAAGAAGGTCACGGCCACCGGCGGCACGGCCGCCAAGCGCAACCCCGTGATGGACGCAGCCGTCGACGCCTACCGCGTGTACGCGCAGCAGCAGGCGGACGACACGCTGCCCAAGGTGAAGGTGTTCACCGACGCCGTGCGCGCGGGCGACATCACCGCCGCGCAGAAGGCCTTCGCCCCCTCGCGCGTCGGCTGGGAGCGCACCGAGCCCGTCGCCGAGTCCTTCGGCGACATCGACCCCAAGACGGACACGCGCGCCGACGGCCTCGAGCCCGGCCAGAAGTGGACCGGCTGGCACGCGCTGGAGAAGCAGCTCTGGCAGGACAAGAAGCTCGGCTCCAACTCCAAGGCCCTGGCCGACCAGCTGGACAAGGACCTCGCGAACTGGCAGCAGCGCGTCGGCAAGGCCGTGATCACCCCCACGTCCATGGCCAACGGGGCGAAGGAACTGCTCGACGAGGTCGCCACCGGCAAGATCACCGGGGAGGAGGACCGCTACAGCCACACCGACCTGTCCGATTTCCAGGCCAACGTCGACGGCGCGCAGAAGGCCTACGAGCTCCTCAAGCCGATCGCGCAGAAGAACGACCCGGCGCTCGTGACCTCGCTCGACCAGCAGTTCACCGCGATCGACACCCTCCTCGCCAAGTACCACGACAAGGGCAGCTCCGACGGGTTCGTCGCCTACACGAAGGTGACGAAGCCGCAGCGCAAGGAGCTCTCCGACGGCGTGAACGCGCTCGCCGAGCCGCTGTCGAAGCTCGCCGCCGCGGTCGTGAAGTAGCCCGCCGTGAACGACATCTCCCCCGAGGAACCGCGTGCCGCCGACGAGTCCGCCGAGCCGGGGGCCCGCCCCGGCCGGCCCTCGCGCCGCGCGCTGCTCGGCTGGGGCGGCGCCGGGCTCGCG
>NZ_JAKGCV010000653.1 GCF_021556455.1 Streptomyces fuscigenes | reverse complement strand
GTGCGCCGCCCCCGGCGGGCGGGCCGCCGGGCCGCGCGGGGCCCCTACCGCGCCGCCGTGACGTCCGCGAAGGCGCACGCCTCCAGGTGGTCGTTGACGAGCCCGCAGGCCTGCATCAGCGCGTACGCCGTGGTGGGTCCCACGAAGCGGATGCCGCGCTTCTTGAGCGTCTTGGACAGGGCCGTCGACTCGTCCGTCACGGCCGGCACGTCGGCCGTGGTGCGCGGCAGCGGCCGGCCCGCCGGGTCCGGCGCGTACGACCAGATGAGCTCGGTCAGCTCGCCGGGCGCCCACTGCGCGAGCGCCTCGGCGTTGGCCAGCGTGGCGTCGACCTTGAGGCGGTTGCGGATGATGCCGGGGTCGCCGAGGAGCCGCTCGCGGTCCTTCTCCGTGAAGCGGGCCACCTCGGAGATCCTGAAGCCCGCGAAAGCGGCCCGGAAGGTCTCCCGCCTGCGCAGGATCGTGATCCACGAGAGGCCGGACTGGAAGGCCTCCAGGCTCAGCCGCTCGAACAGGGCGTCGTCGCCGCGCACCGGCCTGCCCCACTCGGTGTCGTGGTACGCCACGTAGTCCTCGGTGGACAGGCCCCAGGGGCAGCGCGGCAGGCCGTCGGGACCGGCGACCGCCGACGTCATCGCCCGCCCTCCTCGCCCTGCGCGCCACCGCCCGGGGGCGGGTACGCGCCGGTGTCCCACCCCTGCTCCCGGTACGGCTGCTGCCCCGTGTACGTCTGCTCCCCGTACGGCCGCTCCCCGTAGTGCTGTTCGCCGTACGGCTGCCGCCGCGCGGGCGCCCCGCCCGCGCGCGCGCTCGCGAGGGCGGACTCCAGCTCCGAGATCCGCTCGTCCCGCTCGGCGAGCTCCGCGCCGAGCCTGCCGAGCACGTCGTCGACGTCGGACATGCGGTAGCCGCGCAAGGCGACGGGCAGCCGCACGTCGTCGATGTCCGAGCGGCCGAGCGGGCGGCTCGCGGGAAGCGGGTCCACCAGCCGCTGCGGGGCCGTCTCCGGCAGGACGGCGCGCTCCCCGCCGCCCAGGACGGCCAGGGTGACCGCGGCCACCACCACGACCATCGCGATGAGCAAGAACCAGAACACGTGCTTCTCCCCTGTGCCGGAGCGGAACGCTGAAAGAACGTCGCCCCGATCGTGCCACGAGCCACTGACACCCGGGACGCGACCGGCCCCGTAAGGTCGGTGGCCGGGGCCGGCGGCGGCCCCGGCCGGGCCGGCACAGCCGGGCCCGGCGGGCGAGAGGAACGGTACGACGGATGAGCGGCGGGGCTCTGCGGCTTGGGCGGCGGGAATTCGGCGAGCACGAGCAGGTGATCATGGCGATCGTCAACCGGACTCCCGACTCGTTCTACGACCGGGGGGCGACCTTCCAGGACCGGCCCGCCCTCGACCGGGTGGCGCGCGCGGTGGACGAGGGCGCGGGGATCGTCGACATCGGCGGGGTGAAGGCGGGCCCCGGCGAGGAGGTCACCACCGAGGAGGAGATCCGGCGCACGGTCGGCTTCGTCGCGGCGGTGCGCGAGCGCCATCCCGACGTGGTGATCAGTGTGGACACCTGGCGCCACGAGGTGGCCGAGGCGGTGTGCGCGCAGGGCGCCGACCTGCTGAACGACGCGTGGGGCGGGGTGGACCCGCTGCTCGCCGAGGTCGCCGCCCGCCACGACGTGGGACTGGTGTGCACCCACGCGGGCGGTGCCGAGCCGCGCACCCGGCCGCACCGCGTCGCCTACGACGACGTGATGGCGGACATCCTGCGCGTCACGGTCGGGCTCGCGGAGCGCGCCCGGGACCTGGGCGTGCGCGAGGACCGGATCGTGATCGACCCGGGCCACGACTTCGGCAAGAACACCCGGCACTCGCTGGAGGCCACCCGCCGGCTGCCGGAGATGGAACGGACGGGCTGGCCGGTGCTCGTGTCGCTGTCCAACAAGGACTTCGTGGGCGAGACGCTGGACCGCCCGGTCAAGGAGCGGCTGCTCGGCACGCTGGCGACGACCGCGGTGTCGGCCTGGCTGGGGGCGCGCGTGTACCGGGTGCACGAGGTGGCGGAGACCCGGCAGGTGCTGGACATGGTGGCCTCCATCGCGGGCCACCGTGCCCCCGCCGTGGCGCGCCGCGGTCTGGCCTGACCGCTGCGGGCCCGGCGCTGGGCGTCCGGCGCCGCGGCGGGTGCGGCGCCCGCGG
>NZ_JAKGCV010000652.1 GCF_021556455.1 Streptomyces fuscigenes | reverse complement strand
CCCCGCCCGCCGCAGGGCCGTGCTCAAGGGCGCGGCGGCCGCCGGGGCCACCGCCCTCGGCGCGGCCGCGTGCGGACCCGGCGGGAAGGCCGCCGCGAGCCCCACCCCGACCGCGCCCGTCGACCTCGGCCGGCCCGAGGACGTGCCGGTGGGGGGCGCGCGCCTGTACCGCGAGGACCGGGTCGTCGTGTACTGCCCCGCGAAGGGCACCTACAACGGGTTCAGTGCCGTGTGCACCCACCAGGGCTGCGTGCTGACCGAGGTGGTCGACACGACCGGCGAGTGCGCCTGCCACGGCAGCCGCTTCGACGTCACCACGGGGAAGGTCGTGCAGGGGCCCGCGTCCTCGCCGCTGCCGCCCGTGCCGGTCAGGGCCGAGGGCGGCAGACTCGTCGCCGGTCCCGGCGGCGCCGGTCCGGGATCCGCCGCGCCGTCCGGCGGCGCGTCCGCGCACGCGGCCGCGGGGCCCGCGGGCGGGGCCTCCACGACGGCGTGACCACCGCCGGGCAGCCGGCCCGGGGGCGGCGCCCCACGGACCCGTCTCGGCATCTGGCTGTCGGCCCCCGCCAGTAGGGTGGCCGTATGGCCGACCCCTCCAGCTACCGCCCCAAGCCGGGAGAGATCCCCGACTCGCCGGGGGTCTACAAGTTCCGCGACGACCACCGCAGGGTGATCTACGTGGGCAAGGCGAAGAGCCTGCGCCAGCGCCTCGCCAACTACTTCCAGGACCTGTCCGGGCTCCATCCGCGCACGCGCACGATGGTCACCACGGCCTCCTCCGTGGAGTGGACGGTCGTGTCCACGGAAGTCGAGGCGCTGCAGCTGGAGTACTCCTGGATCAAGGAGTTCGACCCGCGGTTCAACGTCAAGTACCGCGACGACAAGAGCTACCCGTACCTCGCGGTCACGCTCAACGAGGAGTTCCCGCGCGTGCAGGTCATGCGCGGTGCCAAGCGCAAGGGCGTGCGCTACTTCGGCCCGTACGGGCACGCGTGGGCGATCCGCGAGACCGTCGACCTGATGCTGCGCGTCTTCCCGGTGCGCACCTGCTCCGCCGGGGTGTTCAAGAACGCGGCCCGCACCGGGCGCCCCTGCCTCCTCGGCTACATCGGCAAGTGCTCGGCGCCCTGCGTGGGCCGCGTCTCGCCCGAGGAGCACCGCGAACTCGCGGAGGAGTTCAGCGACTTCATGGCCGGCCGGACCGGCGCGTACCTGCGCCGCCTGGAGGCGCAGATGGCCGAGGCCGCCGAGGAGATGGAGTACGAGCGCGCGGCGCGACTGCGCGACGACATAGGCGCCCTGCGCCGCGCCATGGAGAAGAACGCGGTGGTGCTCGCCGACGCGACCGACGCGGACCTCATCGCCGTCGCGGAGGACGAGCTGGAGGCGGCCGTGCAGATCTTCCACGTGCGCGGCGGGCGCGTGCGGGGGCAGCGCGGCTGGGTCACCGACAAGGTCGAGGCCGTCGGCACCGGGGAGCTCGTCGAGCACGCGCTCCAGCAGCTGTACGGGGAGGAGCGCGGCGACTCGGTGCCCAAGGAGGTGCTGGTCCCCGCGCTGCCCGGCGACGACGAGGCGGCCACCGACGCCGTCGCGCAGTGGCTCAGCGACCGGCGCGGCTCGCTGGTCTCGCTGCGCATCCCGCAGCGGGGCGACAAGAAGGACCTGATGGCCACGGTCGCCCGCAACGCGCAGCAGGCCCTCGCGCTGCACAAGACGAAGCGCGCCAGCGACCTCACCACCCGCTCGCGCGCCCTGGAGGAGATCGCGACGGCGCTCGGCCTCGACAGCGCCCCGCTGCGCATCGAGTGCTTCGACATCTCCCACTTCCAGGGCGACGACGTCGTGGCGTCCATGGTCGTCTTCGAGGACGGCCTGGCGCGCAAGGGCGAGTACCGCAGGTTCCAGATCAAGGGCTTCGCCGGGCAGGACGACGTCCGCTCGATGCACGAGGTCGTCACCAGGCGCTTCCGCCGCTACCTCAGCGAGAAGGAGCGCACGGGGGAGTGGCCCGAGGGCCGCGAGGAGGCTCCGGACCCGGCCGACGGCACCGCGGACGGCGCCGGCGGCACCCGGGCGGGCGCGGACGAGCCGGCGGACGTCCGCGCCGGGACGGCGACGGCTCCGGCGCTGCCCGGGCAGGAGCCCGGCCGCGTCATGGTCCGCACCGGTTCGGCGCACACGATGGAACCGGCCCCCGCCG
>NZ_JAKGCV010000651.1 GCF_021556455.1 Streptomyces fuscigenes | reverse complement strand
GCCCGGGGCGGGCCCGGCGGTCCGACCGCCCGGGGCCGCCCCGGACGTCGCCTCCTCCGGACCGGGCACGGGCCGGCGCCCGCTCGGTGACCGGCGCCGGGACAGGGCAGGCGGCGACCCGGCCGGCCGGCTGCCCGGTGGCGGGTGCGGCGTCCCTGACGGGGCAGACGCCACGTAAGGGAAACGTACGGATTTCGCACGGAACGGCGCGGGCCGGGCATTTTCGTCGGGCCCGGTCCGTTGTCGGCTTGTTCGCGTACGGTTGCACGCGGCACACCACCCATCTTCTTCTCAGGCGGTGCACAGCATGTTGCTCACGGGATTCGGCTTCGTCCTCTTTCTGATCAGCGTGTTCCTGCTGCTCTTCGGCATCGTCGCGCTCGTGATCGCAGCGACCACGCGCGAGGACGCCTACCGCGCCACGGACAAGAAGACGAAGAAGTTCTGGGTCGCGATCCTCGCGGCCGTCGTCGCGGTGAACGTGCTGCCGACGCTCGGCGTCCCGATCCCGTTCGTGACCATGTTCCAGATCGCGGGCCTCGTCGGCACGATCGTCTTCATGGTCGACGTGCGGCCCGCCGTCCGCGCCATCAGCGGCGGGGGCCGCTTCGGCCGGGGCCGCGGAGGGCGGCGCGGCGGGGGCGGCTCCAGCAGTGACGGCCCCTACGGCCCGTACAACGGCCGCCGCTGACCCACGACCCGCTGACGGACCCGCCGACGCGCCGACGCGCCGACTCGACGACCCGCTGACGCACGCGCCGACCCGCCGTCCGCCGTGATGGCCGCCGACCCGCTGTCCGTCGTGGCCGGATGCGTCACGGCCACGCCCACGGCCACCGCCCCGGGCTCGGCGGCCTCTGCGCGGGTTCTCCCGAGGGTGCGGACTACCGTCCCGCCGGGACGGCGAGCGCGGGCGGCGCGGGTGCGATCTCGCCGCGCCCCAGGAGCAGCACCGCCACGTCGTCCGTGAGGTCCCCGCCGTTCAGCTCCTCGACCCGGGCCAGCGCCGCCTCGATCAGGTCGTCGCAGCGCAGGCCCTCGGCGAGGTGCTCGTTGACCATGCCGGCCATGCCGTCCTCGCCGAGCCGGCTGGTCGAGCCCGCCCCGACCCGGCCCTCGATCAGGCCGTCCGTATAGATCATCAGGTCCCACGCGTCGCCGAGCTCGACCCGCTGGCTGGGCCACCTGCCGCCGGGCAGCAGCCCGAGTGCGGGGCCGCTGCACTCGTACGACATCAGCCGGGCCTCCTGGCCGCTGCGCGCGATCAGCGGTGCGGGATGGCCCGCGAGCCGGACCTGGGCGCTGCGCCCGTCCGGCGCGATGTCCACCGCGCACAGCGTCGCGAAGATCTCCTCGCTCTCCCGCTCGTGTTCGAGCACCTGCTGGAGCGTCGCGAGGAGCTGGTCGCCCTCCATCCCGGCGAGCGTGAGCGCGCGCCAGGCGATGCGCAGCTCCACGCCGAGCGCGGCCTCGTCGGGGCCGTGCCCGCAGACGTCGCCGATCACGGCGTGGACCGTGCCGTCGGGCGTGCGGATCGTGTCGTAGAAGTCGCCGCCGAGCAGGGCCCGCGAGCGGCCGGGGCGGTAGCGCGAGGCGAAGCGCAGCTCGGAACCGTCCAGCAGCGGGGTCGGCAGCAGCCCGCGTTCCAGGCGGGCGTTCTCCTGGGCGTGCAGGCGGGACTCGGTGAGCTGGCGCTGGGCGCCGTCGGCCCGCTTGCGCTCGACGGCGTAGCGGATGGCGCGGCTCAGCAGCCGTCCGTCCAGCTCGTCGCGCAGCAGGTAGTCCTGCGCGCCGGCGCGGACGGCCGCCGCGGCCCGCTCGGCGTCGCCCTCGGCGGCGAGCGCGAGCACGGCGTGCCGGGGCGCGAGCCGCAGGACGCGGCTGAGCGGGCCGAGCCCGTCCTCCGGGAGGGCGCGGGTGCCGCCGGCAGGCAGCGCCAGGTCGACGAGGATGCAGTCGATGTCGTCGGTCAGCAGCCGGGCCGCCTCGGTGAGGTTGCGCGCGGTGCGGATGCGCACCCGCGTCCCGCCGCCCTCGGGCAGCTCGGGCACGCTGAACGGGCCCGTCGGGTCGTCCTCGATCACCAGCAGGGTGAGGTCCCGGGGCACCGGCGGGTGCCGGTCCTCGGCCGCGGCGCAGTCGTCGGGGCCGCCCGCCGCGTCCTCGGTGCCGCCGGCGGCACCGGCCGTGTCCGGCTCGCCGCGCCG
>NZ_JAKGCV010000650.1 GCF_021556455.1 Streptomyces fuscigenes | reverse complement strand
GCCGGCCGCCCCCGGGGCAGCCCCCTGCCCCGGCCCCCCCGCGCCCCGGCCGGCGCGCGCGGACCCGGGCCTCAGCCCCGCACGCGCAGGAACGCCGACGTCGAGACCGCGCCGAGGAACTCGAAGCGCGTGCCGGGCCGGGCGAGGTGCTCGTCGGTCGCGGTCTTGACGTGCTGCCAGCGCTTGTCGCCGTAGTCGTCGACGACGATCACCCCGCCGGGCGCGGCTATCTTCTCCGCCCATTCCAGGTCGGCGAGCACGCCCTCGGCCGAGTGGTCGCCGTCGACGACGATGACGCCGTACTCGCGGTCCGAGACCTGGGCGCGCACGTCCTCGTCGCCGGAGAAGCCCTTCACGATGCGGGCGTCCACGCCGGGCGCGCCGCCGAAGGCGAGGTTCGCGCGGACGACGTCCATGCGCACCGGCGTGCCCGTCGGGTCGGCGCCCTCGGGCGTGCCGGGCTGGAGCTGGCTCCCGACGAGCGGGTCCACGACCGTCATGCGCGGCTCGATGCCCGCGCGGTGCAGCATCCGCAGCAGCGACGCGGAGAACAGGCCGTACAGCGTGCCGATCTCCAGGACCTCGGGGTGCTCCGGCGGGGCCAGCAGTGGGGTCGCCGCGAGCTTGCCGCAGATGTTCTGGGTGGAGCCGGCGAGGCGCCCCACGGCCAGCATCTCCAGCGCGATCACGTTGCGGAAGGCGATGACGACGTTGCGGCGGGCGGCGGCCTTGGGCACGCCCGTCACCCGGGCCACCTGCTCCACCAGCGTGTCGAGCTGGGCGGGCGTCGGCGTGCGCGGGCCGCTGCGGGCGGTGCCGTCGACGAGGAGCGCGAGGGAGTCGCGCTGCCCGCGCAGGGTCGCCACCTCCTTCCTCAGCGCGTCTATTTCGGGCCGGAGTCCCTTCATGTGGCGAGCCACACGACGGTCGACCAGTTCGGCGGCGGGTCGCAGGACCCGGCGAGTGAGCGGATTCTTCGTCAGAGCGAACACGAGCGGAACCTACGTCAGCTGTTCTTCCCTGCGAACCAAGTGCGGATGGTGCGCGGATGAAGCCTTGGTGGCCCGGAACCGACGGGAGAAGTACGCGATGACGACGAGGACGAGAACGGCGGCGGAACCGGCCGCCCCGCCTGCGACGAGGCCCGGCGGCCGGAAGGAGCAGTCGATCGAGGCCGCGCCGTGCAGCCGCACCGCGACCAGCCCGAGGTAGGAGTCGGCGGGCCTGCCGTCGCAGCTCCAGCCCGCCGTGCGGGGCGCCGAGAGCACCGCGTAGCCGCTGGAGGCGGCGGGCAGCCGTGCCTGCACGCCGCTGTCGGTGACGTGCACGGACACGGCGGCTGTCGCCTTGAGGCGGTCGACGGCGGACGCGAGCCGGCCGTGGTCGAGGCACCCGACACTCCAGCCCTCGGGCTCCACCGCTCGGCCCGCCTTGGTGCGGAAGGTGATCCGCTCGCCCGCGGTGCGCACGGTGCCCAGCGACACCACGGCGGCCCGGAACTTCGGCATCGCGCCGTGCAGTTCGGCGGCGGGGCCGTCGCCGAGCCGGGCCGTGCCCCAGTAGTCGGGCGCCGAGACGAACGCCTCCCGGCCCACCGCGCACACGTGGTCGGCGGGGACGGTGTAGACGCCGGCGCCGAGGAGGGCCTCCTGGTTGCGGAAGGGAGAGGTCCCGTAGCGCGGGGCGCCGGTCGCCGGGTCGCTGCCCCCGAAGGAGCCCAGTGCGGCCGGCAGCGTCGCAGGCCGCACGGTCACCAGCGGCGGCACGTTCTCGCGGACGGTCACCGGCGCGTGGCCCGGCTCGGTGCGCAGCCGCGCGCCGACGGAGAAGATCGCGTCCGTCACCGGGTTGTCGAGGCTCTGCACGACGCGGCCGCCCGACGTCCAGCCGGCGCCCAGGGCCCGCATGGTCCTCGTGTACGTGGCGGACGTCATGCTGCTGTAGTAGCCCGCGCCCTCGCCGCCGAGGAGCAGCGGGTCGTCCGAGCTGATCTGGGTGCGGCCCGGGTCGGTGCGGTAGCGGGGCCAGCCGTCGGCCCGGGCCACGGCCGCGGCGCGCGCGCTCTGGTCGGCACCCCACGTCGGGTACGCCTCGAACTTCACGAGCTTGGCGTGGTCGCCGTACGCCATGGCGGTGGTGCCCTGGCCGAGGAGGCTGCCGAGCAGCAGGACGGCGGCCCCCGCGGCGGCCGCCCGTACGCGCGCCCGGCGGGGTGCCGGGGCGGCGCCCGTCGCG
>NZ_JAKGCV010000064.1 GCF_021556455.1 Streptomyces fuscigenes | reverse complement strand
ACGGATCACCCGTGTGAATCTGCACCGAACCATCGGCATCCTGACCCACATCCTTGAACACCGGCGCGGCCAAACCAGTCTGATCCCCGAACACAGCCGTATAGATCGGCACATACGGCCGGTGCTCAATCGTCACCACCGCCGGAATGTCACGATTGATGAACCCCTGCCCCGGACCCTGCGTGACGTGATTCGAACCCAGGAACGTCGCACCGGCGACACCCAGAGCCGGGCGATCCGTGTCGTAGTCCCCCAGGACCCGCAGTGCCGTGTTGACGGCGGTGTCGGACCACGTGCGCGGCAGGTCGTCGACCAGCTTGCGCGCCTCCCACACCGCCTCCGAACGACGCAGTGGCCCCGCCTGCTCGACCAGACCCCGCACCAGACCGTGCACGTCGTCCTGCAGCGCGCGCCGGTCCCGGGAGGCGTGGTAGTCCGCGAGCGCACGGTTCAACCGCCGCCCGAACTGCCCCACCTCACCCGCCACACGACTCCGCGGATTCACCCCGCCATGAGAGGCGCCACGCACACCACCGGCGCGGTCCGACACCGCATCCGATGTCGTATCGCCGGTGCGGGGGTGCTGCGCCTCGGCGAGCATGCCGTCGCCGTGGGGTTCCACCGTCCGCACGTCGTCGCCGTGCGTGGAGGGGCCGGGTTCGGGCGCCCCGCCCGGCTCACGAACGGGCTCCGGCAGCGAGTGCCCTGCCGTCTCGATCTGGTGCAGTGTGCTGATGATGGACTCGACGACCGGCGGGCGGCCCCCGTCCTGCGGGTAGGCCTCGGACAGCTCACGGTGGAACTGCCCGGCCAGATCACGGTAGTGGTCCAGTTTGTCGCTCAGCGTCGTGCTGTCGCCGACCTTGAACGCGTAGTCCCCCAGCGCCTCGTCACGACCGGTCTGGAGCCGGCCGAGGACGGACAGCCCCCCGTTGCCGGGGCCGGCCTGCCGGAACGTGCTGCCGTCGAGCGCGAGCTGTCCGAAGCCGTTCCTGATCCGGTTGCGCACGTCCATGAGGAACTGCCGGTCCTGGGAGAGCGCCACGTCGTCCGCCCGCCGCTCGCCGCGCAGCGTCGGGTCCTCGGACGTCAGCGTGTACTCGACGGGTGAGGGCGGGGCGCCCTCGGCGATGCGGTCGTCGAAGGACTCGTAGATCGCCTCCGCGATGCGCGCCTGGTTGGCCCAGGGCGCCACGTACTCCTCGACGAACCGGTCCAGCGCCTGCTCCCGTTCGGCGGGGTCCTTGGCGTTGAGGTCTCCGAGTTCGTCGGGCGCGTGGTCCTTGAAGAACTGCTCGACGATCTCGGGGCCGTGGAGCGACTCGCCCGGCGAGAGCAGCCCGTCGTTCTGGTAGTGCGAGGCGACGACGACGCGGAGCTTGCTCGTCGTGTCGTGGTAGTCCTTCTGGTTCAGGAAGTCGCCGTCGTGGCTCGTGAAGACGGAGAGACCCTTCAGCAGGACGTGTGGCACGCCCACCTTGTCGCGCAGTTCGTCCGTCGGCCGGACGTCGCCCCACGCCTCGGGCCGGTTGTGCGTGCTCTGGTCCGTGTAGGTACGCAGGGAGCCCGGGAGCGCGGTGGCCCGCAGCTGCTCCAGCGACTCGGGCCTGATGATGCCGAACTGGTTCGAAGCGAAGTGCTTGTCGACGTTCAGGTCCAGCGGGTGGCCGCTCGACCCGTGCTCGGTGACGGCGGAACGCGAGATGTCGTTGGCCACCTTCAGCGGCACCAGGAAGGAACGGATCATGGGGTTGTCCGCGCCCTGCTGACGCGCGTACTTCTCCACCCACTTCAGCTGCCGCAGCGGCTGGCCGACACTGACCCACAGCGCCCGGTCCCCGCGGCCCGACTCGCCGGTGTGGATCTGGACGACGCCGTTCCCGTCCTGCCCGACGTCCTTGAAGGACGGCACGTCGCTGTGGCTCTGGTCGCCGAACACCGCCGTGTAGATCGGCACGTAGGGCTCGTGCTCGATCGTGACGACGGCGGGGATGTCGCGGTTGATGAAGCCCTGCCCCGGGCCGTCCGTCACATGGCTCGCGCCCAGGTAGCTCGCTCCCGGGATGCTCAGGGCGGGGCGGTTCGGGTCGAGCGCGTTGAGGGCGTCGAGCGCCGCGTTCACGGTCCGGTCGGAGAGGTAGTCCGGCAACGTGTCGATGTGGCGCCTGGCCTCGGTCAGCGCGGCCGCGTGGTGCGCGGGGTCGACGCTGTCGAGCAGCCGGGTGATCGCGTCGTGCGCCGCCGCGTGGGTCTCGTCGTGTTCCCCGTAGTTGTGCTGGTCCAGAGTCCGGTCGAGGTCCTTGCGGAAATCGCCGAGTTGCTGCTCGATGTGGGGCTCGTGCGCCTCGTCCGCACCGGACGGGGACTCCTGGCCGTGCGCGGCGGCGCCGTCCCCGCGGTCGTCCGAGGACGTGGAGGAGTGGTCGGAGTCCGTCGAGTCGCCGGATTCGGAGCGGGTGTCGTCGTGGTCGGAGTCGCTGTCGTCGTGCTCCGACTCCGAGTCACCGCGCCCGGCATTGTCGGCCACGGCGTCGTACGTCGCTTCGTCGTCGCCGAGGTCGTCCGTGGTGTCCCGGTCGTCGGTGTGCGGGTGCGCGGTGAGGTCGTCGTGGCCGCCGACGACCCCGCCCGGGCGCCGCAGGGTCTCCCCGGGGTCGATCAGGCCGAGCCTGCGCCCGAGGTCGTGCAACCGCTGCTGGCGTTCGATGTCGTCCATCGTCCGGCCGCTCGGCGCGGCCGTCGTACCGTCCCACCGCTCACTGGGCTCCCACGGCTTGCGCGTCTCCAGCGCCTCCAGGCTCCCGCCCGGACCCTGTCGCGTGACGTCACCCAACCCAGAACGCTGCCACGGCTCCTTCTCCCGTTGCGGATCCGGGGTGTGCAGGGCCGCGTTGACCAGCGAGTCGCCGGACTGCTGCCACGAGTAGTCCCGCAGGACCTCGCGGAGCTGACGAGCGTCGTCCCAGCGTTCGTCGATGTGGTCGTGGAGATCCTTGACGGCATCCGCCCACGCGTCGATGCGCGCCTGCTCGTTGTCCGGGTTCCCGACCTCGAAGAGGGAGTCCACGACGCTCTGCTGCCCGTGCGGGTAGCGGCCGAAGAAGTCGGCCGCGCCGCTCTCCTTGTTCACCAGGACCGGGATACCGCGGCCCGCGGCCTCCGTCGCCACCAGGCCGAAGCCCTCGTGGAGCGACGGCATGATGACCGCGTCCGTCTCCTCGCGGTCGCGGCTCAACTCCGCCGCACTCGTCGTGAACGGCTTCAGCGTCACCCCACCCGGGGCGTGCTCGTCCACGAACGACTGCCACTGGGCATGCGCGTCCGTCCCCGGGTTGGGGCCACCGCGCACCGTGAGGTGCACCTTCACGCCCTGGGCCTGGAGCTGCCCCACCGCCTTGATGGCCGTCGTGACGCCCTTGATCTCGTCGCTCGCGCGACCGGGCAGCAGCAGCTTCACCGTGCCCGACGCGTCCGGCTGCCGCACCACCAGATCGCCCAGCTCCGAACCCGGCACGAACTCGTGCAGACCGGGCACCTTCAGAATCTGCTCCGAAAGCCGCCCCGCCTCGTCCGACAGCAACTTGCCCACGCCGACAACCAGATCGGCGTTCGCCATCGCCTTGCGCTCGATCGTCGCCTTGGCGCCGCCCTTCTCGGGCTGGTCCTTGATCCGGTCCAGCCTGACCGGACTCGTGTGCAGGAAATGCACCACGCGCGCATCGGGATAATGCAGGTCGCGAATCTTCGACGCCGCAGGACCCGAGAACCGCGAATGACCGATGATCAGGTCATACGCACCCGAACCCGTTCGCAGACCGTACGACGCGGGGTCCTTCTCCACCTGTGCGTTCAGCGCGTCCCGGCTCTCCGCGAACGACCGGTCCGGCACGTTCACGACCGTCGCGCCGCCGTGCTCCTCCGCCTTCGCCACCGGGTCGTAGTGCTCGTCCGGATCCACCGTCAGCATCGTGACGTCATGCGACGACGAAAGACCCTTCACCAGCTCCATGTTGAAGACCGGCACACCACCAAGACCCAGACCACTCACATCCGACAGCACCAGCACCCGGGCGCGCGGTGGTTCCTGCGATGTCGTGGTCTCCCTGGTCGCGGAGTCGGCGACGGCGTCGCCCGTCGCCTCGAACTCCTCCTGCGGGTGTACGGCCGGCGCGGTCTGCTCGGCCGGCGGGGTGTGCACCGGCGGCGCCGTCTGCTCGGCCGGCGGGGTGTGCACCGGCGGCGCCGTCTGCGCGGAGGTGGTGGTGCCGGCGGGCGGCTCCGTCTGCGTGACGGGCCGCTGCGGCGGCGGGAGCATCTCCTTGCTCACGCTCGCGCCACCGAGCACACCGGCGGCGACCCTGCCCGCGAGTGTCCGGTAGTCCGCAGCCACATCGGCTTCGGTCTTCAGTGGGGGGAAGTGCGGATGCAGCTCCGACACCGACGCGTCGTCCAACATCATCTGCCGGTACGCGTTGTAGACCGTCGCGATGTCCTCACGCACCTGCGTGCTGCCACTGCGACCCGGCACACCCAGCAGACGATTGTCGTTCGTCGCACCGATCGACGCCAGATCCATGAAATACGAATCCAGCACATCCGTCACATCACGGTACGAAACCCCCGCACCCGCACGCGCCTGCTGATACACCGCCCGCGCCATGTCCACCACAGCACGCCGATACACCTCGTACCGCGCATTGCCACGGATCGCACCCAACACGTGATCCGCCTGCTTCGCCAGCGTCGAATCCATGACCCGACCCACCGGCAGACCCGGAACCTGCATCGGCATCCCGTGGAACGCCTCATCCTCCATCCGCACGTCCGGGCGCACACTCGCCATCGGATGCACACCAAACTCGTGCGCCAACATACCGGCGACGAAACCCGTGCTGTACTTCTCGAAGTAATAGGAAGCCAGGCGCACTTCATAACCGCCCCGGCCGTCGGAACGCACATCCGCGGGCGTGTCCAGCGTCCGGTTCTCCAGGATGATCCTGGCCTGGGAATCCCCCAGGAACTCGTTGATCCCCTGGTGCGACGACAGCAGGTCAAGGACCGTGGCCGCCTTCTCCACGAACTCCGCCCGGCCGGACGACAGATTCGCGAAGTGGAAACGCCCCGACGACATCATGACGGGGGGCACGGGCTTCAGCCAGCCGTCGAACGGACCTGCGCCCCGCACGCGCGGAGGCTCGTGGCCCTCGGCCAGCGCGGCGACGTCCGTGGCGATCTCACGTGTGGTGCGCTGCACGGTCAGGCCCCGGTCCACCAGCTGCTGGTGCAGCTCGGCGACCTCCTCGGCCGAGATCGGCTGCCGGTCCTGCGACTCGCCCAGCAGGGAACGGACCTCGTGCAGCAGCGCGACGTCCGCCGGAAGTTCGCGCCCCCCACCGGTGACGGGCGTCTCCTGGTCCGTGGTGCGCGTCGCGGGCCCGGTGTGCTCCTGCCCGGCCTGCCGGTCGGCGGGCCCGCGGGTGTCGGTCGACGTGCCGAGCCGGCCCTGCGAGTCCTCGATCTCCTGGACCTGGCGGCGCAGCTCGGCGCGTCCCAGGGCCTCCTCGGCGGCCCTGACCCGTTCCTGCGCGGTGTGGGCGCGCCCCTGCCGGGCGTCGCCGGACGTACCGATGCCGTGTTCGTCCAGCCGCTCGGCCTCGGCCAGGGCGTCCTGCGCACGCGCGAGGTTGCGCAGGGCGTCCCCGTACTCCTCGTGCGGGACGTCGGGATCGGTCAGGTCGCGATCCTCGGGAGCGGCCGGGGTCCGCTCCGTGTCGGCGGTGTCGGCGGTGTCGTCCGCGCCGTCGTTCCCGGTGCGTACGGACTGCTTCCCCTTGTCCTGCTCTCCCGTGCCCCCGGTCCGGTCCTGCGTCCCGGGCTGGTGCTCCTGCCCGTCGGCGGAGTCGGTGGCCGGGTGCTCCTGAGCAGCGGACTCGACGGGCGGACGCTGCGCCGTGACGTCCGCGGGAGCGGCGGGCGCGGACTCCGCGGCGGGGCGCTGCTCGCCGGCGGGACGCGGCGGCGGGTCGAGCATCTCCTTGCTCACGCTCCCGCCGCTGAGCAGCTTCGCGGTCGCGACCTGCTTCATCAGGGTCTTGTAGTCGGCGGCGACGTCGGTCTCGGTCTTCTGCGGCGGGAAGTGGGGATGCAGCTCCGACACCGACGCGTCGTCCAGCATCCACTGCCGGTACGTGTTGTAGACCGTCGCGATGTCCTCACGCACCTGCGTGCTGCCACTGCGACCCGGCACACCCAGCAGACGATTGTCGTTCGTCGCACCGATCGACGCCAGATCCATGAAATACGAATCCAGCACATCCGTCACATCACGGTACGAAACCCCCGCACCCGCACGCGCCTGCTGATACACCGCCCGCGCCATGTCCACCACAGCACGCCGATACACCTCGTACCGCGCATTGCCACGGATCGCACCCAACACGTGATCCGCCTGCTTCGCCAGCGTCGAATCCATGACCCGATCCGGCGGCAGACCCGGAACCTGCATCGGCATCCCGTGGAACGCCTCATCCTCCATCCGCACGTCCGGGCGCACACTCGCCATCGGATGCACACCAAACTCGTGCGCCAACATACCGGCGACGAAACCAGGGCTGTAGTTCTCGAAGTAGTAGGCGGCCAGGCGTACTTCGTATCCGCCCTGCCCATCGGGTCGGACATCCGCGGGCGTGTCCAGCACGCGGTTCACCAGGATGATCCTGGCCCGCGCGTCCCCCAGGAACGTGTTGATGCTCGGGTGCGACGACAGCAGATCGAGGATCGTCGCGGCCTTCTCCACGTATTCGGCCCGGCCGGACGACAGGTTCGCGAAGTGGAAACGACCCGACGACATCATGACGGGCGGCGGATCGGCCGTGAACCAGCCGGCACCGCGCAGGCGCGGCGGCTCCTGCCCCTGAGCGAGCGCCGCGACGTCGGTGGCGATCTGGCGCGTGGTGCGCTGCACGGTCAGGCCCCGGTCCACCAGCTGCTGGTGCAGCTCGGCGACCTCCTCGGCCGAGATCCCGGACCGGCCGGGCACGTCCGCGAGGGCGCTGCGCACCTCATGCAGCAGCGCGACGTCCGGGGGCAGTTCGTGCGTGGTCGTGGAGGGGTGGCTCTCGGAGTGCAGGTCCGTCGAGGAGTCCCGGATCTCGTCGGGCGGCCTCAGGGCGTCGTCGGCCCTCAGGGTCTCCCCGCGCGGGATGAGCCCGATCCGCTGGCCGAGGTCGTGCAGCCGCTGCTGCCGTTCGATGTCGTCCATCGTCCGACCGCTCGGCGCGGCCGTCGTACCGTCCCACCGCTCAGTGGGCTCCCACGGCTTGCGGGTGTCCACCGCCTCCAGGCTTCCGCCCGGACCCTGCCGGGTGACGTCGCCGAGGCCGGTGCGCTGCCACGGCTCCTTCTCGCGCTGCGGATCCGGGGTGTGCAGGGCCGCGTTGACCAGCGAGTCGCCGGACTGCTGCCACGAGTAGTCCCGCAGGACCTCGCGGAGCTGACGAGCGTCGTCCCAGCGTTCGTCGATGTGGTCGTGGAGATCCTTGACGGCATCCGCCCACGCGTCGATGCGCGCCCGCTCGTTGTCCGGGTTGCCCACCTCGAAGAGCGAGTCCACGACGCTCTGCTGTCCCTGCGGATAGCGGCCGAAGAAGTCCGCGGCCCCGCTCTCCTTGTTCACCAGCACCGGAATGCCACGGCCCGCGGCCTCCGTCGCCACCAGGCCGAAGCCCTCGTGGAGCGACGGCATGATGACCGCGTCGGTCTCCTCACGGTCCTTCGTCAACTCGGCCGCACTCGTCGTGAACGGCTTCAGCGTCACCCCACCCGGGGCGTGCTCGTCGACGAAGTTCTGCCACTCCGTGTGCTGATCGGTACCGGGCTTGGGACCACCGCGCACGGTCAGATGGACGTCGTACCCGTCGTGGCGCAGCTGCCCGATGGCCTTGATGGCCGTCGAGACGCCCTTGATCTCGTCGCTCGCTCGGCCCGGAAGCAGCAGGTGCACCGTCCCGGACGGATCCGGCTGCCGCACGACCAGATCGCCGAGCTCCGAGCCCGGTACGAACTCGTGCAGACCCGGGATCTTCAGGATCTGCTCCGAAAGCCGCCCCGCCTCGTCCGACAGCAGCTTGCCCACACCCACGACAAGATCCGCGTTCGCCATGGCCTGACGCTCGATCGTCGCCTTCGCGCTGCCCTTCTCCGGCTGATCCTTGATCCGGTCCAGCCGCACCGGACTCGTGTGCAGGAAATGCACCACACGCGCATCCGGGTAGTGCAAGTCGCGGATCTTCGACGCCGCAGGACCCGAGAACCGCGAATGGCCGATGATCAAGTCGTAGGAGTTCTCGCCGGTCTTGAGCCCGTACGTCTTCGGGTCCTTCTGGACCAGGTCGTTCAGTGCGTCCCGGCTCTCCTTGAAGTGCGGATTCGGCACGTTGACGACCGTCGCGCCGCCGTGCTCCTCCGCCTTCGCCACCGGATCGTAGTGCTCATCCGGATCCACCGTCAGCATCGTCACGTCATGCGACGACGAAAGACCCTTCACCAGCTCCATGTTGAAGACCGGCACACCACCGAGACCCAGACCACTGACGTCGGACAGCACCAGAATGCGTGCCTTCGGTCCGACGTCGAGGCCGGTGCCGGTGTCGTCGTGCAGGAGCCCCGAGAGGTCGAGCCGGTCGTCGTGAGACCCGTCGTGCGTGGTGTCGTGGGTGGACTCGTGCGTCGACCCCTGAACGGTGTCGTGCGTGGTCCCGTCGGTGAGGTCCTGCGTGGATTCGTGCGTTCCAGTGGAGGAGTCCGCGACCGCTTCCGTCGTCGTGTCCTCGTCGCCCGGCGTGCGGTGTCCCCCGTCGTCGCGCGTGCCACCGCCGGTGCGGTCGTCGTCGCGCTGATCGGTGGGCCGGATGTCCTCCGACTCGTGCGAGCCGCCCGACTGGCCGCGGCCACCTGCCTGCTGGTCGCCGTGCGTGTCGTGGAAGCCGCCGCCCTGATGGTCGCCGTCCGTGTCTCCGTGGTCCTGACCGCTGCCGGTGTGGTCCTGGCCACCGCTCGTGCGGGGCACCTGGACCGATTCCGGCCCCCCGTGCAGGGACTCGCCGGGCGGGATGAGACCCAGCCGCTGGCCGAGGTCGTGCAGCCGCTGCTGCCGCTCGATGTCGTCCATCGCCCGACCGCTCGGCGCGGCCGTCGTACCGTCCCACCGCTCAGTGGGCTCCCACGGCTTGCGGGTGTCCACCGCCTCCAGGCTCCCACCGGGACCCTGCCGGGTGACGTCGCCGAGGCCGGTGCGCTGCCACGGCTCCTTCTCGCGCTGCGGATCCGGGGTGTGCAGGGCCGCGTTGACCAGCGAGTCACCGGACTGCTGCCACGAGTAGTCCCGCAGGACCTCCCGGAGCTGCTCCGCGCTCTCCCACCGCTCGTCGATCTGGTCGTGCAGATCGTGGATGGCCTGCGTCCACGCGTCGACCCGGGCCTGCTCGTTGTCCGGGTTGCCCACCTCGAAGAGCGAGTCCACGACGCTCTGCTGTCCCTGCGGATAGCGGCCGAAGAAGTCCGCGGCCCCGCTCTCCTTGTTCACCAGCACCGGAATGCCACGGCCCGCGGCCTCCGTCGCCACCAGACCGAAACCCTCGTGCAGGGACGGCATGATGACCGCGTCGGTCTCCTCACGGTCCTTCGTCAGCTCGGCCGCACTCGTCGTGAACGGCTTCAGCGTCACCCCACCCGGGGCGTGCTCCTGGATGAAGTCCTGCCACTGCGCGTGCGCGTCCGTCCCCGGGTTCGGTCCACCGCGCACCGTCAGGTGCACGTCGACACCCTGGTCCTGCAACTGCCCGATCGCCTTGATCGCCGTCGAGACACCCTTGATCTCGTCACTCGCGCGACCCGGAAGCAGCAGCTTCACCGGACCCGACTGGCCCGGCTCCCGCACCACCAGATCGCCCAGCTCCGAACCCGGCACGAACTCATGCAGACCAGGAACCTTCAGAATCTGCTCCGAAAGCCGCCCCGCCTCGTCCGACAACAACTTGCCGACACCCACGACGAGATCCGCATCGGCCATCGCCCTGCGCTCGATCGTCGCCTTCGCCGAACCCTTCTCCGGCTGATCCTTGATCCGGTCCAGCCTGACCGGACTCGTGTGCAGGAAATGCACCACCCGCGCGCCCGGGTAGTGCAGCTCACGGATCTTCGACGCCGCAGGTCCCGAGAACCGCGAATGACCAATGATCAAGTCGTAGGAGTCCGGTCCCGTCTTCAGCCCGTAGGTCTTCGGGTCCTTCTCCACCAGGTCGTTCAGCGCGTCCCGGCTCTCCTTGAAGTCCGGATTCGGCACGTTCACGACCGTCGCGCCGCCGTGCTCCTCCGCCTTCGCCACCGGATCGTAGTGCTCATCCGGATCCACCGTCAGCATCGTCACGTCATGCGACGACGAAAGACCCTTCACCAACTCCATGTTGAACACAGGCACACCGCCAAGACCCAGACCACTGACATCCGAGAGGACCAGGATCCGCGCCTTGGGACCGACGTCGAGGCCGGTGCCGGTGTCGTCGTGCAGGGAGTCGATCGTGTCGACGTCGGCGGTGTCGTCACTGGTGTGGTGGGTGGTGGCGGGGTCCGCGACAGGTTCCGTGGTGCTGTCGTCCTCGCGCACCGGCGCCGGTTCGTGGTCGTCCGTGACGTGGTGATCGGTGGCCGGATCGTGATCGGTGGCCGGGTCGTGGTCGCTCGTCGCGTCGTGGTCGGTCGTCGCGTCGTGGTCGGTCGTCGCGTCGTGGTCGGTCGTCGCGTCGTGGTCGGTCGTCGCGTCGTGGTCCACGGCGGGTTCGTCGTCGCGCACCTCGGTGTCGTCGTGGTCGCTCGACACCTCGTCGTGCGTGGTGTGCGACTCGGCGTCCGAGACGCTCTCCTGGTCGGAGACGTCGTCGTGGTCCCCCGGTCCCTGGCGCCCCCGGTCGCCGCCCCGGTCCTCGTCGTCGCGGTCCCGGTTGCCGTCGCCCTGCCGGTCGCCGGAGTGCCCCTGGTCTCCCGACCGGTCGCCGTCACCGGACCGGTGGTCGTCCCCGGTGTCCCGGTCCTCACCGCTCTGCCGGTCGTCGCCGGAGCGCTGGTCGCCGCGCTCCTGGCCACCGCTGCCCGTGCTCCCGTGCTGGTCGCCGCTCCCGTGCTGGTCCGCGGGGCCGTGCTGGTCCGCGGTGCTGTCCTGGTCGCCGGGGCCGTGCGCCGTCTCCTCGTCGTGCGACTGGATCGCCGCACGCAGGTCGTCCAGGTCCCGGACGCTCGGCGGCGGGGGCAGCGCGACGTCGTCGTCGGTCCGCGTGTCCTCGTCCGTGCGCGGGCGCTCCTGCTGGAGGGTCTCGGAGCCCGGCTCGGGGGCCCGGGGTGCCGGCCGCTGCTGCGTGGCTGGCCCGTCGCCGGGGCGCCGCGTGTCGGGCCCGCCGGTGCGGGTCGTGTCGGGGCGGGTCGTGTCGGGGCCGGTGCGGGTGGTGTCCGGGCCCGTACGGGTCGTGTCCGGCCCGGAGTGGGCCGTGTCGTGGCCTGCCACGCCGGAACCGTGCGTGGCCGGCGGCGCGGGAGTGGACGACCCCTGGTCGCCGGTGTGTTCGGCCAGGGGCTCGGGGCGGGACGTGGTGTCCGTGCCCCCGGTGTGCTCCTGGGCGCCGGTCGGGTCCGCGAGGTGCCCGACACCGGGGAGGTCCGGAAGGTCGTGCGGGACCGACGGAAGGTCGAGGCCCTCGCCGGGGCGCGGCAGCGAGCCGAGGAGGTCCGCCAGGTCCTCCGGGGAGCGGTGGTCGCCGCCGCCCTCGTCCGGTCCGGTCCCGTCCGCGTCGTGCGCACCGCCCGACTGCGCCTCGATGCCCTTGGTGACGATCCGGTCCAGCCTGCCGTCGCCCTCCGGGCGCTCGACGCCCTGGTGCAGCTCCTGGTCGAGGGCCCGCATCCGCTCGTCGTGGGTGAGGGTGTCGTCGAGCCGGCGCTGCAGGTCCTCGATGCGCTGGGCGCTGCGGGCCGCGGCCTCCGTGCGGTCCGTGAGGACCTGCTCGCTGTGCTGGTCGCGCAGCGATTCCAGCTCCTGGCGCATCTTCTGCATCTGCGCCTGGCGTTCCTCCTCCTGGCGCTCCTGGTGCTGCTCCAGGCGCTGGAGGGCGCGTTCGTGCTCCGCCTCCGTCTGCGCGTCGCGGACCTGCTGCCGCAGCTCCGCCGCGCGTGCGTCGGTCTCGCCCTCGTGCAGGGCGTCGAGGCGCCGCTGCAGGTCCTCGTCGGTGGTGCCGCCGTCGTCGTGGCCGTTGCCCTCGTCGTCGTCCCGCGAGGACGGCTGGAACTCCTTGAGGCGGTCCAGCCGTTCCTGGAACGCCTGCTCCTCGCGGTGCTCCTGGAGTTCCTGGAGCGCGCGCTCGGACTCCTCCTCGCTCTCGGCCCGGGCGAGCTGGTCCTGGAGTTCGCGCGTGCGGTCGTCCTGGTCCTCGCGCAGGCGGTCGAGGCGGGCCCGCAGGTCCTCCTCGGAGCCGGGCGGGTGGCCCGTACCGGTGTCGCCGGTGTGGTCGCTGCCGGAGTCGTCGGAGTTCAGGCGGTTGATCCGGTCCTGCAGCTCCTGCAGTTCCCGGTGGCTCTCGAGCTGCTCGAGGGCGCGCTCCGCCTCCTCCTGGGTCGCCGCGTTCGCGAGGCGCTGCCGCAGCGCGGTCTCCTCCGCGTCGGCGTTCTCGTCGGCGCGCAGCTGATCGAGCCGGTCACGCAGGGCGGACGTCTTGAGCAGGTCGCGCAACTCGTCCTGGAGCCGCTCCGTCTCGCGCCGCCCGGTCGCACCCGCGAGGTCGCGGCGAATGCGCTCCAGGTCGGAGTCGTACGCGCGGGCCGCGTCCTTCCCGGTCAGCACCTCGGCCGGGACGTGCTGCTCCACGTAGTTGGTGTACTCGCGCAGCGTGCTGTCCATCAGGTCCGGGTCGCCGCTGCGGCGGGCGTCGTCGACCGCGTCGACCTTCGTCTGCCATTCGCCGCGGTCCGCGCCCAGGTCGCCCAGGCGGTCGAAGCCGCCCGCCACGTGGTCGTTGAAGGCGTCGATGCGCTGGTTGAGGGACCGGATGTCGATCATCTGCCGGAAGTCCGACAGCTGGCGCGTGACCTCGCTCCAGTCGTGCGCCTTCGCGGCCTGAGAGATCGCGTCGGTGTAGACGCGTCGCGCGGTGCCGGACATGCCGGCGTCCTTGGCGATCTGGTCGAGCGCGCCGGCGCGCCGGTCGACCTGGGCGCGCGGGGACACGATCGCCGTGGTCGGCGCGTCGGGGGCGTCGCGCAGCGCGCCGAGGCCGTCGTCGGGCGTGTGGGTCGGCACGTTGAGGTCGTTGAGGGCGTCGATCGCCGCCGCGTGCGCGTCCTCGTCCGTGGTGTCCGGCCCGTGTCCGGCACCGGAGTCCGACGAGGCGGGCGGCCGCTCCTGCGAGGCGCCGTGGCCGCCGGGGGTGGACGTCGTGGCCGTGTCGCCCGTGCCCCGCCCGCCGGTGGTGTCGGCCGAATCCCCGCCGTGGACACCGGGGCCGGCGGTGTCGTCCGTGGTGCCGGTGTGTCCCGTACCGCCGGTCGTCGCCGTCGTGCCCGTGTGCTCCGTGCCGCCGGGCGTGTCGGTCGTACCGGTGTGCCCCGTACCGCCGGTCGTCGCCGTGCCCGGGTGCTCCGTACCGCCCGATGTCACCGTCGCACCGGTGTGCTCCGAGCTTCCGGTGGCCGGCCTCGCGCCGGTGGTGCCGGGCATGGCGGTGGTGTCCGGGTTCCCGCCGGCGTGGGACGTCCCGGTGGTACGGGGTGCGTCGCTGGTGGTCGTGACGGGGCGCGACACCTCCGGGCCGCTCGACGTGGGCCGGGGGGTCGGGGACGTGCTCCCCGGGGCGGCGGGCCGCTGGGAGCCCTGGCCTCCGGTGTGGCCGCCGCCCGTGCCGGTGCTCGTGGCGGGGCCGGGCCTGACCTGAGTGGCTCCGGGGCCCGACTGGCTTCCGGAGCCGGTGCCGTTCGCGGCCGGCTGCGTGGTGTCTGCCACGGGCACGGGCCCGCCGACGTGCTCGCCGTCGCCGGTCGCGGTCGTCGCCGGGTCGTGGAGGTCGAAGGCGCCGGGCCGCGTCTGCGGCACGTCGGGGAAGTGCAGGCCCTCGTCGGCGCCGCCGTGCCCGCCGGAGACCGTGCCCGGCCCCTCCGCCACCGGTGTCTCGTGCGTGCCCGCGCCCGGCAGGTCGCCGCCCACCTGTGTCCGCGGAACGCTCGGCAGGTTCAGTTCGTGGTCGCCGCCGCCGCTCGACGCGGGCTCGTGCGGAACCGCGCCGGTGCCCGGGGCCGCGGTCGTGTTCGTGCCGGGCGCCGTGCGCGGCCCGTCCGGGATCGACTGCGGGTGGGATCCCGCGTCCTGGGTGCCCGAGCCCTGGGGCGCCGACTCGTGCGGCGCCGGGGCCCCTTGGCCCGTTCCGGGGGCCGGGGTGCCCTGCGTGGTGCCGGCGGCCGGCGCGTCCTGCGGCGCCCGGACCTCCTGCGTCCCCCCGGAACCCGGGGTGTTCTGCGTGGTCCCGGTGCCGGGCCCGTCGTGGGCGGTCCCCGTCGTGCCGGGTCCCTGCGCGGTCCCCGTCGTCCCGGGGCCGGACGCGTCCTGTGTGTGCGGAGTGCCCTGGCCGCTCTGGGCGGTCTGGGTGACCGGGGTGCCGTTGCCGCTGTCCCCGGACGTCGAGACGGTACGCGGCGGCTCGGCGCTCTGCGTGACCGGCTGATGGGTGCCGGTCGGCGACGACGTCGTGGTGTGGGGTTCCGGCGTCCCGGAGGACGTGGAGACCTGGTGGGGGGCGGGCGTCCCGGAGGACGTCGTGGTCACCTGGTGGGGCGCGGGGGCCGAGGCGCGCGGTCCGGAGGCCGGTGCGCCGCCGCTCGAACCCGTCGTGCCGGGGCCCTGCGTCCGTACGGAGCCCGTGCCCGCGCCGTTGCCCGTCGCACCGCCGGTACCCGCTGCGCCGGTGGCGCCCGAACCGGCGCCGGTGCCGGGGCCGTTCGTGAGTGTCGTGTTGAAGCCCGCGAGCCCGGGCGCCGTCGCCGGGGGCGCCTCGGTCACCGACTGGGTCACGGTGTGCGGGACGCCGTCGCCCGTCTCCGCGCCGCCCGTCTCGTGCGGGGCCGGGGTCGACACGGTCGACGACGACGTGGTGGAGACGGGCGCGGGCGCGCCGCTCGTGGCCGTCGACTCGGGCGGCGGGGCCGACGAGCCGGACGACGTGCCGCTTCCCGGGTTCGTCACCTCGGCTGGGCCGGACGTGACGGTGGGCGGGCGGTGCTCGGCCGCCCCGCCGCCGGTGCCGCCGCCGCTCTCGGTGGTCAGGCCGGAGTGGTCGAAGGGCGGCGGCGTGGCGTGCAGCCCCGGGCCGGTGAGCGGGGTGTCCGGCGGCTTCGGCAGGTTGAGGTCGATGCCCTTCGGCACGTGCACGTCGACCGGGTCGACATCGGTGTGCTCGCCACCGCCGAACCGGCGCTTTCCGCCGCCGCCGAGCGCGCCGATCGCGCCCGAGGACAGCGCCCCGCCCAGGCCCTCCTCGCTGCTGCCGTAAATGCCGTCCATCGCCTCGGTGGTGACGATGCCGGTGAGGCCGCCGAGCGCCAGCTTGCCGAGCAGGTTGGCCTCGAACTTCGGCACGAACGCACCGGCGGCGCCGAAGATGCCACCGCCGATCGCGCCCGAGATCGCACCGGACTCGAGCGCCTGGAGGGTGTTCTGCGTGCTCCACTTCGTACGGTCGCCCTTGAGCATCTGGATGCTCTGGATCACCGCGTCCATGCCGAGCATCATGCCGACGCCGGTGGCGATCGATATGAGCAGCCGGCGCAGGATCATCTGCACGGCGACGCGCGCCGCGGTGATCATCGCCGGGATGGCCTCGGGCGCGAAGAAGGCCCACTGGGCGATCTCGGCCGCGAGCCAGATCAGCTGGGCCAGGATCATGTACTTCGAGTACTCGACCTGGACACCGGTGTTCCTGCCCAGCTCCGCCAACTGCTTGGCCGAGGTGGCCATCTGCGGCAGATTGCCCTGCAACTGCTGGACGAAGTCCTTGAACTCGTCCGCGACCTGCCCACCGACGTTGTTCAGCACCCCGGCCGCGGCCGGGCTGATCTCGTCCACGATGGAGACGAGCTGCTGTGCGGCCTCGTCCCAGGCCTGGCCGAGCTCCAGCAGCTTGTCCTCGTCGCCCTTGGGCCAGGACTGGCCGACGGCGAGATAGGCGACCCAGCTGAGTGCGGGGGGCAGGTTGACGCTCATGCCTGACCGGGCTCGTCCGCGCGCTCGAACACTCGGGGCGCGGTCATCCGCGGGGCAAGCATGTCTTCGGGCTCCAGGGGTTCGAGGCGGTGGGCGGGCGTGCCGAACTCGGCCGGGGTCACGACGCCGTCGGCCGGGACCGCCGGGGCGTCGGGGATCGCGGGCGTCACCGGGACGGCGGGTGTGCCGTGCAGCAGGGGCGACAGCGGGGTCACGGGCTGCTGGGGTGTGACGGGCTGCTGCGCCGTGAACTCCCGCGGCATCTCGACACCGTCGAAATGCGCCGGCACCGCGGGCGTCACCGGCTGCTGCGGCATGAACTGCGCCGGCATCCCCCCACGCTCGAAATGCACCGGCGCCTCCGGCACGTTCGGCTGCTGCGCCACGAACTCCCGCGGCGTCTCCACACCGTCGAAATGCGCCGGCACCGCGGGCGTCACCGGCTGCTGCGGCGTGAACTGCGCCGGCATCCCCCCACGCTCGAAATGCACCGGCGCCTCCGGCACGTTCGGCTGCTGCGCCACGAACTCCCGCGGCATCTCCGATCGCACGAAGTGCGTCGGCGCCTCGGGCGTGTTCGGCTGCTGCGGTACGTCCTGCTCGACGGGGAGCGCGGGCGTGGCGGGGATCGCCTCCGACCAGCCCAGGGGTTCGGCGGGCTCGGCGGGGGTCGCCTCGATCCTCTCGCCGCGCATCATCGGGCTGAGCGGGACGGCGGGCTCGGCGGGGATCGCCGGCGTCATCTCGCTGCGCATCATCGGCTGCAGCGGCTCCATCGGCACCTCCTGCCCGGGAGCCTCGTCCCGGTTACGGGCGCGCAGGAACTCCCGGGGCTGCTCCACCCCTTCCACGGGCTCCGCCGGGATCGCCGGCGTCATCTCGCTGCGCATCATCGGCTGCAGGGGCTCCATCGGCACGTCCTGGCCGGGAACCTCGTCCCGGTTGCGCGCACGCAGGAACTCCCGGGGCTGCTCCACCCCTTCCACGGGCTCCGCCGGGGTCGCCGGCGTCAACCTGCCGCGCATCATCGGCCGCAGCGGCTCCGCGGGCACCTCCTGCTCGCGGTCCACGTCCATGCGCCTGGCGCGGGCGTACTCGCGCGGCTGGAGCTCCTCGCCCTCGCGGGCGCGCAGCGGGGTGGTCGCACGCTCGGTGCGGCTCAGCGCGTGCCGCTCCGTCGAGTCGCCGCCTCCGCCGTCGCCCCCGCCGCCGGAGCCGCCCGTGATGTCGATGTCCGGGTCGGCGACCTTCAGCTTCTGGAGGGCGAGCGCGTTCTCCTGCTCCAGGCGGTCGTAGTTCTTGGCCATCGTGTAGATGCCCTCGACCGTGCTGTCGAGCACCTCCCCGCTGCTGGAGATGCCCTCGATCAGGTCGGCCTTGGGCTTGAGGTACTGGCTGAGGAACTGCTCGCCGTTCTTGTCCTCCCCCCAGCACTCCCCGAGGGAGGAGAGCCTGCCCTGGAGCTGGAGTCCGATGCTCCGGATCCGGGACGCCAGGTTCTCCACGTCGGGTATGACGTGGGACAGGCCCTCCGTGTCCACCGAGAACGAGTTGCCGTCAGCCATCGAAGCCTCCTCCTCGGCGAAGCCGCGTCCTGCGGCCCGCCCGCGTTCCTCGCCGTCCGTGCGTTTCGGGTACGGGTGTCGCCCCGTGCGGGGCGTACCCCGGTGCGGGATCCACCCCGCGCGGTACATGCGTCCCGCGTCCGGGTCCCACCCCGTGGGGTATGTGTGCCCCGCGCCCGGGTCCCACCCCTTGCGGTACGTACGTCCCGGGTCGGGCATTCATTCCGCGCGGTGCGTACGCCCCGGGCCCGGGTCCTCCTCCGTGCGTTCCGCGCGGGCCGGCCACCGGGCGCGCGGCGCGCGCAGGGTGACAGGCCCGTCGCGCGGACCCCGCCGCGTTCGCGCCGCGTGGCGCGCGTACGCGGTTCCGCGCGCGGACGCCGCACAGGTCGCGGACGCCGCGCACGCCGACGGACCCGCTCGCGCGGGCCTCCTCACGAGGCCCGCACGGCAGGCACGTTGCGTGCGTCCGCTCTGTCATCCGCGCTCCGGGCGTCCCTTGTCGACGTACTCCCGCACGGACTCCGGCATCGCCGGGGCCTCGGGCAGCATCTGCGTGGCGTCGACCTCTCCGCGCAGCAGACCGTCCATGCTGACACCCGGCGGCAGCTGGGCGGACATCAGGTCCCCCACACGCGTCAGCGCGTCGGCCCTGGCCTGCTGAATCGTCGTCATCAGGACGTCCGCGAGCTCCTTCGGCGGCAGCCTGCGGTAGGCGCCCGTCGGGAACTCCAGGGCGGTCACCTCGCCCTGTGCCCCCACGGTCACCTTGACCACCTGGCGCGGCGCGGTCGCCGTCCCCGAGATCTCGTTGATCCGGCGCCGGGTCTCGGCGGCCTCCTCGCGCTGCGCGCGGTATTGCTGGAGCAGGTCCTCGATCTGCTCGTCGTACGGCGACGTCATCCGATCACCCCCGGGTCGGCGGGCGGCGCGCCCCACGTGTTCTCGTCCTGCACGAGCAGGTCGGCGATGCCCCTGCTCTCGGACTCGTCCTCGTCGGCGTCGCCGTTCTGGTTCTTGCCCTTGGCCTTGCTCTTGCCCTTCGCGTCCTTGGCGGCCGCGTTCTTGCCGGGACCCGCCTGCGGCTCCTCCTCGGGCTCCGGCGGCGTCTCGACGACAGCCGCGGAGGAGCGGTAGACCTGCGGCGTGAGGGACGCGGACGAAGCAGCGCCGGCCGCGCTCCGCCGGCCCGCCGGGCCGGCAGCCGGCTGGCGGTTGCGCTTCCAGGTCGCCAGGGCGGGCTCGTCGTCCTCGACGATCGCCGCGGCCTGCGCGGGCGGGGCCGCCGGGGTCTCGCCCCAGGTGCCCTCGTCGGCCGTGCTGTAACCGGGGGCCCGGGTGCCGTGCTCGTCGCCCGAGGCGTTCCACAGGCCCGGCCCGAAGCTCCCGCCGCCGGCGTCCCAGGCCGCGGTGTCCTCCTCCAGCACCTCCTCCTCGGAGGCGCGCAGGACCGCCACCCGGTCGTCGGGCCCCTCGGGGCCGTCGAACCCGTCGTCGTACGGGTCCTCGGGGTCCTCGGGGTCCTCGGGGTCGTCCGGGTCGCGGGGGTCGTCGCCGAGTTCCTCGTCGAACTCGTCGGGCTCCCCGGGGCCGCCGCCGGGCGGGGGCGCGTCGTCGTCGCCCTCGGCCCCGGCGCGGGGCCTGCCGTCCTTCTCCTCGTCCTTCGCCCGGCCCCCGGGGCCGACCGGCAGGCCGACGACGAGCAGCCCGTCGGGCCCGTGCCCGTCGTGCCGCGGCCGGCCGTGGCCCTGCTGCCCCTGGGTGCCGGAGCCCGAACCGGAGCCCGATCCCGACCCGGAGCCGGAGCCCGATCCCGAGGTGGAGCCGGAGCCGGAGGCCGAACCCGAACCGGAACCCGGACCGGCTGCCTGGCTGCCGGTGCCGCCCGCGGGCGCGGAGCCCGCGGGCGCGGAACCCGGCGCGGTCGAGGCGGAGTTCACCGCGGAGGCGGGACCGGCCGAGGACATGGCGGCCGGACGGGCCGC
>NZ_JAKGCV010000649.1 GCF_021556455.1 Streptomyces fuscigenes | reverse complement strand
CCTCGCCGATCTGGGCCTGCGTCCATTCGCGGCCGAAGCGCATCTCCAGGATGCGGCGGTCGCGTTCGGGCAGCTCGGCGACGAGGGGCGCCAGCGACTGGAGGTTCTCGACCCGCTCCATGCCCGGGTCGGCGGTGCCGACGAACGCGGCGAGGCTCTTCGCGGTGGCGGCGCCCTCGCCCGTGTCCAGGGGCATGTCGAGGGAGTCGCAGTTGTATCCGTTGGCGGCGATCAGCCCCTCCAGCACGTCCTCCTCACTGCGGCGGAGGTGCGCGGCGAGTTCGGCGACCGTCGGGTCGCGGTCCAGCCGGGCGCCCAGGGCGTCCTTGGCCTTCGCGAGTTCGACCCGGAGTTCCTGGAGGCGGCGCGGGACGTGCACGGCCCAGGTCGCGTCGCGGAAGTAGCGCTTGATCTCGCCCACTATGTAGGGGATCGCGAACGTAGCGAACTCGTTCTCGCGCGACAGGTCGAAGCGGTCGATCGCCTTGATCAGGCCGATCATGCCCACCTGGACGATGTCCTCCATCTGGTCACGGCCCTGGAAGCGGCGGGCGGCGAAGTGCACCAGGGACATGTTCAGTTCGATGAGCGTGTTGCGGGCGTACGCGTACTCGGCACTCCCCTCCTCCACCACCCGGAGGCGGTCGAAGAACAGCCTGGACAGGCCCCGCGCATCGCCCGGGGCCACCTCCTGCGGATCGTCGACGAGCGGCAGTTCCCCGAAGACGCGATCCGCGGCGGGGGCCGTCACCTGGACGGTTTCTGACGGGACATCGGTCAGGGCATCGGTCGGCATTCCAGCTTCCCTTCGCGGCAGGGTCGGACAAACGCGTCCGGCCGGTTACCCGTCGTCGCGGCGGTAAACCCGCGTGTGCGCCAGATCACGCCGGGGCCGGCGGGCACGGGCCGACCGGAGTCCGGCACCGGGCTGGGGAACGATCCGGGGGTGGGCCCGAGCCGGGCATATGAGCTGATCAGGGCTGTGGGCAGAGTTTTCCACAGGGGTCGCGCGGGGCGGTGCGGTCGCGAGACGGTCGAGCCATGAGCAACCACCACGACACGACAGGCCCGGCCGCCGAGCGGCCCATCACGCTGCGCGGCCCGGCGGAACTCGTCGACGCGCTGCCCTACGTGCTCGGCTTCACGCCCACCGACTCCGTCGTCCTCGTCACCGTGCACGGGGATCGCTCACGCTTCGGCGGCCGGCTCCGGCTCGGCATGCCCGCCGGCCCCGGGGAGTGGGCTCAGGTGGCCGACTTCCTCGCCCAGTACGCACGGGACGCCGCCCGCCGGCGGGGCAGCAGGCCGGACGGGGTCCTCCTGTTCCTGTGGCGGGACCCGGACGAGGCGGCGGGCGAGTCCGGGCGGGAGGTCATGGAGCGGCTGCGGCCCTTCGCGCGACTGCTCCGCGCGGCATGCGGGGCCCAGGACCTGCCGGTGCTGGAGGCGCTGTGCGTGTCCGGCGGACGCCTGTGGTCGTACTGCTGCCCGGACGCGCGGTGCTGCCCGCCCGAGGGCACACCGACCGTGCTTCCCGGGACATCCGTGATGGCGGCCGCCGCCACGTACGCGGGGCTCACCGTGCGCGGCTCGCTGAAGGACATGGAGGCCCGCGTCCTTCCCCTGGACGCGGCCGCGGGCGACGATCAGGCCCGCGCCCTGGACGCGGCCGGCGCGAGGATCGTGCCCGAGATCCTGGGCGGCGGCCGGACGGCCGTCGCCGCACGCACGCTGGAGCTCGCGCGCGACGTCACACGCCGCCTCGGCGCGCTCCGCGGCCGCTCCCCCTCGACGCCCGGGGCGGAGGCCGCGGCCGACGCGAGGGACGACGGGCTGCTGGGCGACGACGAGGCCGCCGCGCTGGTCGTCGGCCTGCAGGACCGGGAGACCCGCGACCGTGCCGCCGCCTGGACGGACACGGAGGACGCGGCAGCGGCACTGCGGCTCTGGCGGGCGCTGGCCCGGCGGTGCGCCGGGGCCTACGTCGAGTTCGCGGCGGCGCCCCTGGTCCTCGTGGCCTGGTACGCCTGGGCGGCGGGCGACGAGCCCGGGGCCCGGGTCGCCGTCGCCCGGGCCCTGGCGGTCGACCCGGACTACCACCTCGCCCGGCTGCTGCACGAGGCCTACAACCAGGGCCTGGACGCGCGTGCGCTGCGCGCCTGCTTCGAACAGACCCCGCTCGGTGCGCAGGCCGCGTCTGCGCAGGAAGGGCCGCCGGCCGACGCCGGCGGCGCGTCGGCAGGACCGGCGCCGCGCGGCACGCGGCGCGGGGTCCTGGG
>NZ_JAKGCV010000648.1 GCF_021556455.1 Streptomyces fuscigenes | reverse complement strand
GGCGCGGGCGGTGCGGGAGCGCCGGCGGCGCGGGCGGTGCGGACGGGGATCCGTGCCCGCCGGTCGTGCCGTCCGGCGCCGCCCGCGCCCCCGTCGCCGCTCACGGCACCCGCGTGATCCACTCCGGGGTGGTGAACTTGGTCCGCACGAGCTCCTGCGCCCGCTCCATCTCCTCGGGCGTGATCCGGTCGTCGGTCAGCCCGTACCGGTTGCGGAACGACCCGATCATGCGGGAGATCACCGTCTCGCGCGGCAGACCGGTCTGGCGGCGCAGCGGGTCGACGCGCTTCTTGGCGCTGCGCGTGCCCTTGTCGGAGAGCTTCTCCCGCCCGATGCGCAGCACCTCGGTCATCTTGTCGGCGTCGATGTCGTACGCCATCGTCACGTGGTGCAGGACCCCGCCCTGCCCCTCCACGACACGCTTCTGCGCTGCGCCCGCGATCTTTCCCACGTCCGTGGCGATGTCGTTCAGCGGCTGGTACCAGGCGCGGACGCCCATCTCGCCGAGCGCGCCGAGCACCCAGTCGTCGAGGTAGGCGTAACTGTCCGCGAACGAAAGCCCCTTGACCAGCGACTCGGGCACCGACAGCGAGTACGTGATCGTGTTGCCCGGCTCCACGAACATGGCGCCCCCGCCGGATACGCGCCGCACCACCGTGATCCCGTGGCGCCGGGCACCCTCCGGATCGACCTCGTTGCGCAGGGACTGGAAGCTCCCGATGACGACCGCGGGCGCCCCCCACTCCCACACCCGCAGGGTCGGCGGCCTGCGGCCCGCCGCGACCTCCGCCGTGATCACCTCGTCCAGCGCCATGTGCAGGGCGGGCGACTGCGGCGGCTCGTGGATCAGCCGCCAGTCGTAGTCCCGCCACTCCGTCGCCTGCGCGAGCGCCCGGCGCACGGCGACCGCGACACCCTCGGACGTGAGCCCGAGCATGGTCGTCCCCGCGGGCAGCGCCGCGTCGATCCGCGCGGCGAGGCCCGCGGTGTCCGTGCCGGCCGGCGCGCCCTCCAGGGCGCGGTCGATGGCGTGCAGGGCCTCGTCGGGCTCCAGGAAGAAGTCCCCGGCCACGCGCACCCCGCGCAGCACACCGTCCTCGGTGTCCAGGTCCACCACGACGAGCTTGCCGCCCGGCACCTTGTATTCACCATGCATGGCCATGCCTCCACATATCCCGAGAAAGCGAACCGTCCCGCCCCCGGGTTCATTCCGCGCGCGACAGGCGCGCCCCCAGCCTTCCGCGCGCACCGTCCGTACCGGTGAAGGGACCCGGCCCGACCGCCCCGAGGGCGCCCGAACCCCCTCGTGTGGCGTACGCGCGGCCGCCGGCGGGAGCGGCAGGCGTGGCGGGCGCCCCGCCCGGGTACGCGGTCGGTCGGCGCCAGGGGCGCGCGAGGGGGAGAGAGCGCATGGAGCAGATGACGGGATACGGCGGATTGCGGGACACGGGACCCGGTGCGCCGGGCCCGTGCGGGCGCGCGAGCGCCGTGTACGACGGGGGACCGGAGTCCATCGCCGCCGCGCGCGGCTTCGCCGCCGGCTACCTGAGGGACCTGCGCGCCGCGCTCGGAGTGCCCGTGTCGGCGGGCGCGATCGGGACGGCGCAACTGGTCGTCAGCGAGCTGGTGACGAACGCCTGCAAGTACGCGCCGGGTCCCTGCCTCGTCGACTGCGAGCTGGTGGGCGGCAGCCTGGAGATCGCCGTGTGGGACAGCGACCCGGCCCTCCCGCTCGCCCGCGCGCCGCGGCCGGGGCGGATCGGACAGCACGGCCTGGAGATCGTGCTGGCCGTGTGCGATGGCTTCGACGTGCGGCGGGAGCCGGTCGGCAAGCGGATCAAGGTCCGCCTGCCCGTGGACACCGCGTAGCGACGCACGGGGGCGGGCCGCCTCCGCGCCCGGCGTGCGGGCGGGGAGCGTGCCGGCTCAGCGCCCGGCCGGGGTGGCCGTCAGGCACACCGCACGGCCGCGGACCGGCCGCAGGCAGGCCCGCAGGGCCGTGCGGGGCCCGGCCGGGGTCATCGGGGTGAACACGTACCCGGAGGTGTCGAAGGCGTCCCTCGCCCGCGCGCTCTGCTGCGGACGGCTGGGGCCCGCGATGCTGATCCGGTCGCCCACCCGTGAGCCGCTGACCCGCGCCCACGCGCTCGAGCAGGCGCCGCTGTAGCGGACGTCGACGCGGCGGCCGCCGGCCACCGGCTCCGAACGCAGCGTCGCCGGCTGCCTGCCGCACAGCATCGCGCCCGGGTCCCGGCCCTCGCACGAGGCGCCGTGGCAGCG
>NZ_JAKGCV010000647.1 GCF_021556455.1 Streptomyces fuscigenes | reverse complement strand
CCGCTCCCGGGCCCGCCGCACCGGCCGGCCCGCCGCCCGCGGCGGGTGCCGCCCGTGCGTCACACGGGCCGGAACCACACCGTCGACAGCGGCGGCAGCGTCGGGCACACGCTCAGCGCGCGGCCCTGCGCGGCCACCGGCTCGGCCTCCAGCACGTCCTTCGTGCGCACGTCGCTGCCGCCGAAGCGGGCCTCGTCCGTGTTGAGGACCTCGGTCCACCCGGCGTGGCCGTCGGGCACGCCGAGTCGGTAGCCCTCGCGCACCACCGGCGAGAAGTTCGAGACCGCGAGCAGCGGCTCGCCCGAGCGGCTGAAGCGCAGGAAGGCGAAGACGTTGTCCTCGGCCGCGCCGCCCTCGACCCAGCTGAAGCCCTCCGGCTCGGTGTCGCGCTCCCACAGGGCCGGCGTCTCGCGGTACACGGCGTTCAGCCGCGCCACCAGCTCGCGCACGCCCCGGTGGTCGTCGGCCGCCGGGTAGGCGGGATCGACGAGCCACCAGTCCGGCCCGTGGCTCTCGGACCACTCGGCTCCCTGAGCGAACTCCTGGCCCATGAACAGCAGTTGCTTGCCCGGATGGGCCCACATGAAGCCCAGGTACGCACGGTGGTCGGCGCGCTGCTGCCACCAGTCGCCGGGCATCTTCGAGACGAGGGAGCGCTTGCCGTGCACCACCTCGTCGTGCGAGATCGGCAGGACGTAGTTCTCGCTGTAGGCGTACACCATCGAGAACGTCATGTCGTTGTGGTGGTACTTGCGGTGCACGGGCTCCTTGGCCATGTACTCCAGCGAGTCGTGCATCCAGCCCATGTTCCACTTCAGCCCGAAGCCGAGGCCGCCGAAGCCGCCCGGGCCCACATGGTGCGTGGCGCGGGTGACGCCGTCCCAGGCGGTGGACTCCTCGGCGATCGTCACGACGCCCGGGCAGCGCCGGTAGACCGTGGCGTTCATCTCCTGGAGGAAGCGCACCGCGTCCAGGTTCTCCCGGCCGCCGTGCTCGTTGGGCGCCCACTGCCCGTCCTCGCGCGAGTAGTCGAGGTAGAGCATCGAGGCGACCGCGTCCACGCGCAGGCCGTCGATGTGGAACTCCTCGCACCAGTACACCGCGTTCGCGACCAGGAAGTTGCGGACCTCGGTGCGCCCGTAGTCGAAGGTCAGCGTGCCCCAGTCGGGGTGCTCGGCCTTCCGCGAGTCGCCGGGTTCGTACAGCGGGCGGCCGTCGAAGTGCGCGAGCGCCCAGTCGTCCTTGGGGAAGTGCGCGGGCACCCAGTCGACGACGACGCCGATGCCCGCCCGGTGCAACGCGTCGACCAGGAACTTGAAGTCGTCGGGCGAGCCCATCCGCGACGTCGGCGCGTAGAAGCCCGTGACCTGGTAGCCCCAGGAGCCGCCGAAGGGGTGCTCGGCGATCGGCATCAGCTCCACGTGCGTGAAGCCCAGCTCCTTGACGTAAGCGGGCAGTTGCTCCGCGAGCTGACGATACGTCAGGCCGGGCCGCCAGGACGCCAGGTGCACCTCGTAGACGGAGAACGGCGCCGCGTGCACGGGGCGGTCGGTGCGGTGCGCGAGCCACTGCTCGTCGCGCCACTCGTGGCGGGAGACCGTCACGACGGACGCGGTCGCGGGCGGCACCTCCGTCTGCCGCGCCATCGGGTCCGCGCGCTGCGAGTGGTGGCCCTCCGGCGTGCAGATGTCGTACTTGTAGGCGTCGCCCTCGCCGACGTCCGGCACGAACAGCTCCCACACGCCGCTGGAGCCGAGCGAGCGCATCGGCAGCGCCGTCCCGTCCCAGTGGTTGAACGTGCCGGCGACGCGCACGCCCCGCGCGTTGGGGGCCCACACCGCGAAGCGGGTGCCCGTGACGCCGCCGTGCTCCATGACCCGCGAGCCGAGCGCCGTCCACAGCTGCTCGTGCCGGCCCTCGCCGATCAGGTGCAGGTCCAGCTCGCCGAGCGCCGGCAGGAAGGCGTAGGGGTCGCGCACCTCGACGACGTCCTCGCCGGGAGCGGAGCCGTAGCGCACGCGCAGCGTGTACGGCGGCACCTGCGCGAGCGGCAGCACGCCCGAGAACAGCCCGTCGCCGTCGTCGTTCAGCTCCGCCGTGACGCCTTCCGCGACGACCGTGACCTCGCGCGCGTACGGGCGCAGCGCGCGAAACAGCACGCCGACCGGCACCGGGTGCGCCCCGAGCAGCCCGTGCGGGTCGTGGTGCTCCCCGTGCAGCAGGCGGGCGCGGTCGCCGTCGTCGAGCGGCGGGGCCTGCGGCGTGCTCGCTGCCGCCTCGGCCCGCGCGGCCTCCGC
>NZ_JAKGCV010000646.1 GCF_021556455.1 Streptomyces fuscigenes | reverse complement strand
CGACCGGCCCGGAGACGACTGCGGCCCGCGGCTGCCTGCCGCCGCACTCCGCCCCGCACCTCTGCCCCACCCCGGCCTGAGCCCCGCCCCGGCCCTCCGGCGACGCCGCCGCCGCGCCGGCCGGGGGCCCGGAAGGGGCGGTCCAGTCACGCCGGAAGCGCACGCACCAGCACCAACGAGCCTTCGTAGAAGGGCTGTCGGCGCAGTTCCCCGTACCTCTCGTCCCACTCCCCCGATTCGACGGACACGCGCAGCGCGTCCGCGTACCGCTCACGGGTCGCGGCGTCGACGAAGCTCCAGGCCGAATTCGCCTGCCGGGCGCCCGGGTCGAGGAGCCGCTCGGGACGCCCGTAGTACGCCTCGTTGAAACCGTCGACGCACTCCAGCGGGATCGGGACGGCGGCGACCTCGACGCGCCCGCCGAGCGCCCCGGCGATGGCGTCCGTAGCCGGATATCGGCGCGCCTCGGCGTCGAGCACGAGCGGAGCGTACGCGTAGAGCCAGAAGTCGCGCACGAGCGCGGGGTCCGAGGTCAGGACGAGCACCGGCCCGCGCGTCACGCGGCGCATCTCGCGCAGCCCGGCGGCCGGGTCGGCCCACTGGTGCACGCTGAACGTGGTCATGGCGGCGTCGAACGTGCCGTCCTCGAAGGGGAGATGCTCGGCCACCGCGTCGACGGCGGCGGGCAGGTGCGCCGGGCGCTGCGCCCGCATGACGGCCGACGGCTCGACGGGCGTCACCTCGCGGTCCCCCGTCTCGTACGAGCCGGCCCCGGCGCCGACGTTCACCACAGTGCGCGCGCCACCCAGCGCGTCGGAGATGAACCGGCCTATGTACGGCTCGGGTTGCCGGTAGGAGGTGTAGCCCACGCCGATCGTGCCGTAGTCCGCGTCCCCCGCGCTGCCGTCCGCCATTCTTTTGTTCATGTTCGGAACATACTCGCGCCGCAGCCGCCCCCGCAAGCACCAAGAAGGCGTGCCGGTCACCCCTGGCGCCGGAAGGGGCGCGTCGGCCGTCGGGGGACCGGGAGACGGCCCCCCGGACGCCCCGGACGCCCCGGACGCCCCGGACGCCCCGGACGCCCCGGGACCCGGGCTTCTCCGGCACCGCCATCAAACCCGGCACTCCAGCCGCCCCGCCGAACCGCCGCCCCGCCGACCAACCGCCGGACCCCGGAGCCGGGTTGGACAGCCGCCCCCACCGACCGGCGGGAACGCCCCCTCCACCCGCGACCTCGCGCGGCGCACCCGCACCTGTGGCACACTCACGTGCTACGGCAGCGGCCCGGGCGGACACCTCGTACCGGCGCGCCGCGTGCCGCAGCCGTACTCGAATCACCACCGGAGCGACAATGGGTGCGAAACCGCGGGTCGACACGAGCAGGCCGCATCCGGCACGCGTGTACGACTACCTGCTGGGCGGCAAGGACCACTACGAGGTGGACCGCGAACTCGGCGAGAGGATCCCGGAGTTCATGCGGCTGGCGGCCCACGAGAACCGGGCGTTCATGCGCCGCGCCACGACGTGGACGGCGAACAACGGCGTCACCCAGTTCCTCGACATCGGCACCGGCATCCCCACCGCCCCCAACCTGCACCAGGTGGCCCAGGGCGTGCACCCGGCGGCGAGGGTGGTGTACGCGGACAACGACCCGATCATCATGCGCCACGCCGAGGCGCTGCTGGTCGGCACGCCCGAGGGCGCCACCGAGTACATCGAGGCGGACATCCGCGAGCCCCAGGTCATCATCGAACAGGCCCGCGAACACCTGGACTTCGAGCAGCCGATCACCCTCTCCCTGATCGCGATCATGCATTTCATCGTGGACGCCCACGACCCGTACGGCGTCGTGCGCGCCCTCGTGGACGCACTGCCGAGAGGCAGCTACCTCGCGCTGACACACGTGTGCCTGGACGGCTTCGCGGAGGAGGGCGAGAAGCTCAACAAGACGTACACCAGCGCCATCGAGGCGCAGAGCCGCTCGCGCACGGAGATCGAGCGCTTCTTCGACGGCCTGGAGCAGGTCGAACCGGGTCTGGTGGCAACGCCGTTGTGGCGCAAGGACGCCCCGGTCCAGCCGGGCGCGGAGCACCACCCCAACTACGCGGGCGTCGCCGTCAAGCGCTGATCGGCCAAGGCCGCCACGGCGGCCGTCCGCGCGACCGTCCACTCCTCCGTACGTCCCGACCCACGCCCCGGGCGGCGCACGGCGGGTGCTCCGGCCGCGGGGGCCGAAGTCCCGCGACACGCCCGCGCGGCGAGCGCGTTCAGGCGGCCGCCCGGCCGTCGCCCGTCAGCCGGGCCCG
>NZ_JAKGCV010000645.1 GCF_021556455.1 Streptomyces fuscigenes | reverse complement strand
GGCTTCCGCGACGGCGGCGAGGTGCGCCCCGTGCCGGACGGCAGCTGCGACGTGACCTCGCACGTGGCGCTGGACGCGATCGCACCGGACGCCGTGCGGGTGTCCCAGCGGGCCGTGCTGCGGGCCCTCGGGGTCGGCGGGAAGCGGCCGCCGCTGTCCCTCGCGGGCACGGACCCCGCCGCGTACGTGCGGGCCCTGGCCGCCGCGGGCGAGGCCGCCGAGCTCACCGCGCCCGGCGGCCTGGGCGACTTCACCTGGGTCCTCCAGCCGGTGGGCGTCGACGCGGCGGACCTCCTCGCGCGGCTCGGCCTGCGGGTCTGAGCACCCGCGGCCTGCCGGTCCGAGCACTCGGGGAACGCCGGTCTGAGCACCCGCGGCCTGCCGGTCCGAGCACCCGGGGCCTGCGGGCCCGAGCACTCGGGGTGGCGGGCCTCCCCGCGATCACCGGGGCCGCCCGCGCTCTGCGAGACTGTGCGGCATGAGGGACAGCGCCGGGGCCACCACGACCGTCGGGATCGGCGGGGCCGCCGAGAGCACGGACATGGTGCTCAACATCGGCCCCCAGCACCCGTCCACGCACGGCGTGCTGCGGCTGCGGCTCGTGCTGGACGGCGAGGTCGTCCGGGAGGCGGAGCCGGTCGTCGGCTACATGCACCGGGGCGCGGAGAAGCTGTTCGAGGCGCGCGACTACCGGCAGATCGTCATGCTCGCGAACCGGCACGACTGGCTGTCCGCGTTCTCCAACGAACTCGGCGTCGTGATGGCCGTCGAGCGCATGCTCGGCATGGAGGTGCCCGAGCGCGCCGTGTGGACGCGCACGCTTCTGGCCGAGATGAACCGGGTGCTCAACCACCTCATGTTCCTCGGCTCCTACCCCCTCGAACTCGGCGGCATCACACCCGTCTTCCACGCGTTCCGGGAGCGCGAGGAGCTCCAGAACGTGATGGAGGAGGTCTCCGGCGGCCGGATGCACTACATGTTCAACCGGGTCGGCGGCCTGAAGGAGGACCTGCCCGCGGGCTGGGCGGGCCGGGCGCGGCACGCCGTGGCCGCGGTCCGTTCGCGCATGGACGTCTACGACCGGCTGGTGCTCGGCAACGAGATCTTCCGGGGCCGCACCCGGGACGTCGGCGTGCTCGCGCCGGAGACCGTGCGCGCGTACGGGGTGACGGGACCCATCGCCCGTGCCTCCGGCGTCGACTTCGACCTGCGCCGCGACGAGCCGTACCTCGCGTACGGCGAGCTCGCGGACGTCCTGACGGTCGTGACCCGCCAGGAGGGCGACTGCCTGGCGCGCTTCGAATGCCTGCTTGACCAGACGCACGACGCGCTCGCCCTCGCCGACGCCTGCCTGGACCGGCTCGCCGAACTGCCGCCGGGCCCCGTCAACCAGCGGCTTCCGAAGGTGCTCAAGGCCCCCGAGGGCCACACGTACGCCTGGACGGAGAACCCGCTCGGCGTCAACGGCTACTACCTGGTGTCCAGGGGCGAGAAGACGCCCTACCGCCTGAAGCTGCGCTCGGCGTCCTTCAACAACGTCCAGGTCCTGACGGAACTGCTGCCGGGCACCCAGGTCGCGGACATGGTCGCGATCCTCGGCTCGTTGTTCTTCGTCGTCGGGGACATCGACAAGTAGTCGGGGAAGCGGTCGAGGAATCGGTCGGGGAATCCGCCGGGGAACTCGACAGGCAGGGGGCACGGGCCGCCCGGAGATCCGTCTGCGGCCCGCACTCGGACGGCCCGGAGTACCGGCCGCCACCCGGACCCGCACCGCACGACCAGCCGCGCGAGAAGCGGCGGGGCCGCCGACCGCGCCGGACGTGGGCCGTGGCCGCGCCCCGGGAGGCGAGCCGTGGCCGTGTCCCGGGAGGCGAGCCGTGGCCGTGTTCCGGCGGGTGTGCGCCGCCGGGCGTCAGGAGCCGAGTGCGCTGCGCAGGCCGCGGAGTTCGAGCTGCTCGGTGTCGTCGTGCTCGGTCAGGTCGATGACCTCGGGGCCGGCGTCGTCCGCCCGGTCGCCGGCCCGGTCGGCGGCGGGGCCGTCCGCGGCCGCGTCCTGCCCGGGGGCCTCGCCTGCGGCACCGCGCTCCCGCCCGTCCCGCGTGGCCTCCGCGCCGGGGGTCTCCTGCGCTCCCGTACCGTCCGCCGCTGCGGTCTCCTCCGTCACCGCCTGCGCCCGGGTGCCGCCGGGGGCGTCCACGTCCTCCTGCGCGCCGGGGTGCTCCCGGCCGCCGTCGCGCGCGGGCTCGGGGCGTACGCGGCCGCCGTGCTGCGTGCCGAAGAAGTCGAAGCCGTGGCCGGCCGCCCGCTGCT
>NZ_JAKGCV010000644.1 GCF_021556455.1 Streptomyces fuscigenes | reverse complement strand
GGGCGCGGCCGGGGCCCCGGCCCTCCGCGCGCCGTGGGCGGGCGGAGGCGCCCGCGGCGCCCCGCGGGCGCCGGTCCGGCTCAGCCCGCGGTGTTGACCATCGACTGGGCGGCGAAGGTGAAGTAGTCCCAGAGCTGCCGCTCGTGCTCCTCGGCCAGGCCCAGCTCGTCCACCGCGACCCGCATCCGCGCGAGCCACGCGTCGCGCGCGGCGCTGTCGACGGCGAACGGCGCGTGCCGCATCCGCAGCCGCGGGTGCCCCCGCTGCTCGCTGTAGGTGCGCGGGCCGCCCCAGTACTGGATCAGGAAGAGCCGGAAGCGCTCCTCGGCGGGGCCGAGGTCCTCCTCCGGGTACATGGGCCGCAGCAGCGGGTCCTCCGCGACGCCCTCGTAGAAGCGGTGCACCAGACGGCGGAACGTCTCCTCGCCGCCGACCTGCTCGTAGAACGTCTGCTCGCTCACCGTGCCGCGCCTGATCCCTGTCACCCCTCCATGGTCGCAGACGGGGCGGAGGAGGCCGCAGGTCCTAGGACCGCCCGGCGGCGGGCGCCCGCGCCGCCCACGCGCACTCGCCCGGCCGCCCGGCAGGGCCGACAGTGGAGGGGTGAGCGGATACGACGCACAGGCCCACGCCGAGCAGGCGCGGTCCGAGATGGTGCGGAACATGGCGGCCGCCGGGGCACTGCCGGACCCTGCCTGGCGCGACGCCTTCCAGGCCGTGCCGCGCCACCTGTTCGTGCCGTACTACTACGTGGAGGGCAGCGGCGGCAGCAGGCGGCTGTGGTCCGGCGACCCGGACCCCGAGGCCCGGTGGCGCTGGCTGAGCGGCGCCTACGCGGACACCGCGCTCGGTACGCGCATGCGCGACGGCCGGCTCGTCTCGTCCTCCAGCCAGCCCTCCCTGATGGCGGGGATGCTCACGGAGCTCGACGTCCGCGACGGCGACCGGGTGCTGGAGATCGGCGCGGGCACGGGCTACAACGCCGCGCTGCTCGCGCACCGCCTCGGCGACGGCCTCGTGACCACCGTGGACCTCGACCCGGAGATCACCGAGTCGGCCCGCGTGCACCTCGCGGAGTCGGGGCACCGGCCCACCGTCGTGACGGGCGACGGGGCGCGCGGCTGCCCCGAGCGGGCGCCGTTCGACCGGATCATCGCGACCTGCGCGCTGCCGTCCGTGCCGCGCGCCTGGGTCGCCCAGTCGGCGCCCGGCGCGCGCATCGTGGCGCCGCTCGCCACCGGGCTGGTCTCGCTGCGCGTGGCGGACACGCCCGAAGGGCGCGTGGCGCAGGGGCCGTTCCTCGCGACGTCGGCGTTCTTCGTCGCGCTGCGGGGGGCTCCCGTCCCCGGCGAGGAGGTCGCCGAGCGGGCGTCCGGGCTGCCCCGGAACCTGCTCGCCAACGACCTCTTCCGCTTCCTGCTGGCGCTGAGCGCGTACGCCCTGTCGCCCGAGGAGGCCCACCGCCTGTGGCGGCACGAGCACCGGCCCCAGCGGCAGCGGTACGGCGTCACCGTCACCGGCGAGGGCCAGTGGGCCTGGCTGGACGACCCGCACGGCCCCCACGTGTGGCCGCTGCCGGCGACCTGAGCCGGGGCACGGCCGCCCGCGCTCCTCGGGCGGGCCGCGGGCGCCCGTTCAGCCCTGGACGATGCGGATGGTCGTCCAGGCGCCGACGTGGACGCGGTCGCCGTCGGCCAGCGGGATCGGCACGTAGGGCTGTATCGGCTCCTCGCCGCCGTTGACCGTCGTGCCGTTGGTCGAGTTCTGGTCGACCACGGCCCAGCCCCCGTCGGGCTGCTGGACGAGGATCGCGTGCTGGTGCGAGACGCCCGGGTCCTCCGGCGGCACCGACAGGTCGATGTCGGGCGACTCGCCCGTCGAGTGCCGGCGGCGGCCGATGGTGACCTGGTTGCCGGTGAGCGGCATGTGCTGCTCCGGCGCGTACGCGGGCAGGTTGAGGCCCGCGGCCTCCGGCCCGCTGCGGTTCATCATCGCCATGAAGTACTCGCGGTCGGGGCCGATGACGACGGCCCACCGGGAGGGTCCCGCGAAGCCGGGCTGCTGCGGCCCGGGGCCGCCCTGGACGCCCTGGCGGGGCAGGCCGGACTGCGGTCCGCCCTGCTCCGCTCCCGGGCGGGGGGCGAACGGCTCGGACCCCGTGGGCGGCGGCAGCATCCAGTCGTCCTCGGCGGCCGGACCCGGCTGCTGCGGGGCGTGCGGCGGGGACACCGGGTCGAAGGAGGGGGCGGCGGGCGCGGGCCAGTCGTCGTCCGCGGCGGGGGCCGGGCGCTGCGGCGGGGGCCAGTCGTCGCCGGCG
>NZ_JAKGCV010000643.1 GCF_021556455.1 Streptomyces fuscigenes | reverse complement strand
GGACGCGGGAGCCCCTCGGCGAGCCGGCGCCGGAGCCCACCCGGCCCGCGCGGGGACAACGGGTCGACGGCGCCCGACGCGGGGACGGCGGGTCAGCCGCGCCCGGGGGCCGCCGGGTCCGCCGGGTGCGGTGCGACGAGCGGGAGTTCGCTCGACAGACGGCGCTCGCACAGCTCCGTCAGCGCGTCGTACCCCTCCTTGCCCATCAGCTCGGTCAGCTCGGGCCGGTAGGACACGTACACCGGGTCGCCCGCGCCGTGCGCGGAGGTCGCCGAGGTGCACCACCAGTGCAGGTCGTGGCCGCCCGGGCCCCACCCGCGCCGGTCGTACTCGCCGATCGACACCCGCAGCACACGCGTGTCGTCCGGGCGGTCGATCCAGTCGTACGTACGCCGGACCGGCAGCTGCCAGCACACGTCCGGCTTGGTCTCCAGCGGCTCCTTGCCCTCCTTGAGCGCCAGGATGTGCAGCGCGCAGCCCATGCCGCCCGCGAAACCGGGCCGGTTCTGGAAGATGCACGAGCCGTTGAAGACACGGGTCTGCCGCTGCGGGCCGCGCTCCCCGTCGTCGTCATCGTCGTCGTCCTGGGTGTCCTGGTCGTCCTGTTCGGAGTCGTCCTCGTCGGCGGTCTCCTGCGTCCAGCCGTCGCGCGAGCCCTCGGCGTGGAACTGCCAGATGTCCGGCGTCAGCCGCGCCACGTGCCGCGCCACCCGCTCCTCGTCCTCCTCGTCGGAGAAGTGCGCGCCCAGCGTGCAGCAGCCGTCGTCGGCGCGGCCCCCCTGGATGCCCTGGCAGCCGCTGCCGAAGATGCACGTCCACCGCGAGGTCAGCCACGTCAGGTCGCAGCGGAAGACCTGCTCGTCGTCCGCCGGGTCGGGGAACTCCACCCAGGCGCGCGCGAAGTCGAGGCCGTGCTCGTCGTCGGCGGGCGGGACGGGAGCGGGCAGGGCCGCGGCGGTCACCGGGTGGGCCGGCTCCGCCTCCCCGGCGGTCCGCTTCTGCTTCTTCGACCTGCCCCGGTCCTTGGCCTGCTCGGCTTTGCCCGGCTTCGTCTTGTTCGTCTTAGGCACGGGCCCAAGGGTAAGTCCGGGACCGCGGGTACGGTTCCGCCCATGAGACTCGGAGTCCTGGATGTCGGTTCGAACACCGTGCATCTCCTCGCCGTCGACGCCCACGGGGGCGCCAGGCCGCTGCCCGCGTTTTCCTACAAGGCGGAGCTGCGCCTCGCGGAACTCCTCGACGCGGACGGCGCGATAGGGCCCGAGGGCGTGGACCGGCTCGTCGCGACGATCGCCGACGCCCTCCAGGCCGCGGAGGACAAGGGCTGCGAGGACGTCCTCGCCTTCGCCACGTCCGCCGTGCGCGAGGCCGGCAACGCCGACCACGTGCTCGGCAGGGTCCGCGCCGAGACCGGTGCCGACCTCCAGGTCCTCAGCGGCGCCGAGGAGGCCCGGCTGACGTTCCTGGCGGCCCGCCGCTGGTTCGGCTGGTCCGCGGGCCGGCTGCTGGTGCTCGACATCGGCGGGGGCTCCCTGGAGATCGCCTACGGCATGGACGAGGAGCCGGACGCAGCCGTCTCCCTGCCGCTCGGCGCCGGCCGCCTCACCTCGGGCCGGCTGCCCGGGGACCCGCCCGACGCCACGGACGTACGGGCGCTGCGCCGCCACGTACGGGCCGAGATCGCGCGCACCGTGGGCGAGTTCAGCCGGCTCGGGGGACCGGACCACACGGTGGCCACCTCCAAGACCTTCCGCCAGCTGGCGCGGATCGGCGGGGCGGCCCGCTCGGCCGAGGGCCTCTACGCCCAGCGCCGGCTGAGCCGGGCTTCGCTGGAGGAGTGGGTGCCCCGGCTGGCGGCCATGACGGTGCGGCAGCGCGCGGACCTGCCGGGCGTGTCCATCGGCCGGGCGCCGCAACTGCTCGCCGGGGCGCTGGTGGCGGAGGCCGCCATGGACCTCTTCGACGTCGACGTGCTGGAGATCTGCCCGTGGGCGCTGCGGGAGGGAGTCATCCTGCGCCGCCTCGACCGGCTGCCCAGGGCCTGAACCCGTCCCGCGCGCCCCGGACGTACGCCGGTGAAGGCCGTACTCCTGACGTACGCCCGCGAACGCAGCGCCCCGGACGTACGGGCGTGAACGCCGGCCCCGGACGTACGCGGGTGAACGCGGCGCCCCTGACGTACGCGCGTGAACGCCGGCCCCGGACGTACGCCGTGCCCCGCACGCGCCCCGGCGCGCGTCCCCGCCGTCGGCCCCCGCTCCGCGCGCCGGCACGGTCCCGCGCCGCTTCGTGCGCCCGCACCACCTCCGGCGCTCCCCGC
>NZ_JAKGCV010000642.1 GCF_021556455.1 Streptomyces fuscigenes | reverse complement strand
GGGCGCGGGCGCGGGCTCCGGCTCGGGGGCCCAGGGGGCACGGGCGCCGCCGGGGAGGGTGGCGGGCGGCGTCACGCCGCCGTTCCACGGGGAGGCCGCCAGCGCCGCGCTCAACTCGCCCGATTCGTCGGTGACTTCGCCGGTCGCGAGCGGGATGCGCCACTGGCCGGTGCCCTCGCCCCGAGCCTGCTGAGCGGGTGCCTCGGGAGCGGGTGCCTGGTCCGCGGCGCCGTGCCCGGCCGGGTCCGGCGCTTCGGGGCGGGCCCCGCCGGGTGCGTCCGTGGCGGCGGTGAAGTTCCAGTGGCCCGTCGCGCCCGGGTCGTGGGCGGGTGCCTCGTGGCCCTGCCCGGCGCCCGCGTGCGGGTCGTGCGCCTGCGGGTCGTGCGGGGCCGCCCCGTGCGCGGGCGCGCCCTGACCGTAGGGGTCGTGCGCCGGTGCGCCCTGGCCGTAGGGCGCGTGGCCGTACGGCGCCTGCCCGTAGGGGGCCTGGCCGTAGGGAGCCTGCGCGTACGGGTCGTGGGAGCCGTACGGCGCCCGGTACTGCTGCGGGTCCTGGGGGCCGCCCGCGCCCTGCGGGTCCTGGTCGCCCGCGCCGGGGTCCTGCGGGGCGTACGGGTCCTGCCCGTAGGTGCCGGGGTACTGCTGCCCGGCCTCGACCTGCGGGTCGGGCAGGCCCCAGGTGCCGGCGACCGACGGGTCGGGCTGGAGCGGGGTGATCATGGGCGGCACGTATCCGTGGCCGGGTGCGGCGAGCGGGGCGTCCGCGTCGTCCTCGGGCGGCAGCTGGACGAAGGCCGTGGCCTCCGCGTCGTACTCGCCGCCGTGCGGGACGGGCCGCCACATGCCCTCGGCGCCCTGCCCCGGCTCGGGCCAGTCCTCCGCGCCGCGGGCGGGCTCCGGCCAGTCGTCGGCGCCCTGCCCCGGCTCGGGCCACTCGTCGGCGCCGCGCGTCCCGCCTGCGCCGCCTGATGCGTTGTCGGTCACGAGAGCGCCCTCCCCAGGGCTCGCCGGGCCAGCGTGGCGACGGTACGCCGCAGGTGCGCCACGGCCGGCGAGGGCCCCGGCGCCTCTCCCCCGTCGGCGGGCGGCAGCGGGTCGGGCACGCAGGCCGCCGCGACGTACTCCCCGAAGGCGCTCAGCGCCTCCTGCGTCAGGCCCCGGGCGCCGTCCCAGTCGATGAGCGAGGCGATCCACCGCTCCGCCTCCAGGGGCCGCAGCGGCATCGGCGCGACGGCTCCGACCGCGCAGCGCACCCCGCGCCGCGCCGGGTCGAGCACGACGGCGACGGAAGTGGTGGCGCGCCCCGGGCCGGTGCGGCCCGTCGCCTTGAGGAAGACCTGCGGGGCGTGCAGCAGCGGCACCCGGACGAAGCCGATGAGTTCGGCGGGCGCCAGCATCTCGCGGCCGGCCAGCAGGTGCGTCACGGGGATCTCGCGGCGCGCGCCGCCGGGGCCGGCGACGACGAGGTCGGCCTCCAGGGCGGCGAGCACGGGCAGCGTGTCCCCGGTCGGTGCGGCGGTCGCGATGTTGCCGCCGAGCGTCCCGGCGTTGCGGATCTGCGGCGGGCCCGCGGCGCGCGCCGAGGCGGCGAGGGCGGGGATCAGCGCGGCGAAGTCGGGGCGGCCCATGCGGGCGTGGGTGAGGCCGGCGCCGAGCAGGGCGTGGCCGTCCTGGTAGTGCCAGCCGCGCAGCTCGCTCATCCGGCCGAGGCCGACGAGCGCGGCAGGTCTCAACAGGCCCCTGTTGACGGACGCCATGAGGTCCGTCCCACCTGCGACAGGCACCGCGGCGGGCATGGCCGCCAGCGCCGCCACGGCCTCGTCGAGCGAGGCAGGCAGCGTCACGGACTGTGCTGTCTGCGGTGCGTGCGTGGTCAACCCAGCTGCCCCTTTCCGGTGTCCCGGCAGTCCCGCCTGTGTGCCGTACCGTACGTGCTCACAGCCCGGACGTGGCAACTCTGGCACATCTTCCGAGCCGCTCGACGCGAGGGTCCGCGAAGGACGCATCCGTCCGCCGAAGACCGGAAAGGGTCGTTCCGTCCACGTGTTGGGCATTGTGGGCGCATCGGTGCTTTGGCAACTCGCCGGGCCGCAACGGGTGGTTCGTCCCCGTGGCATGTGTGCCGGTTTCCCCGGCCCGTCGCGGTTCTCCCTCCGTTCGCGACGCTTTCGCCTTCCGTTCAGCGTGCCGGGGCGGCCGGGCGCGCGACGCTGTTCGCACGGGCGGGCCCCGCTGTTCGAAGGCCCGGCCCGGGGGCGGGGGCACGCGCCGTCCGTTGACGCGAGGCCCCGGCCCGGGGCCCGTTGGCGCGGACCTGCCCCCGGGGCGGGCTGGCCC
>NZ_JAKGCV010000641.1 GCF_021556455.1 Streptomyces fuscigenes | reverse complement strand
GGCCGCACGCCACCCGCGGCCGCGCCCCCGGCGCTCCTCCACTGCCGCAGGCCCCGCCACCGCCCCGCCGCGGACCGGCCCCGGCTCCGCCTCGGCCGTCGCCCCCCGTCGGCCGTCACTCCTGTCCCATGGACTCCTCCAGGAAGGCGAGCGCCCCGACGCCGTCCTCGGCGAAGAACACGAGGTCCGTCAGCGGGAGCGGGAGGAAGCCCTCCTCCTCCATGCGCAGGAACTGCTGCTTGAGGCCGTCGTAGAAGCCCTCCGTGTTCAGCAGCACCACCGGCTTCGTGTGCTTGCCGTGCTTCTTCAGCTCCAGGATCTCGGTGGCCTCGTCCAGCGTGCCGGTGCCGCCTACCATCACGACGATCGCGTCGGAGCGGGCCAGCAGGAGAGCCTTGCGCTCGGCGAGGTCCCCCGCCACGAGCATCTCGTCGGCCTCCTCGCGCGCCGCGGCGGCGAGGAAGTCGACCGACACGCCGACGAGCCGGCCGCCCGCGTCCGCCACCCCGTCCGCGAGGACCTTCATCAGGCCGACGTCGGACCCGCCCCAGACCAGGGTGTGGCCGCCACGGCCGATCAGTTCGGCGAATTCGCGCGCGGGGCGCGTGTAGCGCTCGTCGAGGTCGGCGGCGGAGAGGAAGACGCAGATGTTCATGGGTCAACCGTAGAGAGTGCCGGAACCCGTCCGGCGGCCGGGGAAGAACGCCGCCGGGCGGGACGCTGCACTGAGGGTGAGCCGTGTCCGTCAGGGACACGTGCACGAGGCCGTGTCCGCGAGGGACACGCGCACCCAGCCGAAGGGAACCGACCACCATGGCACTCGGACACAAGATCACCGTGGAGCGGAGCACCCAGCACGTCCGGGTGGAGCGGGACGGCCAGGTCCTCGCCGACAGCCACAGCCCGCTGGCCCTGCACGAGACGGGCTCGCCGGTGCGCTACTACCTGCCGGCCGAGGACGTCCGCCTCGACCTGCTGACCCCCTCGGACACCACGACGCACTGTCCCTTCAAGGGCGACGCCTCGTACTGGTCGCTGCCGGACGCCCCGGACCTCGTCTGGGCGTACGAGGAGCCGAAGTCGGAGGTCGCGGAGATCAAGGGGCACTACTGCTTCTACGACACCGAGGTCGTCGGCGCCTGAGGACCTCGACGCGGGCCGCCGGCGGGGGCGGGCGGCCCGCCCGGCCCGCATCCGGCCCGCACGTATCCGGCCGGCACGCACCCGCCCGGCACGCATCCGCCGGGCGGGCCTGCCGGAAGAATGTGCACCGAAGCGATGACTTACGACGGCTCCCCCGGTCTTCACCCGCATGGACAACGTGGGCAGGGCGGAGTCGGCGGACGGCACGGTGATCGCCTACCGGCGCGCGGGGCGCGGTCGGCCGGTGATCGTCGTGGGCGGCTCCTTCGGCACGGCGGAGACCTCGGCACCGCTGGCGGGCCTGCTGGCGCCCGGCTTCCAGGCCGTCACGTACGACCGGCGCGGCAGGGGCGACAGCGGGGACACGGCGCCGTACGCGGTGGAGCGGGAGATCGAGGACGTGGCGGCGCTGCTCGCCGCGGCGGGCGGCGGCGCGTGCGTGTACGGGGTCTCCTCGGGCGCCGCGCTGGCGCTGGAGGCCGCGGCGGCGGGTCTGCCGATCGAACGGGTCGCCGTGTACGAACCCCCGTACCGCGCCGATCCCGCCGAGGTCCGCGACCGTCCCGCCTACAGCCGGCGCCTGAGGGCTCTGCTGGCCGAGGGCAGGCGGGCGGAGGCGATCGGGCAGGTGCTCGCCGTCGTCGGCGTGACGCCGGCCGAGGTGGAGGCGCTGCGAGACACGGAGGCGTGGCCGCCCCTGCTCGCCGTGGCGCCCACGCTGGCCTACGACGACGCGGTGATCGGCACGGGCCTGGTCCCGGCCGGCCGGCTCGCGGGCGTCACGGCCCCGGCCCTGGTCATGGACGGGGGCGCGAGCCCGCACGCGATGCGCGCGGGCGCCCGCGCGGTGGCCGCGTCCCTCCCGCGGGGAAGCCACCGCACGCTGCCGGGACAGACGCACGCGGTGGAGCCCGACGTGCTGGCGCCGGTGCTGCGGGAGTTCTTCGGGGCGTGAGGCCGCGCGGAGAACCCGCAGCCCCGGCCGGTCACGGAGACGGACGTTCCACGGGGTGTCCGGCCCCGGAGGTCCCAGCTCCCGGACGGTCAGCGCCCGCCGCCCGTTCCCCGCCCCGCCTCGGCCAGCGCGGCGGCCTCCTGCTCGGGGGTGAAACCCGCGTCCAGGGGCGGCGCGCCGCGCTCCCGGTCCCAGGCCAGGACGTCCGCGGCCGTCTTGGCCAGGGGCGTGGCGGGCAGGCCCGCCGCGCG
>NZ_JAKGCV010000640.1 GCF_021556455.1 Streptomyces fuscigenes | reverse complement strand
CCCGCCCGCCGGCTGCCCCTCCCGGCGGCCGGGTCCCTCCGGCGCGGAGCTGCTCAGTGCCGCCGCGCCGCCAGCGCCCTGCGGACCAGCCCCTCCAGCAGCGCCACGCCCAGCGGCAGGGCCGCCTCGTCGAGGTCGAAGGACGGGGTGTGGTGCGGCGCCGCGAGCGCGGAGCCGATGCCGATGTACGAGGCGACGCCGCCCCGCTGCTGGACGCGGCGCATGAACGCGGTCGCGTCGTCGCTGGCCACCCCGTCCTCGGCGCGGGCCGTGACCAGGCGCAGGCCCTCGGCGCGCGCGGCCGCCTCGACGAGTTCGACCGCGGCGCGGTCCGCGCGGGCCGTGGTGACGCCGCCGATGAGGTCGACGTCCACCGTCAGGCCGTAGGTCGCGGCGGCCCCGTGCAGCGCGGCACGCACGCGCGCCTCCAGTTCCTCGTTGACGGCGCCCTCGTCGGCCCTCGTCTCCAGGAGCATCTCGGCGCGGTCCGGCACGATGTTGCTGGAGGTGCCGCCGCTGATCCGGCCGACCGCGACGCGGGTCTCGTGGCCCGGGAAGCGGGGCATGCCGTGCACCGCGAGCGTGGCGGCCGCGGCGCCGAGCAGGGCGCTGCGGCCCTCGTGCGGGGCGAGCGAGGCGTGCGAGGCGACGCCGTGGAAGACCGCGCGCAGCTTGGAGTTGGCGAGCAGGCCGTCGAGGGACGGGGCGAGTGTCCCGGTCGGCAGGTTCAGGCCGAGGTGCGGCGCGATGAGCAGGTCCAGGTCGTCGGCGACGCCCGCGGGGACCATGGCCCGGGCGCCCCTGCCGCCCTCCTCCGCGGGCTGGAGGAGCAGTGTGACGGAGCCGGTGGGCGGCGGGTCCGCCACCAGCCGCTCGGCGAGTTCCACCGCCATGCCGACGTGCCCGTCGTGGCCGCAGGCGTGCATCACGCCCTCGTGCAGGGACCTGAACCCCTCCCGGGCCGGCCGGTGCCCCGGGTCGCCGGACTCCGCGATGGGCAGCGCGTCCAGGTCGGCACGCAGCCCCACCGCCGGGCCGGGCGCCTGGGCCCGCCAGGTCGCGACCACGGCGGTGTTGCCGCCCTTCATGGCCGGGAGGAACCGCTCGTCGGCGCCCGAGGCCGCCGCGCGCCGGTAGGCCGCCGTCAGTTCCTCGTCGGACGGCACCCCGAGCCGGTCGCCCGGAGAGAGGGCGTCCGTGCCGGTGCGGATCTCCCAGCCGAGGTCGGCGAGTGCGCCCGCGACGCGGCTCGCGGTACGGAACTCCGTGAACCCGACCTCGGGACGGCGGTGCAGGTCGCGCCGCCAGCGCACGGCCGTGCCGGCCTGCGGCGCCGGGTCCTGCGGGTCGCGCTCGTCGTGCATGTGCGGGCCTTTCGACGGGGTGGCGTGGCGGCTGTCGGTGTGCGTCGGGGCGGGGTGTGCGTGGGGGCGGGGTGTGCCCGGACCCCCGCTCACAGGTGGGTCGGTGTGCCGGGGCCGAACGGGATGCCGGCGAAGTAGAACACCGCGAAGAGCGCGGCCCACAGCACGGCCACCGGCAGGACGAAGAGGCTGAGGCGCGCGAAGAGGCTGCCGAGCGTGAAGCCGGGATCGTAGCGGCGGGCGGAGAGCTCCAGCATGTAGACGTACGGGTTCAGCGGCGAGACCGGGTGCGTCACCGAGTCGCCGACGCGGTACGCGGCCTGCGCGACCCCCGGGTGGAAGCCGAGCCCGACGAAGATCGGCACGAGGACGGGCGCGAGGACCGTCCACAGCGAGGAGCCGGAGAAGACGACGAGCGAGAGCAGGCCGCTGAACGCCATCATCAGCAGCAGCGCCCAGAATCCCGTGACATGGGCCGAGCGCAGCCCGTCCGCGCCCTGCACCGCGAGGTAGTCGCCGAGATGGCTCCAGTCGAACATGGCGATGAACTGGCCCGCCGTGAAGGCGATGACGATGTAGCCGAGCATGGCGGTGAGGGCCTCGCCCATCATCCTCGGCACGTCCGCCGGCCGCCGGACCGTGCCGGCCGGGATGCCGTACGCGATCCCGCAGACGAGGAACGCGAGCATGACGAGCGGCACGATCCCGTCGAAGAACGGCGAGGCGACCAGCGCCCCGCCGGGGCCCTGCAGCGGGCCGCCCGGCACGAGCCAGCAGCAGAACACCAGGGTGAGGAACGCGGCCAGGGCCAGGGTGGCGACGGTGAGCCCGCGCCGCTGCTCGGGCGTGGCGGGATCGAGGGCGGAGGGCGGGCCCGCGCCCGGGCCGCCGCCTGCACCGGAGCCGTCGGAGCCGCCAGTTTCGTCGGCGTCGGAGCCGCCGTCGGAGCCGCCGTCCCCGGCTTGCCGCCGCCCCGACGCGCCACGGC
>NZ_JAKGCV010000063.1 GCF_021556455.1 Streptomyces fuscigenes | reverse complement strand
CCGCCTCGACAGCGGCTCCTGGGACACCGCCCTCGGCACCCTGTCGGCCGTGCCCGACCCCCTCACCCGGGCCGTCGAGCCTCTCGCGTCACGGGGTCACGGGCGGCCTCATCCGGCGCTCGGCGTCCCGCATTTGTCCGTACCGTTAGTGTGGTGGCCCGTCCCTGACGCTCAGCGCCCCCTGGAGGGCGGAACCCCCGGCCGGAGGGCCCTTCACCTCGATGTCCGCCACCACAGCGTTCGTTCCCGCCGCCGCAGGCGGCTACGCGCCCGACACGCCCCCCGAGTACCCGCGCCACGTGGTGACCGCGGTCCTCGTCTCCCACGACGGAGCGCGCTGGCTGCCCGACGCCCTCGCGGGCCTCGTCGGCCAGGAACGGCCCGTACAGAACGTCGTCGCCGCCGACACCGGCAGCGCGGACGCCTCCGCGCAGTTGCTGAGCGAGGCGCTCGGCGACGAACGCGTCCTGCACCTCGCCCGCAGGTCGGGATTCGGCACGGCCGTGGAAGAAGCGGTCCGCGTCGCGCCCGTCCTCACCCCCGACGACCTGCCCTACCTGCGGCGGCCGAGCAGCTGGGACCCCGTGACGCGCACCTGGCGCGACGAGGCGTACGAGATGCCCGAACTGCCCCACGGCGAACCGGTGCAGTGGCTCTGGCTCCTCCACGACGACTGCGCTCCCGCGCCCGACGCCCTCGCCGAACTGCTGCGCGTCGCCGACTCCGACCCGGACGCGGCCGTCGTCGGCCCCAAGCTCCGCGGCTGGTACGACCGCCGGCAACTCCTCGAGGTCGGCGTCTCGATCGCCAACAGCGGGCGCCGCTGGACCGGACTCGACCGGCGCGAGCAGGACCAGGGCCAGCACGACCAGGTCCGCTCCGTCCTGTCCGTCTCCAGCGCCGGCATGCTCGTGCGCCGCGATGTGTGGGAGCAACTCGGCGGCTTCGACCGGAGCCTGCCGCTCATGCGCGACGACGTCGACCTGTGCTGGCGCGCGCACGCGGCCGGGCACAGCGTCCTCGTCGCCCCCGAGGCCGTCCTGCGGCACGCGGAGGCCGCCTCGCGCGAGCGCCGCACCGTCGACTGCGTGGGCCGCTCCGCGACCAACCCGCACCGCGTCGACAAGGCGGGCGCCGTCTTCGCGATGCTCGCCAACACCCGCGGCGGCGCACTCCCGTGGGTGGCGCTGCGGCTCGTCGTCGGCACCCTCCTGCGCACCCTCGGCTACCTCCTCGCCAAGGCGCCGGGCCAGGCCGTCGACGAGGTCATGGGACTGTCCGCGACCCTGCTGCGGCCAGGCCGCATCCTCGCGGGGCGGCGCGCACGCGCCGGCGCGGTCACCGAATTCTCCGAACTGCGCCCTCTGTTCCCGCCGCCCGGAGCGACCATCCGCGCGACCGTCGAGCAGGCCGCGGCGAGCCTCGGCGCGGGCGGTGCCTCCGACTCCGAGTCCGGCGGCTCCCGCCACGGCGTCGTCGAGTCCGGGCCCGGCGGCGAGGACGCCGACTACATGGAGATCGAGCAGTTCGCGCGGCTGAAGAAGCTCGCGCGGCGGCCCGGTCCCGTCCTCTTCGCCGTCCTCCTCGTCTTCTCGCTCGTCGCCTGCCGGGCCCTGCTCGCCGGCGGCTCCCTCGCGGGCGGCGCGCTGCTGCCCGCCCCCGACCACATCTCCGCCCTGTGGGACCGCTACGCCGACACCTGGCACGCGGTCGGCACCGGCGGCACCCAGACGGCGCCCCCCTACCTCGCGGTCCTCGCCAGCCTCTCCGTGCTGTTCCTCGGCTCGACCGGGCTCGCGCTGACCGTGCTGCTGGTGTGCTCCGTACCGCTCGCGGGGGTCAGCGCGTACTTCGCGTCGCGCTCCCTCGTGCCCTCCCGCCTGCTGCGGGCCTGGGCCGCCGTCGTCTACGCGTTCCTGCCCGCGGCGACCGGCGCGCTCGCGACGGGCCGCCTCGGCACCGCCGTCCTCGTGATCCTGCTGCCCGTGGCGGCCCGCGCCGCGGTCTCCGCGTACGGGCTGCGCGGCACCGGACGCGGGACGTGGCGCGCGACCTGGGCATACACCTTCCTGCTCACGGTCACCACCGCGTTCACGCCCGTCGTGTGGCCGCTCTCGGCCGTCCTCGCGCTGGCCGTGCTCGTGCTGCGGCGCCGCGAGATCGGCGCGTACGGCCCCCGCGTGCTGACCGTGCTCGTCACGCCGATGATCCTGCTCGCACCCTGGTCGCTGACGCTGCTCACCAGCCCCCGCGACTTCCTGCGCGAGGCGGGCCTCGACTTCTCCACCGGACCGGCCTCCGCGCTCGACCTGCTCGGCATGGACCCGGGCGGCCCCAAGGCCGTCGGCGGCGTCCTGATGATCGGCGTGGTCCTCGCGGCGCTCGCCGCGCTGCTGCGCTCCGAGCGCGGCTTCGCGGTGCGCACCGCCTGGGTCGCCGCACTCGTCGCGCTCGTCTTCGCCGTCGCGTCCAACCGCTCCGGCTGGGCCGGCCCCGCCACGCTCGTCTACGCGGTGGCCCTCCTCGCGGCCGGCCTCGTCGGCGCGGACGGGGCACGCCTGCGGGTCGCCGAGATGAGCTTCGGCTGGCGCCAGCCGGCCGCGGCGCTCATCGCCGTACTGGCCGGGATCGCGCCCCTCGTGGCCGCGTTCAGCTGGATGGTCACCGGCGCGGCCGGGCCGCTGGAGCGCACGGACGCCACCCAGGTCCCCGCGTTCGTCGCCGAGGAGTCCACGACCTCCGACCAGCCGCGCACCCTCGTGCTCAGCGGCACCTCGCCCGGCTCCGTCTCGTACAGCCTCGTGCGGGGCGAGGGCGCCGAGCTCGGCGACGCCGAACTCACCCGGGCCGCGGGCGGCGACACCAAGCTCGACAAGGTCGTCGCGAACCTCGTCGCCGGCTCGGGTGCCGACCAGACCACCCAGCTGCGCGGCTTCGCCATCCGCTACGTACTCCTGCGCGACGGCGCCCCGCACGAGATGAGCCGCGTCCTCGACGCCACCCCGGGCCTGAGCCGGCTCAGCCAACTGGACGGCAGCGAGCTGTGGCGCATCGACCAGCAGGTCTCGCGCATCATGATCGTGCCTCCGGCCGCCGCCGGGGCCGCCGGCACCGGCGACGCGGCGGCGCCCGTGTCCGTGGCGTCCTCGACCGTGGACGCGCACACGAAGATCCCGTCCGGGCCCTCGGGCCGCGTCCTGCGGATCGCCGACCGCGCCGCCGACGGCTGGCAGGCGACCCTCGACGGGCAGCCGCTGCCCCGGACCACCGTCGACGGCTGGGCGCAGGGCTTCCAGCTGCCGACGAGCGGCGGCAGGCTCGACCTCACGTACGACGAGCCGATCACGCACACCGCGTGGGTGTGGCTGCAGGGCCTGCTGGGCCTCGTGCTGCTCGTGCTCGCGCTGCCCGGCGGCCGGCCCGACGTGGACGACGACCTGCCGGACGAGGCGCTGGCCGCCGTACCGCCCGAGGCGATGGAGGGCGAGGGCCGCCGGGCCCGCAGGCTGCGCGCCGCGGCCGAGGCAGAGGCGGCGGCGGAGGCGGCCGAGGCGGCCTCCGCGCGCGGCAGCGGCGGCACCGACGTCTACGAGGCGGGCGACCCCTACGAGACGCCGGGCACGCGGGAGCCCTACGGCACCGGTGCGTACGCGGCCGGGGACACGGGTGAGCAGCCCGCGGTCCCCGACGGCCCCGACGCGGGGTACTCCGGCGACTCGGGGTACCCCGGCGACGAGGCGTTCCCCGGCGACGAGAGGCTCCCCGGCGACGAGGAGGACGAGGCGGACGTCTTCACGCCCCACCGGCCGGCCGGCGCCCCCGTGCAGGAGCACGGCATGCCCGATCAGGACGGCGGCCACGCCGGCCAGGAGCACGACTACGCCGCCCAGGCGCAGGACTACGCCGGCCAGGGACCGGACGCGACCGCCGGGGACGACGCGGCGGCGCAGGACCCGCAGGGCGGCGCCGCGCAGGGGCCCTACGCGCCGATCCCGCACCAGCAGCCCTACGGCGAGTGGGACACCTCCGGGGGCGACGCCTACGGCGGCTACCCGGCCCAGCCCGGCTACCCCCAGCAGGGCGACTACGCCCAGCAGGCCGCCTACCAGCAGCAGTACGGCGAGGCGCAGGGGGCCGGCTACCAGCAGCAGTTCGGGGACGCGCAGCAGTTCGGCGACCCGCAGCAGCAGTACGGGGACGACCGGCAGTACGGGGACGCGGCCTACGCGGACCCGCGGCACGACCCGCAGCAGTACGCCCAGCAGCAGTGGGGCTACGACGCCTACCAGCAGGGCGGCGGGCAGGCGGGCGAGCAGACCGGCTACGACCCGGCGCAGTACGACCCCTACGGCTACGGCGCCCAGCAGTCCCAGCGGGGGCAGGACCCGAACCACCCGTACCCCGAGGACCAGGGACAGGACCAGGGCGCCGGACGGCGGCCGCAGAACCCGGACGGGAGCAGCAACCAGTGAACCGTACGACCTACTCCCTGGGCGCGGTCGTGATCGCCCTCGCGGCGGTCACCGGCGTGGCCTCCCTCAGCGGGGGCGGCACCGCCACCACCGGGGCCGCCGCGGCCCCCGCGCGGCTGCCCGTCGAGCGATCGAGCGGTCTGTGCCCCGCGCCCGACGACTCCGAGACCGCCGACACGACCTACACGTCGTTCGCGCCCAAGGGGACCGCGGCGGCGCCGGGCGACGAGAGCGCGGCCGTCCTCGTGCCGGCCGTGGAGGGAACCGCACCCGCGGCCCCCTCCGGCTCCCCGTCGGGCAAGGCGGGCGACGGCACGAAGGACGCCAAGGACGCCAAGGACGCCAAGGATGGGAAGGACGGCAAGGACGCCAAGGACGGCGCCGGCTCGAAGACGCCGGCACCCCCGTCTCCCTCCGACGCCTCCGGCGCGCCCGCGCCGAAGCCGCTGCTCTCGCTGAAGCAGCCGGGCACCCCGGCCACCGTGAGCGCCGACGACGACCCGACGGCGCTCGTCGGCACCGCGACCGGGGCGCTGGCGCCGGGCTGGACCACGCAGGAGACCACCAGCGACGACGTCGGCGTCGGGCGCGGGCTTTCCGGCCTGACCTGCACCAGCCCCGACACGGACTTCTGGCTCCCCGGGGCCAGCACCGCCAAGTCCCGCTCCGACTACGTCGACCTCACCAACCCCGACGACTCGGCCGCCGTGGCCGACATCCAGCTCTACGGCAAGAGCGGCGCCCTCAAGTCCGACACCGGTGACGGCCTGCCCGTACCGGCCCACGGCACCGTGGCGGTGCTGCTGTCCACGCTGACCTCGCAGGCCGAGGACGGCCTCACGGTCCACGTGACGACCCGCAGCGGCCGCGTCGGCGCCGCCGTGCGCGCCGCGGACAGCGACACGGGCGGCGACTGGCTGCCGCCGGCCGCCGACCCGTCGCCGACGCTGGTCATGCCGGGCATTCCCGCCGACGCCACGGACGTCCGGCTGACCGTCTTCGCACCCGGCCAGAACGACGCGGACCTGAACCTCAAACTCTTCGGGCCGAGCGGCGGCATCGTCCCCGCCGGACACGAGAGCCTGCACGTCAAGTCCGGCATGACGACCACCGTCGACCTGGCGGACGTGACCCGCAAGGAGGCCGGCTCGCTCCAGCTCGCGCCCTCGGGCAGCGGCCAGGCCACGCCCGTCGTTGCCGCACTCCAGGTGCTGCGCGGCAAGGGCGACGACAGGGAGATGGCCTTCATCCCGGCGACGGCCCCCGTCACCGCCCGCGCGAGCGCCGCCGACAACCGCGCGAAGGGCTCCACCCTGTCGCTGGTCGCCCCCGGCGCGACGGCGCAGGTCAAGGTCACCGCGTCGGCCGGCTCGAAGGGCGGCACGGCGACGACCAAGACGTACACGGTCAAGGGCGGCACCACGCTGGCCGTGGCCCCGCCCGTCCCGGCGGGTCTGAAGGGCTCCTACGCCCTGACGGTCGAGCCGCAGTCGGGCGGCCCGGTGTACGCGGCGCGGACGCTGGCCCTGCCGCAGGGCGGTGTTCCGGCGTTCACGGTCCAGACGCTGCCCGACGACCGGGGAACGGTGTCGGTGCCGCAGGCACGGCAGGACCTGTCGATCCTGAAGGACGACGACTGATCTGACGGGCGGCGGCGGGCGGCCGGGCCGGGAGCGGGCCGCGGCCCGCTCCCAGCCCGGGTCGGTCCGGTCGGACGGGGTGCGGTGCGGCTGCGGGCTGCTGGCTGTGGGCCGTCGGCAGGCGCCGGTCGGACATCCGTTGTCGGCCATCGGCCATCGGCCATTGGCCATCAGCCGGCGGTCACCGGCTGTCGGCGGCCTCCGGTCCCGACGGGCGCGCGCGAGCGCCGAACCGACGGGAGGGGCTGTTCGGGAGGGACCGTTCGGGAGGGGCCGTTCGGGAGGGGCTACTCCTGCCCGTACCGCGGGTCCACGGACTCGGGGGCCAGCCCCAGCAGCTCCGCGACCTGCTCCACCACGACCTCGTGCACGAGCAGGGCGCGCTCGTCGCGGTTCTTCGTACGGATCTCCACCGGCCGGCGGTAGACCAGGATGCGCGCGGGCTGCTGCTTGCCCGCGGGCACCGAACGGCCGAGCGGCACCGTCTCCTCCTGCGTCCCCGGCACGTCCATGACCAGGAACTCCACGTCGGCCAGCTGGGGCCAGCGGCGCTCCAGGCGGTCGACGGAGTCCCGCACCAGGTCCTGGAAGGTCTCGGCACGGCTTGCGGAGAGCGGCACCTGCGGAGGCGCCACCGGGCCGCGCATCCCCCGGCCGTGTCGGTCGCGGCGGCGCGGCCTCGGCTCGGCGGGGTGGGGCGGCGGTACGGAGCTGTCCATCACTGACGCAGCGTACTTCGGCACGCCGGTACCGGTACGGCACCGCACGCGGCAGGGCCCCCGCCCGGCCCCTCCGGCGGCCGCTCAGGGTCGCCCGGACCTGACAGAGAGTCAGCTGTGCGGCATCTCACAGCACGACACGGGCGGGTGACGTGCGGCTGAGTCGTCGCGGCCCGCTCAAGAGTGCGGTACCGTCCAACATCGTGAGCCCTGTACGTCGCTGTTCGCGCACCGCTTGCGGCCGCCCGGCCGTGGCGACGCTGACGTACGTCTACGCCGACTCGACCGCGGTCCTCGGCCCGCTCGCCACCTACGCGGAACCCCACTGCTACGACCTCTGCGCCGAACACGGCGAGCGCCTCACCGCGCCGCGCGGCTGGGAGGTCGTCCGGCTGACCGACACCTCGGCCCCCTCCCGCCCGAGCGGCGACGACCTGGAGGCCCTGGCGAACGCCGTCCGCGAGGCGGCCCGCCCGCAGGAGCGCACCGCCCAGGCGGGCGGCAAGGGTGCCCCGGGCGCGGACCCCGTCGAGGTCGGCCGCAGGGGCCACCTGAGGGTCCTGCGCAGCCCCGACTCCTGACCTGACCCCGGCGGGGTCGTGAGTGCCGATCCGTGCCGTTCCCGATCCGTGCCGTCTCCGATCCGTGCGGTTGCCGAGGGGGAGGTGCCTCCGTGTCGGGCCGTCCGCCCCGCCCTGCCACGCCCCGCCACGCCCCGCCCCGGAAGGGCCCGCGGCCGGGCCGACGGTACGGTGAGCCGATCTCGACTGCCGGTTTGACGACTCAGGAGCACGTGGTGGCTGACGCGGACCTGTCCCAGCTGGTGAAGGCGTACGACGTGCGCGGCGTGTACCCGGACCAGCTCGACGAGGGGCTGGCCGAACTCTTCGGCGCCGCGTTCGCCGAGGTGACCGCCGCGACCGAGGTCGTCGTCGGCCACGACATGCGGCCGTCCTCGCCCGCCCTCGCGGCCGCCTTCGCGCGGGGCGCGGCGGCCCGGGGCGCGGACGCCACGCTCATCGGGCTCTGCTCCACGGACCAGCTGTACTACGCCTCCGGCGCCATGGGGCTCCCGGGCGCCATGTTCACCGCGTCCCACAACCCGGCGCGCTACAACGGCATCAAGATGTGCCGCGCCGGCGCCGCGCCGGTCGGCCAGGACACGGGACTGAGGGAGATCCGGGCCCGGGTCGAGGAGACCCTGGGCACCGGCCTGCCCGGGCCGGGGACGGGGCAGGTGCGGAGCGAGGACACCCTCGCGCCGTACGCGGCGTACCTGCGGGGCCTCGTCGACCTCACGGCGATCCGTCCGCTGAAGGTCGTGGTCGACGCGGGCAACGGCATGGCGGGCCACACCGTGCCCACGGTCTTCGAGGGCCTGCCGCTGGACCTCGTGCCGATGTACTTCGAACTCGACGGGACGTTCCCGAACCACGAGGCGAATCCGCTCGACCCGAAGAACCTCGTGGATCTCCAGGCCCGCGTACGGGCCGAGGGCGCGGACCTGGGCCTCGCCTTCGACGGGGACGCGGACCGCTGCTTCGTCGTGGACGAGCGGGGCGAGGGCGTCCCGCCGTCGGCGATCACCGCGCTGGTCGCCGCCCGTGAGCTGGCCCGCACGCCCGGCGCCACCGTCATCCACAACCTGATCACGTCCTGGTCGGTGCCGGAGGTCGTGCGCGAGCACGGCGGCGTCCCGGTCCGGACCCGGGTCGGGCACTCGTTCATCAAGCAGGAGATGGCCCGCACGGGAGCCGTCTTCGGCGGTGAGCACTCCGCGCACTACTACTTCAAGGACTTCTGGAACGCCGACACCGGCATGCTGGCGGCCCTGCACGTCCTCGCCGCGCTCGGCGGCGGCCCGGCCCCGCTGTCCGAGCTGCTGGGGGAGTACCAGCGGTACACGGGCTCCGGCGAGATCAACTCGACCGTGGCCGACCAGCGCGACCGCATGGAGGCGGTGCGCGCCTCGTACGGCGGACGCGACGACGTCTTCTTCGACGACCTCGACGGCCTCACCGTCACGACGAAGGACTGGTGGCTGAACGTCCGCCCGTCGAACACGGAGCCGCTGCTGCGCCTGAACGTCGAGGCGCGGGACGCGAGGACCATGGCCGAGGTCCGCGACGAGGCACTGCGGACGATCAGGGCCTCCCACCGGCCCGCCGCCCGGCCGGAAGGCGCACCGCTGACGTGGGACGGGAACCGCTGACGTCGGACGGCTGACGTCGGACGGGAACGGCTGACGTCGGACGGCTGACGTCGGAGGGGAACCGGCCCGGGCGACCACGCCGACGGCGCCCTCCCCACCGGCGGTACTCTGACGTGGCCAGACACCCAGCCCGAAGGGACCCCCACTCATGCCGCTCGAAGCCGGCCTCCTGGAGATCCTCGCCTGCCCGGCCTGCCACGCGCCGCTCCGCGACGAGACCTCGGCGGACACCCCCGAGCTGGTCTGCACGAGCCAGGACTGCGGGCTCGCGTACCCGGTGCGCGACGAGATCCCCGTCCTGCTCGTCGACGAGGCCCGCCGCCCGGCGTAGAAGCGCCGACGCGCACAGACGGCCCGGAGGCCCACACCATGCTCGACGAGTCGATGCTCGACGCCCCGGACGACCTGGCCCGAGCCGATCGGCGCGGCCTGCTCCGCGGTGCCGCGGAGGCGGGGGCCCGCGTCCGCACGGCGCTGCGCAACACGGAGGAGGCCGGGGTCACCGCGCTGAGCCCCGAGGGCAGGCCGCGTTCCGTCATGGTCGCCGGATCGGGTGCTGCCGCGACCGCCGTCGCGGACCTGGTGGACTCCCTCGCGGGAGCGATCGCGCCGGTCACGCACCTGCGGCCCACGGGCGTCGCGCCCGTCGCCGGAGCCCTGCACTGGTCCCTGCCGGGCTGGACCGGCGCCGTGGACCTGCTCCTGATCGTCACCACCGACGGCGGGGAGCCGGGCCTCGGCGTGCTGGCGGAGCAGGCGTACCGCCGCGGGTGCACGGTCGTCGCCGTGGCGCCGCGGCGCTCCCCGCTCACCGAGACCGTCGACGGGGCGCGGGGCCTGCTCGTGCCCCTGGCGGCGAACCCGCCCGGACGGTACGAGAGCCCCTACGCCGCCCCGTGGCGCGACGAACCCGGATCCGGGCCCGAGCCCGGGATCGCGCCGCGATCCGAGCGCGGGACCGCGCCCGGCGCCAGGCCAGGAACCGCGGCCGAATCCGGGTTCGGCCCCGAGTCCGTCGCCGCGGGCCCGGGCGCGCTCTGGGGGCTGTTCACGCCACTGCTGGTCCTGCTCGACCGCATCGGCCTGATCACCGCGCCGAACGACGTGCTCGAACGCCTGGCGGACCGCCTCGACCGCGTCGCCGAGCGCTGCGGCCCCGCTGTCGCCACGTACGACAACCCCGCCAAGACCCTCGCGGTGGAACTCGCCGAGAGCCTGCCGCTGATCTGGACGGAGGGCGGCGCCGCGCCCGTGGGCCGCAGGTTCGCGAGTGCGCTCACCGAACTCGCGGGCCGGCCCGCGCTCGCCGCGGAACTGCCCGAGGCGCTGGAGGCGCACGGCGCGCTGCTGCGTGCGCCTTCCGGGGGAGGCGGGGACCTGGACGACTTCTTCCGGGACCGCGTCGAGGACGCCGAGACCCTGCGCCCCCGCGTCGTGCTGCTGCGCGACCGCCCGGCGGAGGGGCTCACGGCGGCCCCGACCGCGCGCGAGACGGCGGACGCCGGCAACACGCCCCTCAGCGAACTGGAGCCGGAGGAGGGGAACGCACTCGAAGCTCTCGCGGAACTCGTCGCCGTCACCGACTTCACCGCCGCCTACCTGGCGCTCGCCGCGCCCGAGGGCTGACGGAACCTGACATACGGCCTTCCGGCGGTACGGCGAGCGCGGCAGCCTCGGCGGCGGCGACCGTTGAGGCCACCGGGAGGGCGGCGGCCGGGACGCGGGGCCACCGTGCCGCTGGGGCTGCTGGGATTACCGGGACGACTGGAATCGCGAGGATCGCGGCGGCAGGCCCGGCAGGCCCGGCAGGCCCGGCAGGCCCGGCAGGTCCGGGCGGGTGCGGTGGTCCGGGTGACCCGACGGGTCCGACGGCTCCGCACGCTGCGACGGCTCGGACAGGTACGAAAGCCACTACGGCTACGAAAGCCACTACGGCTACGGAAGTCCCGACGGCTGTGAAAGCCCGACGGCCCCGGCGGGTCCGACGCTCCGACAACGAAGTCGGGCAGAGCGGAACGCACGCCCGCCACCCCGACCGCACGTTTCCCCGAGCCCTCCGCGGCACGGAGTCCGAGGACCGGAGCGCACCGCCTCCGACACGGCCTCCACCCGCGGCCCGATCCCGATCCCGACCGACGCACCCGGCCCGACACACCCCGCCCGACATGCCTCCGACCGACCCACCGCCACTCCTCCGACCGCCACGCCTCCGACGACCACGTCATCGACCCTCGCAGCGCCGGACGGTCGCGGGTCTGACACCGGGTCCCCACCATCGAGCCCGGCCCCACCGAGCCCGACCCCACCGGGCCCGTCGTCCGGGACCCGGCCATCTGCTCAGGCCACCGAACCCGCCGTCCGGCCACCGGACCTCACGCCCCGCCCGCACACCAGCTCACGGAAGAAGCCGCATCGCATGGACCGCCTCTCCAACACCGTGCGCCCCTACGCCTGGGGCTCCACGACCGCCATCCCCGAGCTCCTCGGCACCGAGGCCACCGGTGAGCCCCAGGCCGAGGTCTGGATGGGGGCCCACCCCGGGGCCCCCTCGCGCGTCGTACGCCCAGCGCAGGACGGAACGCCCAGGGAAGTCGCGCTCTCCGACGTCATCGCCGACGATCCGGAGGCGGAGCTCGGGGCCGCGGCCGTCGCGAAGTTCGGCCCGCGTCTGCCGTTCCTGCTGAAGCTCCTCGCGGCCGGGTCGCCGCTGTCGCTCCAGGTCCACCCCGACCTGGCGCAGGCGCGGGCCGGTTTCGAGGACGAGGAGGGCCGGGGCGTCCCGATCGACGCCCCCGAGCGGAACTACAAGGACGCCAACCACAAGCCCGAACTCATCTGCGCCCTCACCCCGTTCGAGGGCCTGTGCGGCTTCCGGCCCGCCGCCGAGGCCGCGGCGACGCTGGAGGCGCTCGAGGTCGACTCGCTCAAGCCCTACGTGGACCTCCTGCGCGCCCGGCCCGAGGAGGCGGCGCTGCGCGAGGTGCTCACGGCCGTGCTCTCCGGCGACCCGGCCGCGACCGCGGCCACTGTCGAGGAGGCCGCGGCCGCCGCGGAACGCCTCGGCGGCGCCTACGAGACCTACGCCTCGATCGCGCGCCACTACCCGGGTGACCCCGGCGTGATCGCCGCCATGCTGCTGAACTCCGTGACGCTGCGCCCCGGCGAGGCGATGTTCCTCGGCGCGGGTGTCCCGCACGCGTACCTCAGCGGCCTCGGCGTGGAGATCATGGCCAACTCGGACAACGTCCTGCGCTGCGGCCTGACCCCCAAGCACGTCGACGTCCCCGAACTGCTCCGGATCGTCCGCTTCGCGTCGGCCGACCCGGGCGTGCTGCGCCCCGAGCCCGACGCCGACGGCGAGCAGGTGTACGCGACGCCCATCGACGAGTTCAGGCTCTCGCGCTACCTGCTGGCCGACGACGGCACCCCGCGCGACCTGACGGCACCGGCCGCGCCGCAGATCCTGCTCTGCACGTCGGGTGCGCCGCGCGCCGGGGAACTGGCCCTGAAGCCGGGTGACTCCGTGTTCGTACCGGCCGGAGAAAAGGTCGAACTGTCCGGTTCCGGCACGGTTTTCCGGGCCACCGTGGTCGTCTGACCGTCCGTCCCGCCCCGGCCGGCCCGTACGGCTGCAACAATGACCGGCCGTACGCACGGCTTCTGCCCGTGTGCACGACGACCGGGACCATCACCGCGAGAAGGGACACCGCGCACCCCATGAGCGCGCAAGGCGGAACCAAGGCGATCGTGGCGGCGCTCGGCGCCAACCTGTCGATCGCGGTGGCCAAGTTCGTGGCCTTCCTCTTCAGCGGATCGTCCTCGATGCTGGCCGAGGCCGTGCACTCGGTCGCCGACTCCGGCAACCAGGGGCTCCTGCTCCTCGGTGGCAACCGCGCCAAGCGCGCGGCCACCGAGGAGCACCCCTTCGGCTACGGGCGCGAGCGCTACATCTACGGCTTCCTCGTATCGATCGTCCTGTTCTCCGTCGGTGGCATGTTCGCCGTCTACGAGGGCTACGAGAAGGTCAAGCACCCGCACCCGCTGGACGACTGGTACTGGCCCGTGGGCGTTCTCATCTTCTCGATCGTCGCGGAGGGCTTCTCGTTCCGCACGGCCATGAAGGAGTCGAACGCCACCAGGGGCTCCCTGTCGTGGATGGAGTTCATCCGCCGCGCGAAGGCGCCGGAACTGCCCGTCGTCCTGCTGGAGGACTTCGGCGCGCTGATCGGCCTCGCGCTCGCGCTGGCCGGTGTCGGCCTGGCGATCGGCACCCACAACGGCGTGTGGGACGGCATCGGCACCCTGTGCATCGGCACGCTCCTGATCGTCATCGCCCTGGTGCTGGCCGTCGAGACCAAGTCGCTGCTGCTGGGCGAGTCCGCGAGCGCCGACCAGGTGGCGAAGATCCGCGAGGCGGCCGTGGACGGCGACAGCGTGACCAGAATCATCCACATGCGCACGCAGCACCTCGGCCCCGAGGAACTGCTCGTCGCGGCGAAGATCGCAGTACGCCACGACGACACCGCCGTCGAGGTGGCCGCCGCCATCGACGCGGCCGAGGCGCGGATCCGCGAGGCGGTCCCGATCGCCCGCGTCATCTACCTCGAGCCGGACATATACAGCGAGGCGGCCGCCGCCGCGGGCCCCGACCCCGAGGCCACCCCCGGCGGCCCCGGCCCGACGCCCGCGGAGCACTGACCCGTCCGGCAGAGACGAGACCGGCACGGATGACGTGACGGTCCGTCCGGGGCCGAGCTCGCGGCAAGCACACGGGCCCGGCCCTGACCGCCCGTCCGCGAGGCGGGCGGTGGGGGAGGCACGGTTCCAGTGGAGCCAGGGCGCCCGGGTCCGGGCGTCAGGTGGGGATGCTGCGCCGCCGACCGCCGACCGCCGACCGCCGACCGCCGACCGCCGACCGCCGACCGCCGACCGCGAGGCGGGTGGCGGGTGGCGGGTGGCATGAGACGCACGGGTGTGTCTGCGCCCGCCCTGCCGCGGGACATGCCGGCGCCACGGCCATCCGAACCGGGGCGGGTGTCATGCGGACGCGCGGCGTGCGAGCAGCTGGGACCCCGTGACGCTCCCACCTCGCACCCCCGCCGCTTCTCCTGTCCCGCCGCGTGGTCGGCGCTCGCCCCTCCGCCCCGTCGGCCGGACCGCGCCCGCCCCAACCGTCCCGTTCACCGGACGGCGCCTGTCCGGTTCACCGGACGGCGCCCGGCCGGCACCCGCCCCTCCGCTCCCGTCGGCCGGACCGCGCCCACCCGCCCGTCCCCGTCCGGCGCTCGGACCGGCATCGCGTACAGGGTCGGAAGGCCACCGCCCACCAGTGACCCGCGGACCCCCGACCACCCGCCCGGCCCACTCCTGCGGGACCACCCGGACGGCCCCGCGCGCGCCCCCAGCCGCGCTCGCTCAAGCCCGGAGGGACAGCCCCGCGCGGCGGCCCGGGAACCACGGTCCCCTGTGGCCGGGCGCCGCAACCGGTGTAGATTCGGGTGGTGCCAGACGTCGCTGCTGATGGCGGTCGGGCGGCCCGCCTTCGCGGACCGGCCGAGGGAGAGAGGGGCCCGACGGACTGTGCCGCGTAGGCTCGGGCATTCGTATGCCCGGCGCCGACAGAGCCAGCCGCATGCAACCCACCCTCGACCCATACGAGGAGCAGTCCGAAATGACGACTGTCGCCAACCGACAGGACTTCAAGGTCGCCGATCTCTCGCTCGCCGAGTTCGGCCGCAAGGAGATCACGCTCGCCGAGCACGAGATGCCGGGCCTGATGGCGATCCGCAAGGAGTACGCCGAGGCCAAGCCGCTCGCCGGCGCCCGGATCACGGGCTCCCTGCACATGACCGTACAGACCGCCGTGCTGATCGAGACCCTCGTCGCCCTCGGCGCCGACGTTCGCTGGGCGTCCTGCAACATCTTCTCGACCCAGGACCACGCCGCGGCCGCCATCGCCGTGGGCCCCGACGGGACGCCCGACAGCCCGAAGGGCGTGCCGGTCTTCGCCTGGAAGGGCGAGTCCCTCGCCGAGTACTGGTGGTGCACCGAGCAGGCCCTCACCTGGCCGAACTCGCCCACCGGCGGCCCGAACATGATCCTCGACGACGGTGGTGACGCCACCCTCCTGGTCCACAAGGGCGTCGAGTTCGAGAAGGTCGGCAAGGCCCCCGCGCCGGAGAGCGCGGACAGCGAGGAGTTCCGCGAGATCCTCGTCCTGCTGAACCGCACGCTGGGTGAGAACCCCCAGAAGTGGACCAAGCTCGCCTCCGAGATCCGCGGTGTCACCGAGGAGACCACGACAGGCGTCCACCGCCTGTACGAGATGCACCGCGACGGGGACCTCCTCTTCCCCGCCATCAACGTGAACGACGCGGTCACCAAGTCGAAGTTCGACAACAAGTACGGCTGCCGCCACTCCCTGATCGACGGCATCAACCGCGCCACCGACGTCCTGATCGGCGGCAAGGTCGCGGTCGTCTGCGGTTACGGCGACGTCGGCAAGGGCTGCGCGGAGTCCCTGCGCGGTCAGGGCGCCCGGGTGATCGTGACCGAGATCGACCCGATCTGCGCGCTGCAGGCGGCGATGGACGGCTTCCAGGTCGCGACGCTGGACGACGTCGTCGAGACGGCGGACATCTTCGTCACGACCACGGGCAACAAGGACATCATCATGGCCGCGGACATGGCCAAGATGAAGCACCAGGCCATCGTCGGCAACATCGGCCACTTCGACAACGAGATCGACATGGCCGGCCTCGCCAAGGTCGACGGCATCACGAAGTCCGAGGTGAAGCCCCAGGTGCACACCTGGACCTTCCCCGACGGCAAGACGCTCATCGTCCTGTCCGAGGGCCGCCTGCTGAACCTGGGCAACGCCACGGGCCACCCCTCCTTCGTGATGTCCAACTCGTTCGCGGACCAGACCCTGGCCCAGATCGAGCTGTTCACGAAGCCGGAGGAGTACCCGGTCGACGTCTACGTGCTGCCCAAGCACCTCGACGAGAAGGTCGCCCGCCTCCACTTGGACGCGCTCGGCGTGAAGCTGACGACCCTCCGCCCCGAGCAGGCCGCGTACATCGGTGTCGACGTGGCCGGGCCGTTCAAGCCGGACCACTACCGCTACTGACGGGTGACCGTCCGGCCGCCCCCGCGGTGACCGGACCGTCCCGCCGCTGAGCAACCGGGGACACCCCGCCACCGGCGCCGTACGGGCCCGAGCCCGTGCGGCGCCGAGGCGCCCGCCCCGCCGGGCCTGCGCACCCGGGTGCGCAGGCCCCCACCGTCCGACACCCACAACCGCAGACCCGCGACGGGCCCGTCAGCGCCACGCCCCCGGGGCCCGCGGGACCGCACGAAGGCCACGACGATCCCCATGCCCCGCGGCCGGTATTCGCTCCACGATCCGCACGATCACACCCCCCTCCTCCAGGAACACTTCCACTGCGCGCCCGGCCCGTCGGGCTGGCGCTACGTCGCCGAGACGACGACCCCGGCCGGCGCCCACGCGGGCTCCGTCGACCTGGCCGTCGACGAGCACGGCAGACCCATCCGCCTCGAACTGCACTCCGGCGACTGGCAGGTACGCGGTGCCGCTCTCGACGGCGTCACCTGGGTGCGTACCGACGCGACCGGCGCCCACGCGACCGAGGGCACCGTCCGCGCCCACTCCTTCACCGCCATGTCCCCGGCCTTCCTCGTCGCCACGGCACGGCTGCTGCGCCTCACCCCCGATTCCCCCGCCACGCGCGTACGCCTCGTCGCCTTCACGGACCCGGTACTCGCCCCGCGCACCGTCGACCAGTCCTGGGTCCTGGTGAACAGTGAAGCGCACGCCACTGACAACGGGCCCCTGATCGTGGACGAGTACCGGATCAACGCACTCGACACGGGGGAGCAGTACAGCGTCCACCTGGCCGGGGACGTGGTCCTGGCCGCCCCCGGCATCGAACTCGAAGACCTCAAGGACCCGCCGTCGGTGTTCCGCACGTGATGAGCGGACACGGGTCCGCCGCCATGCCGGGGCGTCCCGCTCCTTCCGGGGCCGACGGTCCCGGACCCACGCCTGGCCCTCGACCCACGCCGGACCTCTGACCCGGACCCGGCCGGGCAGGCGGACGAGCGTGTTCCGGCCGCGCTCGGACAGACGGACAGACGGACAGACGGACAGACGGACGCCGACACGGTGATCGCGCGTGCCGCGCCCGGAGCGGACGGCGCCTCAGGCGGGCGGGACGAACCCGGTGGGCCTCGGCCGCGGCGGATTCACGGCGGGACCCGATGCGGGCCGCACCCGTGTGACCGCAGGCCCCGCAGGCAGCAGGGGCGGGGCGCCCACGGCACCCGTCTCGTCGACCGGAACCGAACCGGAAACCGAGGCCGCGCCGGAGGCCGTCTTCGAGCCCAGCGCCGAAACCGAACCGGAAGCCGAAACCGAGCCCGAGACCGCCGTGGCCGCATCCGCGTACGGAGTCGCACCGTGAGCCGGGTCCGAGCTGAAGCCGCCCGCCGCCGACTCGGCCGCGTCGTACGCCCCCGCCTCCCGACCGGACCCCGCCGTCCCGTCGCCCGTCGCGCCGAACCCTCCGCCGAACGCGCGCCGGGCGTCACGGACCTGCCGCTCCTGGAGGACCGCGGCCAGGAAGGCGGCCGGGGCGACACCCGCGGGCGGGAGCGTGCCGGTGCGTGCCGCGACGTCGTCGGCGAGCCGCACCGCCACCGACCAGCTCACCGCCGCGTCCAGCTGCCCCATGCGCGTCAGGTACTGGCGCACGGCGAGCCACAGGGTGTCCGGCACCGCGGAGAGGTCCAGCCCGGCGAACCGTCCCACCAGCCAGTGCGGCGGAGGCGGGGCGGCCGTCAGCAGCGCCGTCGGCATCCGCTCCCGCACCACGAGCGTGCCGCCGAACACGTCCCCGATCCGCCGGCCGCGCTCCGACACCAGCGACGCGACGCACGCGATCACGCCGAAGGAGAAGAGGAGCTCCACCACGCCGACGGCGCCGCGCACCAGTGCGTGCCGGAACCGGATCGGGCCGCCGTCGTCGCGCACCACACGCAGGCCGCACGCCAGTTTCCCGAGCGAGCGGCCGCGGCTCAGCGTCTCGACGGCGATCGGGCCTCCCACGAGGACCAGCAGGAACGACGACACCTGGAGGGCGGCGACCGCGGCGCCGTCCAGGGACCCCGCGGCCAGCGTCACCGCCACCGCCACCGCGACGTACACGAGGACGAGCACCACCGCGTCCAGCGCGAAGGCGAGGACCCTGGTCGGCAGACGGGCCGGCCGGAGTTCCAGTACAACGGCCTCACCGGTGACCAGCAGCTCGTCCACGCGAAATCCCCCTCGGCCCCCGGGACCCTCTGCCCGCGGAGGGCCCAGTCTGCCAAGCTGACGCCCAGTGCGCCGTACTAGTGCCTGGAGCAGCTGCCGATCATGGACCTCGACGTCTTCGTCACCGCCCACCGGGCCGAGTGGGAACGCCTGGACCGCCTGCTGCGCCGCGGCCGGCGCCTCACGGGGGCCGAGGCGGACGAACTGGTCGGCCTCTATCAGCGCACGGCCACCCATCTGTCGCTGATCCAGTCCTCCGCGCCGGACCCGATGCTGTCGGCCCGCCTCACCCAGCTCGTCGCGCGAGCGCGTGCCACGGTTGCCGGCGTGCGGCGTGCGTCCTGGCGCGACGCCCTGCGCTTCCTCACGGAGGGCTTCCCGGCCGCGGTCTACCGGGCACGCCGCTGGTGGGTGCCCACCGCGATCGTGTCGGTGCTGCTCACCGTCGCCATGGGCTGGTGGATCGGGCACCACCCGGAGGTGCAGGCCGCCATCGGCGCGCCCGACGAGCTCCGGCAGATGACACGGCCGGGCGGCGGATACGAGACGTACTACTCCAGCCACCCCGAAGCGTCGTTCGCCGCACAGGTGTGGACGAACAACGCCGAGGCAGCAGGGATGTGCCTGGTCCTCGGCGCGTTCTTGTGCGTCCCGGTTCTCTGGATCCTGTTCACGAACGTCCTGAACCTGGCCGTGGGCTTCGGCCTCATGTCCTCCGCGGGACGCCTGGACACGTTCCTGGGCCTGGTGCTCCCGCACGGACTGCTCGAACTCACGGCGGTGTTCGTCGCGGCGGGTACGGGCCTGCGGCTCGGATGGACCGTGATCGACCCGGGTCCGCTGCCCCGCAGGGCAGCCCTGGCCCAGCAGGGCAGGGCGGCTCTCGGGATGGCCATCGGCCTCGCGCTCGTCCTGTTCGTGTCGGGCGCGATCGAAGGTTTCGTCACCCCGTCGGGCCTGCCGACGTGGGCCCGCATATCCATCGGCGTGGTGGTCGAACTCGCCTTCCTGACATACGTGTACGTCGTGGGGGGCAGGGCCGCGCGCGCCGGGGAGACGGGCGACGTGGAGGCCACCGGCAGGAGCGCGGCGCTCCCGGTCGCGGCCTGATGTGCATCGGCGCCCTGTGACCTGTTAGTCTCATCCGCACCCCAAGAAAGCTGTTGACGCAGCCGTAGTGGGGAAGTAGATTTGGATGGTTGCACGGGGGCCGCCTGGACGGCCTGCGCGACAAGCGCTAATATCTACGAGGCTTGCGGCACGGAATTGATTCCGAGCGAGCCCATTCGATTCAAAATTCGGACGACTCGAACGTCGAGAAATCGACACCTCGAAGGTCTGCTAGGATCGAAAAGCTGAAAGAGAAACGCGAAAGCGATTATCTGGAAGCGCAGCCCCTTCCGACGGGGAATCGGACACGAAAGAGTCTGATAGAGTCGGAGACGCAAGACAGCAGGACACGAAAGACCAGCAGGACAAAGAAATACCGAAGGGAACGCCCGGAGGAAACCCGGAAGGGAATCCGAAGGAAGCGTCCGTTCCTTGAGAACTCAACAGCGTGCTAAAAGTCAACGCCAGATATGTTGATACCCCGTCCATTAAAGCCGGACGATCTGGCCTCCTTGTGGGGTCGGGT
>NZ_JAKGCV010000639.1 GCF_021556455.1 Streptomyces fuscigenes | reverse complement strand
CGCGTCCCCGCGCCCCGCGCCCCGCGGCCCGGCCCGCGGCGGGTGGGGCCCTCCGCGGCGCGCGGTGCCACGGCCTCTTCGGGTCAGGCGGCGGCGGAGGTGAGGACGGCCGGCAGGGGTGTCCTGTGCAGGACGGTCAGGCCCGAGACGGCACGGGTGAGGGCCACGTAGAGGCGGCGCAGGCCCGTGCGTTCGTCGGGTTCGCCCGCGACGATCGCGGAGGGTTCATCCAGCACCACGTAGTCGTACTCCAGACCCTTCGCCAGCGATGCGGGCACCAGGGTCAGGCGGGAGTCGGCCGTGGTCTCCTCGCCGGGGGAGAGGTACGGCATGCCCGCACCCTCCAGCGCCGCCGCGAGCGCGGGCACGCGGGCGTCCGCCGCGATCAGACCGGTCGAACCCTCGTGTTTCAGGGCCTCGCGGCACGCGTCCAGCACCGCCGCGTCGCCGACGCCGGCCGAGCCCGTCGCGGTCTCCGCGTCCGAGACCGGGTGCGGCGCGGTCTCCGAGGCCGGGTCCGACGTCGTGGGCGTGATCAGGGAGGGGTCGCCGGGGACCTCGCGGACCGACAGGGAGCCGGGCGACTCGCGCACCGAGCGGACCTCCGCCAGCCCCGGCGCGATCGACGGCAGCAGCCGGGACGCGTACGCGATCACCTCGCGCGGGACGCGGAAGCCCGCGGTCAGCTCTTCGACAAGCGCGTCCTCCTTCCCGAGGTGGCGCAGCGCCTCGGCCCAGCTCTTCGTCGCCCAGGCGGTGGTCCCCTGGGCCAGATCGCCGAGCACGGTCGCCGAACCGGTCGAGCACCGGCGGCCCACCGCGCGGTACTGCATCGGGGACAGGTCCTGGGCCTCGTCGAGGACGACGTGGCCGAGGGAGTGGGTGCGCGAGACCAGGTCGTTCGCCTCGTCGATCAGTACGGCGTCGGCCGGCGACCAGGCCGCCGACTTCACGCTGCGGGGCGGCTTCGCCCACAGCACCGTGCGCTGCTCCTCCTCCGTCAGCACGCCCTGTGCGTGCTCGGCGAGGAACGCGGCGTCCGACAGCAGCCGCAGTACCAGCTTCGCCGGCTCCACGGGCGGCCACACGGCCTTGACGAGCGCCTTGACCGCGGTGTTGCGGGCCACGGCGTTCTGCACCCGGTCGTCGGGCGCCTCGCCCGCCTGCTCCATCCGTACGAGAACGGAGTGCGCGACGCGCTGGGGCAGGGCCTCGCGCGCGGCGCCGTAGCGGATGTCCCGGTCCAGGAGCTCGGTGACGATCTCCTCCAGCTCGTGCACGGGCACCCGCCAGCGCCGCGAGCCGCGCACCACCATGAGCGCTTCGGTGGGCAGCGAGACGTGGGAGCGGATCGCGCGCCGCAGTACCTCCGCCATCCTGGCGTCGCCCTTGACGACGGCGGTCGCGGCCGGGTCGGTGCCCCGTACCCGGACCGCGTCCGAGGTGACGAGGGATTCGACCGTCGCCTGCTTGACCTCCAGCTCGCCGAGGGCGGGCAGCACCTGCTCGATGTACTGGAGGAACGACGCGTTCGGGCCGATGACGAGCGTGCCGGTGCGGGCCAGCCGCTCCCGGTGCGCGTAGAGCAGGTAGGCCACGCGGTGCAGGCCCACGGCGGTCTTCCCCGTGCCGGGGCCGCCCTGGACGCAGACCGTGCCGCCGAGACCGGAGCGGACGATCTCGTCCTGTTCGGGCTGGATCGTGGCGACGATGTCCCGCATGGGCCCCACGCGGGGGCGCTCGATCTCGGCCTGGAGCAGCCGGCTCGTGCGCTCGCCGTCCGCCGGGTCCACCGGCTCGGAGAGGTTCTCGTCCTCGTAGGCGGTGAGGTCCCCGCCGGTGTAGCCGAAGCGCCGGCGCAGGCGCACGTCGAGGGGGTTCTTCCGGGACGCCTGGTAGAAGGGCTGCGACACCGGCGCGCGCCAGTCGATCACCATCGGATCGCCCGCCGCGTCGTGCACGTGGCGGCGCCCGATGTAGAACGACTCGCCCTCCGCGCCCTCCGCCTGCTCCGCGCCTACCTCGTGCAGGTAGTCGAGGCGGCCGAAGAACAGCGGCGTGTGGGCGAGATCCGCCAGGGACTTGATGCGGTCCTTGATCTGGGCGTCCAGGACGGCCGCGTTGACCCAGTTCGCGGTGACGTCGCGGATGTCCAGCGACTCGACGTCCTCGCGCATGGCGCGCAGGGCCGCGCGGGAGGAGGAGAGGTGCCGGCGCTCGCGTCCGAGCGGGTCGTCGGCGTCCGAGGGATCCGTGGCCGTCCCGGCGGCCGGGCGGACGGACGGGTCCGCCGCCCCGGCCGCGTGCGCCCCCGCTGACGCGCCGGCCCTGGCGGCGGGTCCGTCGCCCACGGCAG
>NZ_JAKGCV010000638.1 GCF_021556455.1 Streptomyces fuscigenes | reverse complement strand
CACCCGCGCCTCGCTCGCGACGGTCGCCACGGCCTACCTCACCACGCGCCTCACGCGTGCGTGGCGCCACCGCCCGCGCCATCTGACGGGCGCGTAGAGGGGGCGCGGCGCCCCCTCTACGCCCGCCCGCCCGCCGCGGTCGCCGCCCGGGCCAGCGCGCCGGCGGCGAGCGTCGTCAGCAGGTCGCGCAAGGAGGAGGCGAAGTCCATTTTCAGGAGCGCGAGTTCGGGGTCGTCCTCGTAGGCGGCCAGCATGGCGGCGGAGGGGCGGGCGTGCGTCCACACGGCGCCCGCCACCATGATCGCCTCGGCCGCGAGCCGGTCGGCGCGCTCCCCCGCCTCGGGCAGGTACCCGCGCACCAGCCCCGCGAGGACGACCACGTTGGCTACGGCGGCCCGCTTGTAGCGGGCGGCGACCTGCGGCGAGACGTTGTGCTCCAGCACGCCGGCCTGGGCGCTCAGCAGGTCGCACAGCACCCGCCGGCCGGCCAGCGAGCGGGCGAGGACCCCGGCCACGCGAGCCCCCCGCTCCGCCGGGGCGAGGTCCGCGTCGCCCCCGGCGGGCAGCAGCCGCGGCAGCTCGGCGTTCCACTCCTGCCAGGCCCGGTCGAGGAGTTCCAGCAGCACCGCCTCGCGGGACTCGAAGTAGCGCAGGACGTTCGACTTGGCCAGCCCGACGCGGCGGCTCAGCTCGTTGAGGCTGACCGCCGAGACCGGCATCTCGTCGAGCATCGCCGCGGCGGTGTCGAGGATGTCGCGGCGCCGGATGTCGCGCTGCTCGGGGCTTCTCGCGCGCTGGAAGGTCGTCACGCCTCCACTTTACAGAGCCGGGACAAGTAGAGACCGGCGGTCTTTTGACATCAGACCGGCGGTTCCTTAACGTGGTGCGGGACAACAGACCGCCGGTCTGAAAAGGCTCGGCATCCGCGCGCGCCGCGGCCGCCGCCAGCGAATCGAGAAGACACATGTCCAAGGTCTGGTTCCTCACCGGAAGCTCCCGCGGCCTCGGCCGCGCCCTGGCCGAGCAGGCGCTCGCGTCCGGCGACCGGGTCGTCGCGACCGCCCGCGACGTCCGCGCGCTCGACGACCTCGTCGCACGCCACGGCGAGCGGGTCCGCGCGCTGCCGCTGGACGTGACCGACGTGGACGCCGTCCACGAGGCGGTCGCCGCGGGACTTGAGGCGTTCGGCCGCTACGACGTCGTCGTCAACAACGCCGGGTACGCCGATCTCGCGTCCGTCGAGGACATGTCCCTCGACGGCTTCCGCCGCCAGGTCGACACCCTCTTCCACGGCGTCGTCTACGTCACCAAGGCCGTCCTGCCCACGCTCCGCGCGCAGGGCTCCGGCCACATCCTCCAGGTCTCCTCGCTCGGCGGCCGGCTCGGCTCGCCCGGCCTCGCCGCCTACCAGAGCGCGAAGTGGGCCGTGAACGGCTTCACCACCGTCCTCGCCCAGGAGGTCGCCCCGCTCGGCATCAGGGTGACCTCGCTGGAGCCGGGCGGCATGCGCACCGACTGGGCGGGCTCCTCGATGACGATCCCGCCGGTCAGTGAGCCCTACCGGCCCACGGTCGGCGCGTTCGCCGACATGCTCCGCGGCGCGTCCGGCGCCGACGTGCCCACCCCCGCCGAGGTGGCCCGCGTGGTGTACGACCTGGCGGGCCGCGACGACGCCCCCGTACGCCTGCTCCTCGGCAAGGACGCCGTCCAGTACGCCGCCGCCGCGGCGGAGGCGCTCGCCGCGTCGGACGAGAAGTGGCGGACGGTCTCGGAGTCGGTCAACGTCTGAGCCCCGCGCTCCGGACGATCCGCGCGGGGACGGCCCGCCCGGGGCGCGCGACCCGTTCGTGACCCGGGTGCGGGAGACTGGGGGGACGGGCGCGGCCGACGCGCCCTCCCGCCGCCGCTTCCCCGGCCCCACGGAAGGTGTGTGCCATGCCGTCGCAGCCCGACACGTCCGCCGCGGGTGCCCGTGGTGTCGGCAGCGGACCCGCGGGGCCCCGCGAGTCCGCGTCCTCGGCCCCCGGGCGGGGGGCACCGGACGCCGGGCGCCCCGGCCAGGAGCCCGGGGCGGCCGCGGACCCCGCCGCCACGCGGCACCGCTCGCTGGTGACCCTCGACCACCGGCTGTTCCTCGGCACCGACGCCGTCACGCTCGCGACGCCCGAGGGCTTCGCCACCGTCCCGTACGCCGGGACCGCCGAGGTCCTCGCGCACCCCGACGGCGGCCGTGTGCTGACCGGCACCGACGGGGTGCGGATCGCGGTCGAGCCGACGCTGTACGCGATGCTCACGCCCGACCGGATCGCCGCGCTGGACGCCGCGCTCGCCTCGGCCGCCCCGGATGCGGCGCGCACCGAGGCCCCGCGCGCGGCCGAGGACGTGCCG
>NZ_JAKGCV010000637.1 GCF_021556455.1 Streptomyces fuscigenes | reverse complement strand
GCCTGCCGCCGGGGCGGTGGCGGCCCCTCCGATGCCGGCGCGAGCGGGGGGCGGGGCCCGCGGTCCGGGGCCGGGATCGGGGCCGGGGTCGGGGGAGGGCCGAAGGGAGCGGCAGGCAGGGGCCCGGGGTGCGGCCGACCGGTCGTCGCGGCCGGATCGGACCGGCCGTCGGACGGATGGCGGGGCTCAGCCCGCGGAACGTGGCAGGCTCAGCCCGCGGAACGTGGCGGGGCTCAGCCCGCCGAACGGACCGCTTCGGGCTCCGTCAGGTGCGCCCAGACCGTGACCTCGCCGGAGGCGCTGTCGCGGATGCCCCAGTCCTTCGCGAGGGCCGAGATGATCGTGAGTCCGCGGCCGCCGCGCGCCGTCAGCGAGGGCCGGGCCGGAGCGGGCCTCGTCGGGCCGCCGCCGTCGGTCACCTCGACCGTCAGGCCGCCCGAGGGATCCACGCGCCACGCGGCTCTTATGCCGCCCGCGTCGCCCTCGTCCCCGCCGCCCGCGCTCCGTCCGGCGTGCCGCAGCGGCCTGCCGTGCCGGCACGCGTTGCTGAGCAGCTCGGAAAGGACCAGTTCGGCGTCGTCCGCGACCGTGTCCGAAACGCCGCTCTCGCTCAACTGTGCACGCATCCGGTGCCGGGCCTCGCCGACGCCGGCCGGGCCGTGGGTCACTGCCACGCTCGACGAAGTCGGCACCTCTTGTGCCACCAAAACAGCCACCCCCGAAACCTCCTTCGCCCACGCCACGGTGTGGATGCCCCAATGGCCCAGACCGGAAACCGGCCACCGGACAGCCTTTGACGCACTCGTGACATTCGGCCACGCAGTGAACGCGCCGGTGCACTCCCCGCCGATCGGTTCAGGTGCGACCTGTTGTGCTTTGACCCGTATTCAGCCGATGCGACCGAGTTGTTCGAGGACTTGTTTCGGCCTGTTCGTGATGATCGCCTCGACCCCCAGCCGTACGCACAGCTCGACGTCCTCCGGTTCGTCGACCGTCCACACGTGGACCCGGTGCCCGGCCCGCTGCAGCCGCGCGATGTAGCCGGGGTGGTTGCGCACGATCCGCATCCCCGGACCGGCGATCCGCGCCCCGGCCGGCAGCCTCCCGTCCCGCAGCCGCGGCGAGATGTACTGCATCAGGTAGACGGTCGGCAGCTGCGGCGCGGCCCGTGCGACGCGGTGCAGGGAGCGCGCGGAGAAGCTCATGACCCGGACGGAGGACTCCCCCGGGGCCGGCGGGCCGGCCAGCCCGAAGCGGCGCAGCGACTCCAGCAGCCGCTCCTCCACCTGCCCGGCCCAACGCGTCGGGTGCTTGGTCTCGACGGCCAGCTGCACCGGCCGCCCGGCGTCCCTGACCAGTTCCAGCAGCCGGTCCAGCGTCAGCACGGACGTGTATCCGGGATCGCCCCACTCGAGGCCCTCCTCGCTGTCCGTGTAGGCGGCGTTGTTCTTCCAGCCCCCGAAGTCGAGGGCCGCCAGATCCGCGAGTTCGAGCGCGGACACCGCGCCTCGGCCGTTGGAGGTACGGTTCACCCGGCGGTCGTGCACGCATACGAGATGACCGTCGGCGGTGAGCCGCACGTCGCACTCCAGGGCGTCCGCGCCGTCGTCGAGGGCCTTCACGTACGCGGCGAGGGTGTGTTCCGGCGCGTCCTCCGAGGCTCCTCGGTGGGCGACGACCTGGATGCTGTGCTGGCGGGCTCGGGTCACGGCGTCATGGTCCCACCGTCGCGGGGCAGCAGGACGAAGAGCGGGCCTCCGGAAGAAGGACCCGGGCGGACGTCCGGGCTGCGCCCTCGCCGATTCGGTGATCCGGTGGACGGAGAGGACGCGGGCGTTCGGCCCGACATGCGCCCTCTTTGTCCGGAGTAAAGGATGGCCAAAAGACGCACAGGTCCCGCTTACCGTGGCCCGACGCGTCGTGGGTAAGGGTTACCCGCGACACTTGCACAGCGCGGGACGCTTGCCGACGACAGACGTGGAACCGAGGAGTAGAGAGCTGTGAGCACCGAGAACGAGGGCACTGCGGGCGAGGGCACGGAGCGCCCCGCCACCCAGTCCGTACCTCCGGGGCCGGACGCCACTCCTGAGGGCACCCCCGCTCCCGGGGACACTCCGACGGCCGAACGCCACGGCACGGCTTCACCCGTGGAGCCCGGCCCCTCCGCGTCCGCGGGCGCGCAGTCCACGTACCCGGTCGGCACGCCGGCCGCGGCGCCGCCCGCGCCCCCGGCCCCCGGGCCTCAGGCCCAGGCGGCGCCCGCGCCCGCGCAGCAGCAGGGCGCGCTGCGGGTGCGACGCCGCCTCCGCGGGATCGAGTTGGCCCGCGTCGACCATCGCCTGGACCATGCTGTGGTCGTGCGTGATCAGGAACAGTTCGCCGCGCCGCAG
>NZ_JAKGCV010000636.1 GCF_021556455.1 Streptomyces fuscigenes | reverse complement strand
GTCCGGGGCGGCCGGTGGCGCCACTCGCGCGGCGGCCGGAGAGACGGGACCGGGGCGGCGGGCGAGACCGTAGAGGCAGCGCTGCGCCCAGGGGCCGGCCGGCGGGTGCAGCAGCACGGTCCGTACGGCCGTCCGGTCGGCGCGGTCGGCCCGCTCCAGCAGGGCCCAGTCGGCGCGGATCCGGTCGGGCGCACCGGGCGGCAGCAGGGCAGGCGGCAGCGCGAGGGCGGCTTCGAGTATGGCCCTGAGCTGGACGAGCCGGCGCGCGTGCTGGTCGCGGACGAGCAGGGCGAGGGCGTCGTCCCCGCCCCTGGTGCGGCCCAGTTCTCGCAGCAGGTTTTCGGGGACGGTGAAACCGTCCGGCCCGAGGGCTCGGCCGGACGCTGTGGGGGTGGCGTTCACACGTACCTCACTTGCCGCTCCCGACGGCGACGGCCGCGAGCCGCGCGGCGACGTGCCTGATCAGCCGGTCGAGGTCGGCGCAGTAGACGGACGGATGGCGGAAACCGCCGCCCGCGCGGTAGCGGTGGGCGTAGTGGCCGCCCCCGCAGACGGCGAGCAGCGGACAGGCGCGGCAGGTGCTCGCGAGGGCGGCGGCGCCGGCCTGCCGGGCGCGGACCGCGGGGTGGTTCAGGGCGTCGTCGAAGGGGTGGTGGAAGACGTCGAGGCCGGTGGCCGCGGCGCCGTCGTAGGCGGACTTGATCGAGTCGACCTGTTCGATCGAGCCGTCGGTCTCGACCACGACCGCGTTCACCGGGTCGAGCCCCAGGGACTCGGTGGCGCCGGGCAGCCCGAGCAGCAGGGCGACGCACTCCTGGAAGAGGCGCACGCGCATCTCCCGGCGCCCCGCGTCCCACCAGCGGTCGAAGACCGCGCAGAGCCAGTCGCCGTACGGGGTGGGGCGTGGGGTCCCCGGTGCGCGCCCCGGGTCGTCGCCCGCGCGGATCCCCGGGGGCGGGGCACTCCAGTTGCCGTGCGGCAGCAGCAGGTCGAGTGAGGGGGCCGGGAGGGCGAGGAGCGACTCGTACACGGCGACGGGGTCGGTGCGCGGATCCACCACCGTCAGGACGCCCGCGTACGCCTGTGGCGCGCGGTCGGCGAGCAGCCGGGCGCCGCGCGCGGCGGCGGCCCATGAAGGGCGGCCGGCCCGGTCGACCCGGGCGGTGTTGTGCCCGGGCAGGCCGCCGTCGAGGCTGATGCCCACCCGGATGCCGTGGCGGGCAAGGGTGTCGATGCGGGGGGCGTCCAGGAGTGTGGCGTTGGTCTGCACGCTCGCGTGGACGGCGCAGCCGGCCGGTACCCGCTCCCGCACCCGGTCGGTGAAGGCCCCGAGCCGGTCCGCCCCGGCGAGCAGCGGCTCCCCGCCGTGCAGCACGAGGGAGAGCGCGGGCAGGCGGTGCGTGCGCGCGTGCTCCGCGATCCGGGACGCCGTGCGGTCGAGGACGGCGTCGCTCGCGGCGGCGGGCCGGGTGCGCCAGGTGCGGTCCGGGCCCGCGTACAGGTAGCAGTAGCGGCACGCGAGGTTGCAGCGCCCGTGCGCCTTGACGACGAACTGGGCGAACGGGACGTGCGCGGCCGCGCCCCCGGATGCTCCTCTGCGAGCCAATGGCGAACCCCCATGCTGTGCGGCTCACGGGTCTGCGGGTCCCGTCGCTGCGGTACGGGAATCCGGTCCCGGATGCGTGAACGGGACCCCGAGACGGGATATGTGTGCGGCGGACGGGTGCGAACCGTTTCCGGACGACGTTGTCCGGTTTCCGGGCGACGCGGGTCCGGATCCGTGCGGGTGGGCCGGCGGGGCAGGTGCGCGGGGCACATGCCCCGCCGGTCATGGGGCTGTCCGGCCCCGCCCGCGGGGCCCCGCCGGCACGGACAGCGGCGCGGACGGTGGCGCCGGCGCGGGCCCGGGCGCGTTCCGTCGCGTCACGTGCCGTCGGAACTGTTGGTGAAGCCCCAGAGCATCTCGCGGGGGCGTGCGGCCCGCTCGCGCAGTTCGCTGACCATGTCCGCGAGGACGGGGTGGTCGAGGGTGCGCAGGGTCTCCAGGTCGATCTCGGTGAGGTCGGGCAGGGGCGGCAGCGCACCGACCGGCGCTGCCTGCTCGTGCCCGACCGCGGTGGCGGCGCGGCGCGCGCCGTTCCGGCCGCCGGTGTCGTGGCTCAGCGGATCGGTCATGGTCTCTCCCCGTGGTCGCCGTGCGCGGATCGCGCGCTGCGCGCTCCCTCTGGTCGTCCGGCGCTCTCCGTCGAGCCCGTCCGCGGTGGTCCTGGTCGTGCCGTCGCCGCGACGCCGTGCGCCGCCGGGACGGCGGGTGTGCCGCACGTACCGTGACCGGCCGGCGGGACCCGCCGGCCCCCGCGGTCCCGTGCCGCGGCGATCCGGCCGGACCGTACGG
>NZ_JAKGCV010000635.1 GCF_021556455.1 Streptomyces fuscigenes | reverse complement strand
GCTCCCCGGCGCGCCGGGCCCGGCCATCGGGGGTCGGGCATGCGGGCGCCGCGCGCGGGCGTGGGGCGCGCGAGGCCGGTCCCGGCGGGCGGTCAGTTCAGCGAGGGGTCGTCCGGGTACGTGGCGACCATCGCGAGCTTTCCGCGCTGGCGGCGCAGCACCGCACGCCACAGCGTCTCGGGCCGGGGCGAGGACACGTCGCCCGGCTCGGACTCCACGACGTACCAGGCACCCTCCTTCAGCTCCCGCTCCAGCTGGCCGGGCCCCCAGCCCGCGTACCCGGCGAAGATGCGCAGCGAGCCGAGCGCGCTGGCCAGCAGTTCGGGCGGGGTGTCCAGGTCGACCAGGCCGATCGCGCCGTGCACCCGGCGCCAGCCGAGAGGGCCCTCCTCGCCGGGGATGACGGCGAGCGCGAGGGCGGAGTCGAGGGAGACGGGACCGCCCTGGAAGACGACCCCGGGCTCGCCGGTGTGCTCGGCCCAGGGTTCGAGGATGTCCGCCACGTCGACGGGGGTCGGACGGTTGAGGACCACGCCGAGCGAGCCCTCGCCGTCGTGGTCGAGCAGCAGGACGACCGCGCGGTCGAAGTTCGGATCCGCCAGGGCGGGCGTCGCGACGAGCAGCCGGCCTGTGAGCGAGGACACCTCGGTCATGCGACACATGATCCCGCATTCTCGCCCGCGGCGGGCCCGTGCGGGCCCTGCGCACGTGCGTGCAGCTCAGGGGGGCACCACCGGCATGTCCCCGCCCGCCGGAGTGCCGCGACCGTCGGCGACGGTGCGTGTTCGCGGGCGCACACAGGGTGTTATGCCGAATTCATTACGTTCCGGGGGCCTGCGGGGACCTACGGGAGGGGGTCTGACGCGCCTTAGGCTTACCGGGCCGTATGTTCGGCACCCATCCCCCGACCGCCCACTCCGGAACGCGAGATTCATGACCGGCACCGGCTCCGATGATGTACTGCTTGTCCACGGCGGCACCCCGCTCCAGGGGGAGATCCGCGTGCGCGGCGCGAAGAACCTGGTCCCCAAGGCGATGGTCGCCGCGCTGCTCGGCTCCACGCCGAGCAGACTGCGCAACGTGCCGGACATCCGCGACGTCCGCGTCGTGCGGGGCCTGCTGCAGCTGCACGGCGTGACCGTGCGGCCCGGCGAGGAGCCGGGCGAGCTGGTGCTCGACCCCACGCACGTGGAGAGCGCCAACGTCGCCGACATCGACGCCCACGCGGGATCCTCCCGGATCCCGATCCTGTTCTGCGGCCCGCTGCTGCACCGCCTCGGCCACGCGTTCATCCCGGGGCTCGGCGGCTGCGACATCGGCGGGCGGCCGATCGACTTCCACTTCGACGTGCTGCGCCAGTTCGGGGCGACGATCGACAAGCGCGCGGACGGCCAGTACCTGGAGGCTCCGCAGCGGCTGCGCGGCACGAAGATCCGGCTGCCGTACCCGTCGGTCGGCGCGACCGAGCAGGTGCTGCTGACCGCGGTGCTCGCGGAGGGTGTCACCGAGCTGTCGAACGCGGCGGTGGAGCCCGAGATCGAGGACCTCATCTGCGTGCTGCAGAAGATGGGCGCCATCATCGCGATGGACACCGACCGGACCATCCGGATCACGGGCGTGGACAGCCTCGGCGGCTACAACCACCACGCGATCCCGGACCGCCTGGAAGCGGCGTCCTGGGCTTCGGCGGCGCTGGCCACCGAGGGCGACATCTACGTGCGTGGCGCGCAGCAGCGCTCGATGATGACCTTCCTCAACACGTACCGGAAGGTCGGCGGCGCCTTCGAGATCGACGACAAGGGCATCCGGTTCTGGCACCCGGGCGGCTCGCTGAAGTCGATCGCGCTGGAGACGGACGTCCACCCGGGCTTCCAGACGGACTGGCAGCAGCCGCTCGTGGTGGCGCTGACGCAGGCGTCCGGCCTGTCGATCGTGCACGAGACGGTGTACGAGTCGCGGCTCGGCTTCACCTCGGCGCTCAACCAGATGGGTGCGCACATCCAGCTCTACCGCGAATGCCTGGGCGGCTCGCACTGCCGCTTCGGCCAGCGCAACTTCCTGCACTCGGCCGTCGTCTCCGGGCCGACCCGGCTCCAGGGCGCCGACCTGGTCATCCCCGACCTGCGCGGCGGCTTCTCGTACCTGATCGCGGCACTGGCGGCCCAGGGCACCTCACGGGTGCACGGGATCGACCTGATCAACCGGGGCTACGAGAACTTCATGGACAAGCTCGTGGAGCTGGGCGCCAAGGTCGAGCTGCCGGCGGGCGCCACGCTCGGCTGACGGGCGCGGGGGGCGGCCGGGGAACGGGGGCTGCCGGCCGCCCCCGCACCGCGAGCACCGCGAGCACCACGGTGCGGGCGGGGCCACGCGCTCGCCCGACCCCGCCCCGGCGGCCCA
>NZ_JAKGCV010000634.1 GCF_021556455.1 Streptomyces fuscigenes | reverse complement strand
CGTGGTGTCCCGCGGCCCCGGCGTCCTGGCCGGCAGCCGACGCCTCACGGGCTTCGCGGACACCGCGGGCGTCATCGGCGCCGAGGGCGTCGGAGGCAGCGGAGGCACCGGAGGCGTCGCGGAAGGGCGCGCCGGGTCCCGCCGGTCCGTGCGCCGGGGACGTGTCCTGCCCCGCGGAGTCGGTGCCCGAGGCGTGGGGTGTCCGCCGGGCCTGCGGTGCGTGCTGTGCCGCCGCCTGCGGCGTGGCGTGCGGGTGCGGTGTGTACGGGGCGTGCTGCGCGTGCTCGGTCCGGCGGCTGCCGGTGGTCCGGGTGCCGTCGGCGGTGTCCGGCGCGGCCGCGGTCTGCTCCACCTCGGAGCCTGTGCGCTGCCGCGGAACGGGTACGGGCATCGGTCTGGGTTTCCTTCCCTCCCCCCGAGGGCGCGGCGGGGCGACGATCGACGCCCCACCGACGGGGACCTTAGCGGTCTCCGGCGGTCGTACGGAATGCCGTGGAGGCAAGCGGCAGGTGTCATATGCGGGACGGCTCCCGGCTCCCGGAGGGCCCTCGCACGGTTTCTGTGGTGGTTCGGGCGGTGTGGTCCGGTTGCACTCCATGACGAACATCACGTGTGAACGGGGCCGCCGCGTGGGGCGCGTCACGTGCGGCGCGTCACAGCGGGCGCGGACGGGCCGCCGCGGCAGGGGTGTTGGGGTCACCCCCGGGTCACGCAGGGTGGCGCCGGGAAGCCACGTGCACGGGAGGCCACGTGCACGGGAGGCCACGTGCACGGGAAGCCACGTGCACGGGAAGCCACGTGCACGGGAAGCCACGTGCACGGGATGCCGCGCGTACGGATCGGCGCCCCCGCGTCCCCGCGAGTCCGCACCTACGAGGGTCCGCACCTGCGCGAGTCCGCACGTACAGGAGTGCCCCGCGTACGGGAGCCCGCAGCCCCTTCGTCCGGTGGCCGGTGCCTCCGGCGGCGATGTCGCGCGCGGGCCTCACTGGTCGGGGCGCACGACTCCGAGGATCGGCATCGCGCCCGCCTCCGACAGCGTCACGTCACGGCCCGGCCGCGGCGCCTGGACGATCTTCCCGGCGCCCGCGTACATCGCCACGTGGCTTGCGTCCTTGTAATAGATGATGAGGTCGCCCGGGCGCATGTCGGCGATCGAGATGTGCGGCAGCAGCCGCCACTGCTCCTGCGAGGTGCGCGGGATCGGCAGGCCGGCCGCCGCCCAGGCCTGGGAGGTCAGCCCCGAGCAGTCGTAGGAGTCCGGGCCCTCCGCGCCCCACACGTACGGCTTGCCGATCTGCTCCGTCGCGAACGCCAGTGCCTGCGCGCCCGCGGCGCTCGGCGCGCGGTTCATGTCGGTGGGGGCGTCGCTGTTGAGCCAGGCCGTCTGCGCGGTCGCGACGGCGTCCTGCTCCAGCTTCGCGAGCCGGGCCTTCTGGTCGGCCTCCAGGCCCGATTCGAGGGTCTTCGCGTCCGCGATCTTCTGCTTGATCTGCTTCGTCGTCCTCGCGGTGGTGCTCTGGTTCTTCTTCAGGGTCTTCCAGTTGGTGCTGGCGTCCTGGGCGTAGGTCGTCAGGTCGCTCTGCGTGTCCTTCAACTGCTGGAGGAGGCCGTTCGCGGCCTTCTGCTCCTTCGTCGCGCGGGAGAGGCCGTCGACGAACGCCTGCGGGTCGCCGGTGAGGGTGAGTTGCGCGCTCGGCGGGAGGCCGCCGCTGCGGTACTGGGCGCGCGCCGCCGCTCCCGCCTGTTCCTTCAGCGCGGCGATCCGCGTCTGGGAGTCGACGAGGGCCTGCGCGGTCTGCGCCATCCGGGCCTTCTGCTCGGACGTGCGCTGCGCGGCCAGGTTGTACGCGTCCGTCGCCGAACCGGCCTGCTGGTACAGGGTGTCGATGTGCCGGCGCACCGCGTCGAGCGACGTGTCGGTGGCGCCCTGGGCCACCGCGGAACCGCCGCCCGGTGCGGACCCCCGGGTCGTCCCGGGCGGCAGTTCGACCGGCGGCGGCGCCACGGGCGAGCCGTAGTCCTGGGCCGGCAGCGGCGAGCCGCCGGGCGGCTTCGGCGCGGCGTAGGCGCGGTGCGTGCCCCAGCCGGGCGCCACGGACAGGCCGAGCGCGCAGACCAGCGCGATCGCGGCCGCGACGCGACGACGTCGACTCACGAGTTCCCCCCAGCGCTCACCGGGTCCCCGTCCGGGGCCCGTTCTTCCCGTCCCTCACCGCCGCGGCCGCTGCCGGGCCGGCGGCGGCCGGTGCCGAGGCGCTCGCCACGGCCCGACGTCCCTCCCGCACCCGGCGGTGCGGCGGTTCAGGCGCGCGGGCGCCGGGACGGTACGGCCCGTCCGGCCCACACGCCGCGTCCGGCGCGCTCGACTCAGCGGGCCCGGGGGCCCCTCGCGCGTCGTCCGCCCGTAGGACGTACCGATCCT
>NZ_JAKGCV010000633.1 GCF_021556455.1 Streptomyces fuscigenes | reverse complement strand
CGCCCGGCGCGCGGGGGCACCGGCCGGCCCCACCGGCACGTGGCAAGGCACCGGCGACCACCGCTCCGCCGCACTGCCAGGCCCTGTCCCCGCACCGCTCCCGCGCTCCCCGGCGCTCCGACATCCCGCCCCCCTCCCACCCACCTTCCGAGCCGAAGGCCGTGCACCGTGAGTCAGCCCTGCCCTGCCTCGACCGCCCCGGGCACGTCCGCGCCTCCCGCGCCCGCCGGCCTCCCCGACCCCCCTCGACTCCCCGACGGGGTGCCCGCCGCGGGAGGCAGCGGCGCCGCGTCACCTCCCCACGGGCCCGACCGGCGCGCCGGTCCGGCCGCTCGACCTGCGCACCGCCGCCGTCCGACGTCCCCGCTGTCCGGCGGCGGTGCGCAGCCCACGAACCACCCCTGCCTCGTCACGGACGGCACCGCCGTGAGGGCCCCGTACACGCCCGAAAGGAACACCCCATGAAAGGCAGCCCTCTGGAGCCCGCCGACCGTACCTGGTGGCGCAACGCAGCGATCTACCAGGTCTACGTGCGCAGCTTCGCCGACGGTGACGGCGACGGGACCGGCGACCTGGCCGGCGTCCGCGCCAGGCTGCCGTACCTGGTCGAACTGGGCGTCGACGCCCTGTGGTTCACGCCCTGGTACCTCTCGCCCCTCGCCGACGGCGGCTACGACGTCGCGGACTACCGCACGATCGACCCGCAGTTCGGCACCCTCGCCGAGGCCGAGAAGCTGATCGGCGAGGCCCGCGAGCTGGGCATCCGCACCATCGTCGACATCGTCCCCAACCACGTCTCCGACCGGCACACCTGGTTTCGTGCCGCGGTCGCGGCCGGGCCCGGCAGCCCGGAGCGCGAGCTGTTCCACTTCAGGAAGGGACGCGGCGAGAGCGGCGAGATCCCGCCCAACGACTGGGTCGGGGAGTTCGGCGGCACGCCCTGGACCCGGCTCGCCGACGGCGAGTGGTACCTGCACCTGTTCGCCCCCGAGCAGCCCGACCTCAACTGGGACCACCCGGCCGTGCGCAGGGAACACGAGGACGTGCTCCGCTTCTGGTTCGACCGGGGGGTCGCCGGCGTGCGCATCGACTCCGCCGTGCTGCCCGCGAAGGACCCCGCCCTGCCCGACTTCACGCCGGGTGTCGACCCGCACCCCTACGTCGACCGCGACGACCTGCACGAGATCTACCGCTCCTGGCGGGCGATCGCCGACGAGTACGACGGCATCTTCGTGGGCGAGGTCTGGCTGCCCGACACCGAGCGGTTCGTGCGCTACCTGCGCCCCGACGAACTGCACACCGCGTTCAACCTGAGTTTCCTCGCCTGCCCGTGGGACGCGGAGAGGCTGCGGACCTCCGTCGACGAGACCCTCGCCGAGCACGCACCGGTCGGCGCGCCCGCCACCTGGGTGCTGAGCAACCACGACGTGACGCGCACCGTCACCCGGTACGGGCGCGCCGAGGACACCGGCTTCGCCTTCGAGCGCAAGCGCTTCGGCACCCCCACCGACCTGGAACTCGGCACCCGCAGGGCGCGGGCCGCCGCGCTGCTCACGCTGGCGCTGCCCGGCGCGGTGTACCTCTACCAGGGCGAGGAACTCGGCCTGCCCGAGGTGGAGATCCCGCGCGACCTCATCCAGGACCCGATGCACGAGCGCTCCGGCGGGGTCGACCCGGGACGCGACGGGTGCCGGGTGCCCCTGCCCTGGGTCGCCGACGCGCCGTACGCCGGTTTCGGCTCGACCGGGGAGCCGTGGCTGCCGCAGCCCGCCACGTGGTCCGCCTACGCCGCCGACCGGCAGGCCGCCGACCCGGCCTCGATGCTGTCGCTGTACCGGTCGGCGCTCGACCTGCGCCGTACCCGGCCGGGCTTCCGCGAGGGCTCCCTGACCTGGCTCGCCGGTGAGGCGGGGGTGCTGGCCTTCGAACGGCCGGGCGGACTGCGCTGCGTGGTGAACCTGTCCCCGGAGCCCGTCGCGCTGCCCGCGCACGGCGAACTCCTGCTCGCCAGCGGCCCGCTCACGGACGGGGGGCTCCTGCCCCAGGACACGGCGGTGTGGTTGACGGCCTGATCGCAGCCGGGGCCCCGGTCACGGCGGACGCGTCGCCGCGTCCGGGCGGGCCGGGCCCCGGCGTCCGGCCCGTCAGGACGCGGCGACGCTCAGGGCAGCGGCCTCGGCGGGCGCGGCCCGGTGTACCTGCCGCTGGGCCGCATCCGCAGCGGCTGCTCCGCGTACTCCTCCCTGGCGTGCGCGATCCACCCGGCCGTGCGGGCCACCGCGAACACCGCCTCGCCCGCCTCCGGATCCATGCCGGCGGCCACGGTGAGCGCGGCGAGCGCGAGGTCCACGTTGGCGTGCAGCCCGCCGTGGCGGGCCGTGGCGGCCTCGACCTCGCGCGCGGCCGCCACCGCCGCCGCGGCCTCCGG
>NZ_JAKGCV010000632.1 GCF_021556455.1 Streptomyces fuscigenes | reverse complement strand
GTCCGGCCCGGCGGGTGTGCCCGGGCCGCGACCGGGCAGGAGTTCCGGAACGGACAGCCGGCCAGGAACGGGCGGTCGGCCCGACGGGCAGGGCCCGGGACCGCGCGGACGACCCGGAACGAGCGGTGGGCCGGCGGGCCGGCCGGCGCCGAGGGCGTCCCGCCGGAAGCGTCCGGCGCACGGCATTCGTGCCCGGCCCGACCGGGCGCATGGGAGGGTAGGCTAACCTAACTCGCGTGTTGGTCGAGAGTCCCCCAGAACGCAGTGGTACGCCGGTCGTCGCCGAGCCGCCCCGCGGACGCCGGGCGGTGCGGGGCGCGGGCCTCGTCGCCGCCGTCGTCCTGCTGGCGGCCGTGTGCGTGGCGAGCGTCGCCGTCGGCGCCAAGTCGATGCCGCTCGGCGACGTGTGGCACGGACTGTTCGCGTCCACCGGCACCCGCGACGACGTCATCGTCAGCCAGGTCCGCGTCCCGCGCACCGTCCTCGGACTCCTCGCGGGCGCCGCGCTCGGCCTCGCCGGCGCGGTCATGCAGGCCCTCACCCGCAACCCCCTCGCCGAACCCGGCCTGCTCGGCGTCAACGCCGGGGCCGCCGCGGCCGTCGTGTCGGCCATCAGCTTCCTCGGCGTCAACACGTTCACCGGATACGTGTGGTTCGCCTTCGTCGGAGCGGCCGTCGTCTCGGCGGCCGTCTACCTGCTCGGCGGCAGCCGCAGCGCGACGCCGGTACGGCTGGCCCTCGCGGGCACTGCGGCCAGTGCCGCCCTGTACGGGTACGTCAACGCGGTCCAGTTGCTCAACACCGCGGCCCTCGACCAGATCAGGTTCTGGACGGTCGGCTCGCTGGCGTCGGCCGACATGTCGACGATCCGCAAACTGTGGCCGTTCATCGCCGCCGGAGTCGTGCTGTCCCTGCTGATCGCGCGCCCCCTCAACGCCATGGAGATGGGCGACGACACCGCCCGGGCGCTCGGCGCCCACCTGACCCGCACGCGGATCCTCGCGATGACCGCCGTCACCCTGCTGTGCGGCGCGGCGACCGCCGCGTGCGGGCCCATCGTCTTCGTCGGCCTGATGGTCCCGCACCTGGTGCGCAGCATCACCGGCCCGGACATGCGGTGGATCCTGCCCTACGCGGCGGTCCTGGCGCCGGTGCTGCTGGTCGGTTCGGACGTCGTGGGCCGGGTCGTGGCCCGTCCTTCCGAGGTCCAGGTGGGCATCGTGACGGCGCTGATCGGCGGGCCCGTCTTCATCCATCTCGTACGGCGCAGGAGGATGGCGAAGCTGTGACCACACCCGTTCCCACCTCCTCGGCGCCCGCGCCCGAGGGCGGGCCGGACCGGCCCTCCGCCGGGCGCCCGCGCCGTACGCGCTCCGTGCGCACGCCGGGCGGGCTGCTGTCCGTACGGATCGGGACCAGGACCGCGCTCACCCTGGTGCTGCTGACCGCCGCGGCGCTTTTCGCGGCCGTCGTCGTCATCGGCAGCGGCGACTACCCGATGTCGCCCGCCACCGTGCTCACCACGCTGACCGGCGGCGGCACCGCCGCGCAGGAGTTCATCGTCCAGGACCTGCGGCTCCCGCGCGCCCTCGTCGGACTGCTGGTCGGCACGGCCCTCGGCCTCGGCGGCGCCGTCTTCCAGTCCGTCACCCGCAACCCGCTCGGCAGCCCCGACGTGATCGGCTTCGGCCAGGGCGCCACGGTCGGCGCGCTGTGCTCGATCGTCCTCTTCCACGGCGGGGCCGGGCAGACGGCGGCCGGCGCGGTCGTCGGCGGGCTCGCCACGGGCGCCTGCATCTACCTGCTGGCGTGGAAGCGCGGCGTGCACGGCTACCGGCTCGTCCTCGTCGGGATCGGCTCGGCGGCGATGCTCACCGCCGTCACCCAGTACCTGATCACCAAGGCCGACATCGTCGACGCCACGCGCGCCGTGCTGTGGATGACCGGCACCCTGGACGGCGCCGACTGGGGCCAGGTGTGGCCCATGCTCGGCGTGGCCGCCGTGCTCGTGCCGCTGACGCTCGGGCACGCGCGCCAGTTGCGGATGATGGAGATGGGCGACGACGCGGCATACGCGCTGGGCGTGCCCGTCCAGCGCACCCGCATCCTGCTGATGGCCTGCGCCGTGCTGCTCGTCGCGACGGCGACCGCGGCCGCCGGCCCCATCACCTTCGTCTCGCTCAGCGCGCCCCAGCTCGCCCGCAGGGTCACCCGCGCGCCCGGCCCGAACCTCGCCGCGTCGGCCCTCATGGGAGCGCTGCTGCTGTGCGCCGCCGACCTGCTCGCCACGCACGCGTTCGGCGGCCGGCAGCTGCCCGCGGGTGTCGTCACCGCCGTTGTCGGTGGCGTGTACCTGCTGTGGCTGCTCGTCACCGAGCGCCGGGCGGGCCGCATATGAGGCGCCGCCGGGCGCCGGACGCGGGGGGCGGCCCGCG
>NZ_JAKGCV010000631.1 GCF_021556455.1 Streptomyces fuscigenes | reverse complement strand
ACGCGCGACTCCGCGGCCCCGGTCGCGGCGAGCGCCGCCACGGCCGTGCGCCGCACCGCGGGATCGAGATCCGTCGTCAGCGCGACGAGCGTGCCGAGCCCCTGCTCGGCCGCCGCCGGCGCCGACTCCGCGACCCGCCGGCGCACCTCCGGGTCCGGATGTCCCGCGTACCGGGCCACGTCGCCCGGCCGGCAGCCGTGCCGCCCCAGCGCCCGCACCGCTGCCGCCACCAGGGCCGGCCGGCCCGCCGCCCCCTGCGCGAAGGCCGCGGCCGACACCTCCCGCACCGACTCCACGACCCGCGGCGACAGGCCCGGCCCCGCCGGCAGCTCCGCCAGCACGTCGGCCGCCAGCGTCCGCCGCCACTCGTCGCCCGCCCGGCACCACACGGCCGCCACCTGAAACGTTTCCTCGGGGGACATCGCCGCCAGCGCCGCCACCGACTCCCGCCAGTCGTCGCGCCGGGGATCCCGGCAGCGCAGCGCCCGCCGCGCCAGCTCCTCGTACCCGGCCCGGACCCCCAGCGCCGCCTCAAGCACCGTCGCCACGCCCGCGTGCCCGGTCCCCGCCGTCCGGCCCGCCACCAGCGCGCCGTCGCGCAGCAGCTCCACCGTCACGCTCTCCGCGCCGTCCTCGGCCGACCGGCGCACGACCGTCTCGAATCCGTCCCCGTAGGCGTCGGCCAGCCCCCGCGCCAACTCCCGCGCCACGTCCCGCTCCAGCCAGTGCCTGGCCTCCGCCAGCGCCGCCTCCCGCCCGCCCGGATCGCCGCTGCCCGCGCCGTGCCCGAGCAGCGCACGCACCGCCGCGACCGAACCCCGCCGGGCCGCAAGCACCAGCGGACGCTCGCCGCCCGGGCCCGGCAGATCCGGATCCGCCCCGCCCTCAAGCAGCGCCTCCAGCGTGTCCGCGAACCCCTGCACCGCCGCCCAGGCCGTCGCCGTGAACCCGTACGCCTCCCGCAGATCGGGCTCCGCCCCCGCGGCGAGGAGCGCCCGCACCACCTCCGTGTGCCCGCCGCTCGCGGCCCCGCACAGCGGCAGGTCCCCGCCCTCCTCGCCGCACGCACGCTGCGGATCGGCGCCCGCCGCGAGCAGCAGCCGCACCGCCGAGGGGCGGTCGCCCACCGCCGCCGCGTACAGGGCCGTGCGCCCCTCGCCGTCCACCGCCCCCACCGCGCCCACCGCATCGGCCCGCAACAGGCGCACCAAGGTGTCGTCGGAGCCCGCGAACACCGCCGCGAACAGTTCGTCGTGCATCTCGCCGTCTCAGGATCTTCGGATGGTGCAGGAAAACTCGGCCGCGGCACCGGACGCCCGATGCCGCGGGGCCCCCGGGCGCCGCACACGAGCCCGGGCGCCGCACGGATCACGGCCACGGCACCGCGACCCAGGAGCCCCACAGGGACTCAGGTGTCGCACTCCAGCACCGTGCGGCACAGGCCGCACCGCGCCCTGACCCGCCCCCGCACCGGTACCCGGATGCGCTGATGGCATGTGGGACACGCGAACGCCACCCGCGGCCCGTCCCCCAGCGCCTCGAACGCGTACGGCGCCGCCGGATCCCCCGGGGCCCCCGGATGCTCCAGCGCGCGCCGGCGCTCCCGCACGTACCGGTGCCGCCCCACCCGGCCCGCCGTCGTCAGCGGCGGCTGCCGCTCGTCGCGCTCCGCCCGCGCCGCCCCCCGCGTGTACGCCTCGTAGCCCTGCGGGCTCGTGAACCAGATCCGCGGATCCTCGCCGAAGACCGCCGCACGCTTCGCCAGGACGTACCCGAACTCCTCCGGCGTCAGGTAGCCGAGCTTCTGGCTGGAGTCCCGGTCCTCCCGGTACGCGTCCAGCAGCAGCCACCCCGCGCCGAGGTACGCCGTGACGGTGTCGGTGAGGATCTCGTTCGCCCGGGTGCCCGGGAACGACAGGTCGAGCCGGTGCAGCAGCACGTGGGTGATCTCGTGCGCCAGCGCCGCCCCGATGTCCCGGCGGTACCTGCGGAAGCGGTCGTTCAGCTCGACGAAGTACTCGGGGCCCGCCGTCAGTTCCACGCTCGCCGCGTGCTTCATCTCCCGGAAGCTCGCGATGACGCGCGCGTCCGGCAGCCCCAGCTGCCGCACCAGCACGTGCGCCACGCGCTGCGTGCCCAGGTGCAGGTCGTCCACGTCGGAGAACGCCACGTCCGCCGGAGCCACACTGCCCGCGTACGCGAGGACACCGTCGGGCGTCAGCCGCCGGTACAGCGCGGTGACCGCCGCCCGCACGGTGTCGATATGCGGAAAGCCGTGCTCGACCTCACTGCCGTTCGCCACGCCCCACCCCCTGCACCCGCGCTCCGCCGGGCCTGCCCGGGCCCGTGTCCCCGGAGCCGGCCGGCGCCTCCACTGTACGGCGGCGCCCCGCGCCCGCGCCGGGACGACCCACCGCCCCACCGCGCCCCGCCCCTGGCGCCCG
>NZ_JAKGCV010000630.1 GCF_021556455.1 Streptomyces fuscigenes | reverse complement strand
CCGCGGCACGCGGCGGGGACGCCGTCGCCCAGGCCGCGCGGGCCGCGTCGCTGCACGCGGCGGAGGGCGTCGCGTCGGTCGTCGTGGACTGCGAGTCGGGGCCGGTGCGCCTCGGCCTGGCCGGTTCGCTGGCGCAGGCGCTCGGCGGCACCGCGGTGACGCTGGACGAGCTGCGCGCCGACGCGATCGCCGGCCTCGTCAAGGACGTACGGGACGCCCAGCACGCGCGCGACGCCCGCCACAGCACCTCCACCGACACGAGAAGGGCCGCCTGATGCCCCAGGGAAAGCCGGAGGCCGTCCCCGACGACGGCCTCACCACGCGCCAGCGGCGCAACCGTGCGCTCGTCCTCGTCCACACCGGTCCGGGCAAGGGCAAGTCGACGGCCGCGTTCGGCCTGGCGCTGCGCGCCTGGACGCAGGGCTGGCCGATCGGCGTGTTCCAGTTCGTGAAGTCCGCGAAGTGGCGCGTCGGCGAGGAGAAGGCACTCACCACGCTCGGCGCGAGCGGCGAGGGCGGCACCGTCGCCTGGCACAAGATGGGCGCGGGCTGGTCCTGGGTCCAGCGCGACAGCCAGCTGTCCAACGAGGAGGCGGCCCGGGAGGGCTGGGAGCAGGTCAAGCGCGACCTCGCCGCCCAGACGCACCGCCTCTACGTGCTCGACGAGTTCGCCTACCCGCTGCACTGGGGCTGGGTGGACACGGCCGAGGTCGTCGAGGTGCTGCGCGACCGGCCCGGCACCCAGCACGTGGTCATCACGGGCCGCAACGCCCCGCAGGAGCTGATGGACTTCGCGGACCTCGTGACGGAGATGACGAAGGTGAAGCACCCGATGGACGCGGGTCAGAAGGGCCAGCGAGGCATCGAATGGTGACGCCCGGCGCCGCGCGGACGACCGCGGGAGCGGACCGGGGCGCGGGCCCGGCGCGACAGCCGGGGACCGCCCGGGCAGCGGGCGCCGCCGGGACGGCGGAGGCGCGGGTGGCGGCGTGGTGAGCGCCGTCCCGCGGCTGGTCGTCGCCGCGCCGTCCTCCGGCAGCGGCAAGACCACCGTCGCCACCGGCCTGATGGCCGCGTTCACCGGGCGCGGCCTCACCGTGTCCCCGCACAAGGTCGGGCCGGACTACATCGACGCCGGCTACCACGCGCTCGCCGTCTCGGGCAGCGGCCCGGTCGTGCGGCCGGGGCGCAACCTCGACGCGTACCTGTGCGGGCCCGAGCTGGTGGCGCCGCTGTTCGCGCACGGCGCCGCGGGCTGCGACCTCGCCGTCGTGGAGGGCGTGATGGGCCTGTACGACGGGGCCGCGGGCCAGGGCGAGCTCGCCTCGACCGCGCACGTGGCCAAGCTGCTGCGGGCGCCGGTCGTGCTGGTGGTCGACGCGTCCTCGCAGTCGCGCTCGGTGGCGGCGCTGGTGCACGGCTTCGTCGGCTTCGACCCGGACGTGCGGGTCGGCGGGGTGATCCTGAACAAGGTGGGCTCCGACCGGCACGAGGCGCTGCTGCGCGAGGCCCTGGACGACTGCGGGGTGCCCGTCCTCGGCGTGCTGCGCCGGTCGGACGGCGTGGGCACGCCCTCGCGCCATCTCGGCCTGGTGCCGGTGGCGGAGCGGCAGGCCGACGCCGTCGCGGCGACCCGGGCGCTCGCGGAGCACGTACGGGCGGGCTGCGACCTCGACGCGCTGCTGGCGCTCGCCCGCTCCGCGCCGCCGCTCGACGCGCCGGCCTGGGACCCGTCGGACGCGGTCGGCGGCGGCCCGGTGACCGACGCGCGGCCCGTGGTCGCGGTGGCGGGCGGTTCCGCGTTCACGTTCTCGTACGCGGAGCAGACCGAGCTGCTGCGGGCGGCCGGCGCGGACGTCGTCACGTTCGACCCGCTGCGCGACGACGGCCTGCCGCCGCGCACCGCGGCGCTGGTCGTGGGCGGCGGCTTCCCCGAGGTGTACGCGCCGGAGCTGTCGGCCAACGACGAGCTGCGGCGCGCGGTGGCCGCGCTGGCGCACTCGGGTGCGCCGGTCGCGGCCGAGTGCGCGGGGCTGCTCTACCTCGCCCGGTCGCTCGACGGCCGGCAGATGTGCGGGGTGCTGGACGCCGACGCGCGGATGACCGAGCGGCTGACGCTGGGCTACCGGGAGGCCGTCGCGATCGGGGACAGCTCGATCGCCGAGGCCGGGACGCGCACGCGCGGCCACGAGTTCCACCGCACGGTCCTGGAGCCGGGCGCGGGCCCGTATCCGGCCTGGGGACTGGTGCGGCCCGAGCGGCGCATGGAGGGCTTCGTACGGCGGGGGGTGCACGCCAGCTACCTGCACACCCACTGGGCGGCCACTCCCGAGTTCGCGACCCGCTTCGTGCGGCGGGCGGCGGCCGCGGCGGGCGGCGCGTGAGCGGGGCGGACGAGCCGGGAAGGCGCTCGCGGGGGCGCGCCCCGGGCCCGGGCAGCGTCG
>NZ_JAKGCV010000062.1 GCF_021556455.1 Streptomyces fuscigenes | reverse complement strand
GGGCGGGCCGGGTGCCGCCGCACCCGGCCCCGAGGGCGGCGGCGAACTGGTGTTCGTCGACGGCCTGTCGCTCGTCGCCGGGGTGCGCACGAGCCAGCCCTCGGTGCGCACGGTCGTGCTGGCCGAGCGCGACGACCCGCGCCGCGCGGCGCTCGCGCTGCAGGCCGGCGCGTCGGGCTGGGTCGCCAAGGACTGCTCGCTGCAGCGGCTGCTCGCCGTGATCAGGGGTGTCCTGCGCGACGAGACGCACCTGCCGCCCGCGCTGCTGACGGGGGTCCTCAGGGAGCTGACGGCCGCCCGCAAGCACCGCACGGAGAGCGAGCGCCTCGTGGAGTCGCTCACGCCGCGCGAGCGCGAGGTGCTGCGCTGCATGGTCGCGGGGCTCGGCCGCAAGGCCGTCGCCGAGCGGCTGTTCCTCTCCCCGCACACCGTCCGCACGCACATGCAGAACGTGCTCGGCAAGCTCGGCGTGCACTCCACCCTGGCCGCCGTCGCGCTCGCGCGCCGGGCCGGTGTGGGACCGGCGGAGCTAGCCGGCCCCGGGGACGTTGTCGAACGGGGCGGTCAGCTGGCGTAGCAGCCCCGCCAGCTCGCCGCGCTGCGCGCGGGACAGCTCGGACAGGAGTGCGCGCTCCTGGTCGAGCAGTCCCGCGAGCGCCTGGTCGGCCCGGTCCCGGCCCTCGGGCGTCAGCCGGACGAGGACGCCACGGCGGTCGCTGGGATCGGGCAGCCGCTCGACGAGGCCCTTCTTGGCCAGGCGGTCGATGCGGTTGGTCATCGTGCCCGACGTGACGAGCGTCTGGGTCAGCAACTGGCCCGGAGAGAGCTGGTACGGCGTGCCCGCGCGGCGCAGGGACGTCAGGACGTCGAACTCCCACGGCTCCAGGCTGTGCTCGGTGAACGCGAGCCGTCGCGCGCGGTCGAGGTGCCGAGCCAGCCTGGACACGCGGCTGAGCACCTCCAGCGGCTCCACGTCCAGGTCGGGGCGCTCCCGGCGCCACGCCGCGACCAGTCGGTCGACCTCGTCCTCCATGGTCGTCAGTGTAGTTGGTCCCTCGACATGAAGTCTCTTGACGTCAAGATATATTCGGGTGCAGGGTGGTGCCACGCCCCCGGACGGCGCGCCGCGACGTCCGGCCGACCCCGTCCGAAAGGCACCCGCATGCCCGCACAGCCCCCGCCCGACCGGCCGGCACCCGCCTCCGGCACACCCGCCTGGGACCCGGCCCAGTACCTGCGGCACGCCGGCCACCGCGCGCGCCCCTTCCTCGACCTCCTCGCCCGCGTGCAGGACCCGCCCGCCGCGGGCGGCGCGCCCCGCGTCGCCGACCTCGGCTGCGGCCCCGGCAACGTCACCGCGCTGCTCGCCGAGCGCTGGCCCGCCGCCCGCATCACCGGCCTCGACACGTCGAGGGCCATGCTCGACCGGGCCCGCACCGAACACGAGGGCCCCACCCCCGGCGGCGGCTCGCTCGACTTCCGCGAGGCGGACGCCGCGACCTGGGTGCCCGACGAGAGGTACGACCTCATCGTCTCGAACGCCACCCTCCAGTGGGTCCCCGGCCACGCCGCGTCGTTCCCGGCCTGGCTGGACGGCCTCACCCCCGGCGGCACGTTCGCCTTCCAGGTCCCCGGCAACTTCGACGCCCCCAGCCACACGATCCTGCGCGAGATCGCCGCCTCGCCGCGCTGGCGCTCCCGCCTCGGCGGACTGCTGCGCTCCGCGCCCGTCCTGGAGCCCGCCGACTACCTCACCACGCTGCTCGGCCTCGGCTGCGACGCCGACGTCTGGGAGACGACCTACCTCCAGGTCCTCCAGGGCGAGGACCCCGTCCTCGACTGGGTCAAGGGCACGGCGCTGCGGCCCGTACTGACCGAACTCGGGGCCGAGGACGACGGCGGAGCGGCCGCGGCCGCCTTCATCGCCGAGTACCGCGACGCGCTGCGCAAGGCCTACCCGCCCACCCCGCACGGCACGGTCTTCCCCTTCCGCCGCCTCTTCGCCGTCGCCCGGCGCCCCGCATGACGCTCACCGCCGTCGACCACGTGCAGCTCGCCGCGCCGCCGGGCTCTGAGGACGCGCTGCGTGCCTTCTACGGGGGAGTGCTGGGGATGGACGAGGAGCCGAAACCCCCGGCGCTCGCGGCCCGCGGCGGGTGCTGGTTCCGGTCGGCGGGCGTCCGCCTCCACCTGGGCATCGAGGAGGACTTCCGCCCCGCCCGCAAGGCACACCCCGGCCTGCTCGTCACGGGCATCGACGCGTACGCAGCCCGCCTGGCGGCCCGCGGCGCCGACATCACCTGGGACGACGCCCTCCCCGGCCACCGCCGCTTCCACACCCACGACCCGGTGGGCAACCGGCTCGAAATCCTGGAGCCGCGGACCTGACGGCGCGCACGCCGCCGCCCGGCGTCCGGGCGGGCCCCGGTCACAGCGTGCGCAGGGCGTCCAGGGAGATGTCGATGTCGATGTCGAAGGGGACGGTGGTCTTCAACCGGTCGTGGTGGATGCCGGTGAGCCCGTAGGCGCGGGTGACGGCGTCGAGCTCGTAGACGTGGACCACGGGGTGCCCGTCCGCCTCGGCCCTCTCGACCAGCCAGAAATGCGCGATGCCCGCTTCCGCGTACCGGACCGGCCTGGTCTTGCGGTCCCTCGCCTGCGACTCGGGCGAGACGACCTCGATCGCCAGCACCACGTCCGCCGCGACGAAGGACGTCTGCGACAGGCCCTCCACCGCCTCCGCGCGCACCACCGAGATGTCGGGCTCCAGTGCCGTGCGGCGATCGATGCGGACCGCCATCTCGGGTTCGACCGACAGGTGCTCCGGCGCGGCGGCGTCCAGCATCCGGCTGAGCACGTGGATGACGCGGGCGTGGAAGCGGCGCTGCGGGCTCGCGAAGACGAGACTTCCGTCGATCATCTCGGTGTGCGGCGGGAGTTCCGGCAGCGTGAACAGGTCGTCGACCGTGTAGCCGTCCTGCGGGGGCACCGGCCACCTGGACAGGTCGTTCCCGGGCGGCTCGGCGGTCATGGTTCCTCCCATGGGCGCGACGGCAGGCCTACCGCCTCACCGTAGCCGCCACTTCGGCCCCGCGTCATCACTACGAGTGATCGACACGGGGGCCGGGGTCGACGGCCGCACGGCACGGCGCCCGGTCACAGCGTGCGCAGGGCGTCCAGAGAGATGTCGATGTCGATGTCGAAGGGGACGGTGGTCTTCAGTTGTTCGTGGTGGATCCCGGTGAGCCCGTAGGCGCGGGTCGGCAGGTCCAACGCATACGCGTGAACGACCGGATGGTGATCACTGCCCGCCCGCTCCACCAGCCAGAAGTTGGGGATGCCTGCCCTGGCGTACTTCAGCGGCTTCGTCTCACGATCCCGCGACTCCGACTCCGGTGAGACGACCTCCACGACCAGAACGACGTCCTCGGCCCGGTAGCGGGTCCTCTCGCCGTCCACCACGCGCGCGTCGACGACACACAGGTCGGGTTCCGGCGCGTTGCGGTCGTTGAGCACCACGGTCATTTCGCGGCGGACCCTCATTTCCGGCGGTGCCGTTCTGCGCAAACCCGTGACCAGCAGGTCCGTCGTCACGGTATGAAAGTCGCGCTGCGCACTCACGAAGACCAGGCTCCCGTCGATCAGCTCTGTGTGCGGCGGGAGATCCGGAAGCGTGAACAGGTCGTCCACGGTGTAGCCGTCCACGGGGGGTGTGGGCCAGCGCTGAAGTGCTCCGTCCGGCAGGGACTCGGCGGTCATGGTTCCTCCCATGGGCGCGACGGTAGGCCTACCGCCTCACCGTAGCCGCCGCTTCGGCCCCGCGTCATCACTACGAGTGAGCGACACGGCGAGCCCCGCCGGGAGGCACGGCAGAGCCCCCGGACTCAGACCTTGCGGTGGCCTATCATCCGCGGCTTCGCCTCCAGGTTGCCCAGGCCGTGCCAGGCCAGGTTCACCAGGTGCGCCGCCACCTCGGCCTTCTTCGGGCGGCGGGCGTCCACCCACCACTGGCCCGTCAGGGCCACCATGCCCACCAGCGCCTGCGCGTACAGGGGGGCGAGCTTCGGCTCGAAGCCGCGCGCCTTGAACTCCAGGCCGAGGATGTCCTCGACCTGCGTCGCGATGTCACTGATCAGCGACGCGAACGTACCCGTGGACTGGGCGACGGGGGAGTCCCGCACGAGGATGCGGAAGCCGTCCGTGTACGCCTCGATGTAGTCCAGCAGCGCGAACGCGGCCTGCTCCAGCAGCTCCCGCGGATGGCCCGCCGTGAGCGCGCCCGTCACCATGTCCAGCAGCTGGCGCATCTCGCGGTCCACGACGACCGCGTACAGGCCCTCCTTGCCGCCGAAGTGCTCGTACACCACCGGCTTGGACACCCCGGCCTTCGCCGCGATCTCCTCCACCGACGTGGACTCGAAGCCCTTCTCCGCGAAGAGGGTGCGGCCGATGTCGAGCAGCTGCTGGCGGCGCTCCGCCCCGGTCATCCGGACCCGGCGCGCGCGTCTGCCCGGGGCGGGACGGCCGGCCTTGCCGCCACCACCCGCACTGTTCGAACTCGTGTCGGTCGCCACGGGCGCCATCATGCCCCATCGGCCCGTGAGGACCCCGGGCATCGAAGCCCCACACGGGACGGCAGGCCCGTTACGCCTGCCGTCCCGGGACCCGACAGTCCCCGGCGGCCCGCTCGGGCCCCCGCCCGGGACGGCCGCGTCAGGCGGCGTTCGCCCGCGCCGGCGTCCGCTTCGCGCTGATCCGCTCCGCGCTCGGCCACCGCACGTCGTGCGCCCAGCCGAACCGCTCGAACCAGCGGATCAGCCGCGCACTGGAGTCGATCTGCCCGCGCAGCACGCCGTGACGCGCGCACGTCGGATCCGCGTGGTGCAGGTTGTGCCACGACTCGCCGCACGACAGGATCGCCAGCCACCACACGTTCCCGCTGCGGTCACGCGACTTGAAGGGGCGCTTGCCGACCGCGTGGCAGATCGAGTTGATCGACCACGTCACGTGGTGCAGCAGCGCGACCCGCACCAGCGAGCCCCAGAAGAACGCCGTGAACGCGCCCGTCCACGACATCGTCGCCAGACCGCCCACCAGCGGCGGCACCAGCAGCGACACCAGCGTCCACATCGCGAACTGCTTGGAGACCATCCGAATGGCGGAATCCTTGATCAGGTCGGGCGCGTACTTGTGCTGCGGGGTCTGCTCCTCGTCGAAGAGCCAGCCGATGTGCGCCCACCACAGCCCCTTCATCAGGGCCGGCAGCGTCTCGCCGAAACGCCACGGGGAATGGGGGTCCCCCTCGGCGTCCGAGAACTTGTGGTGCCTGCGGTGGTCGGCGACCCAGCGCACGACCGGGCCCTCCACCGCCATCGAGCCCATCACCGCCAGCGCGATCCGCAGCGGACGCTTCGCCTTGAAGGCCCCGTGCGTGAAATGGCGGTGGAAGCCGATCGTGATGCCGTGGCACCCGATGTAGTACATGACGACCATGAGGCCCAGGTCGAGCCAGCTGATGCCGCCCCATCGCCAGGCCAGCGGGATCGCGGCGATCAGCGCCACGAACGGCACGAAGATGAACAGCAGCAGGGCCAGCTGCTCGATGGAGCGCTTCTTGTCGCCGCCGAGCGTGGCGGACGGGAGCGGTGCGCCGGACGGCGCGGAGTGGGGGGAGGAGTCTTCGATCACTTCGGGGGTTGTGGTCATGGGGATCCCCTGGGGTGAGATATACGGCAGTTGCCCGGATACGGGTGCGTAACCTACGGCATCGTAAGTATGGCAGTGAGCAACGTCGCCACAAGAGGTCTGTGGATAACGTCGGGCAACGGGCACCTATCCTTGTGCCCGTCGGACAGCGCGGTCCGCACGACCGGCTGCCCCACGACGACCGGCAGGCGGTCCCGAAGTCTCCAGAACCCTCCAGACGTGCTCAAACACTGCAAGGAGCCGCACCTGTGAGCAGTGCCGACCAGACCACGAGCCAGGCCGCCCCGGCCCCCAGCGCCCTTTCCGCCTCCGCCGGCGCCGCCGCGAACGCCGAATTGCGGTCCGACATCCGCCGCCTCGGCGACCTCCTCGGCGAGACCCTCGTACGGCAGGAGGGACAGGAACTCCTCGACCTCGTCGAACGGGTCCGCGCCCTCACCCGCGAGGACGGCGAGGCAGCCGCCGAGCTGCTCGGCGAGACCGACCTGAACACCGCGGCCAAGCTGGTCCGCGCCTTCTCCACCTACTTCCACCTCGCCAACGTCGGCGAGCAGGTCCACCGCGGCCGGGAAATGCGCGAACGCCGCGCCGCCGAAGGCGGACTTCTCGCCCGTACGGCCGACCGCCTCAAGGACGCCGACCCCGACCACCTGCGCGAGACCGTACGCAACCTCAACGTGCGCCCCGTCTTCACCGCACACCCCACCGAGGCCGCCCGCCGCTCCGTGCTCAACAAGCTGCGCCGCATCGCGGAACTGCTGGAGACCCCGGTCAACCCGTCCGACCGGCGCCGCCACGACCTGCGCCTCGCCGAGTCCATCGACCTGATCTGGCAGACCGACGAACTGCGCGTCGTACGGCCCGAGCCCGCCGACGAGGCACGCAACGCGATCTACTACCTCGACGAGCTCCACGCCAACGCCGTCGGCGACGTCCTGGAGGACCTCACCGCCGAACTCGAGCGCGTCGGCGTCGAGATGCCGCACGGCACCCGCCCCCTGAGCTTCGGCACCTGGATCGGCGGCGACCGCGACGGCAACCCGAACGTCACCCCCGACGTCACCCGCGAAGTCCTGATCCTCCAGCACGAGCACGGCATCACCGACGCGCTCGACATGATCGACACCCTCCGCGGGCAGCTCTCCAACTCCATCCGCTACACCGGCGCCACCGAGGAACTCCTCGACTCCCTCGCCACCGACCTGCAGCGCCTCCCGGAGATCAGCCCCCGCTACAAGCGCCTCAACGCCGAGGAGCCCTACCGGCTCAAGGCCACCTGCATCCGGCAGAAGCTCGTCAACACCCGCGAGCGCCTCGCCCGCAACACCCCCCACGAACCCGGCCGCGACTACCTCGGCACCGCCGAACTCCTCACCGACCTCACGCTCATCCAGACGTCCCTGCGCGAATACCGCGGCGGCCTCTTCGCGGACGGCCGCATGGACCGCACCATCCGCACCCTCGCCGCCTTCGGCCTCCAGCTCGCCACCATGGACGTACGCGAACACGCCGACGCCCACCACCACGCCCTCGGCCAGCTGTTCGACCGGCTCGGCGAGGAATCCTGGCGCTACGCCGACATGCCCCGCGAGAACCGGCAGAGGCTCCTCGCCAAGGAACTCCGCTCCCGCCGCCCCCTCGCCCCCCGCCCCGCCCCCCTCGACGCCGCCGGCACCAAGACCCTCGGCGTCTTCCACACCATCAAGCAGGCCTTCGAACGCTTCGGCCCCGAAGTCATCGAGTCCTACATCATCTCGATGTGCCAGGGCGCCGACGACGTCTTCGCCGCCGCCGTCCTCGCCCGCGAAGCCGGCCTCCTCGACCTGCACGGCGGCTGGGCCAAGATCGGCATCGTGCCGCTGCTGGAGACCACCGACGAGCTCCGCGCCGCCGACGTCATCCTCGACGAGATGCTCTCCGACCCCTCCTACCGCCGCCTCGTCTCCCTGCGCGGCGAGGTCCAGGAGGTCATGCTCGGCTACTCCGACTCCTCCAAGTTCGGCGGCATCACCACCTCCCAGTGGGAGATCCACCGCGCCCAGCGCCGGCTGCGCGACGTCGCCCACCGCCACGGCGTGCGCCTGCGCCTCTTCCACGGCCGCGGCGGCACCGTCGGCCGCGGCGGCGGCCCCTCCCACGACGCCATCCTCTCCCAGCCCTGGGGCACCCTCGAGGGCGAGATCAAGGTGACCGAGCAGGGCGAGGTCATCTCCGACAAGTACCTGATCCCGTCCCTCGCCCGCGAGAACCTCGAACTGACCGTCGCAGCGACACTGCAGGCCTCCGCACTGCACACCGCGCCCCGCCAGTCCTCCGAGGCGCTCGCCCGCTGGGACGCGGCCATGGACACCGTCTCCGACGCCGCGCACGCGGCCTACCGGAGGCTCGTCGAGGACCCCGACCTGCCCGCGTACTTCTTCGCCTCCACGCCCGTCGACCAGCTCGCCGACCTCCACCTCGGCTCCCGGCCCTCCCGCCGCCCCGACTCCGGGGCCGGCCTCGACGGCCTGCGCGCCATCCCCTGGGTGTTCGGCTGGACCCAGTCCCGGCAGATCGTGCCCGGCTGGTTCGGCGTCGGCTCCGGCCTCAAGGCACTGCGCGAGGCCGGCCTCGACTCCGTGCTCGAAGAGATGTACGAGCAGTGGCACTTCTTCGGCAACTTCGTGTCGAACGTCGAGATGACCCTCGCCAAGACCGACCTGCGGATCGCCCGCCACTACGTCGACACCCTCGTCCCCGACAACCTGAAGCACGTCTTCGCCGACATCGAGGCCGAACACGCCCTCACCTGCCAGGAGATCCTCCGCATCACCGGTGGCGAGAAGCTCCTCGACTCCAACAAGGTCCTCCAGCAGACGTTCGCCATCCGCGACGCCTACCTGGACCCGATCTCCTACCTCCAGGTCGCCCTGCTGGCCCGCCAGCGCAAGGCCGCCGAGGCCCAGGAGGCCCCCGACCCGCTGCTCGCCAGGGCCCTGCTCCTGACGGTCAACGGCGTCGCGGCCGGCCTGCGCAACACCGGCTGACGCCCCGCCCCGCACCACGAACGCCCCACGGCCGCACGGGAGACACCCTCCGTGCGGCCGTGGGCCGTCCCGGGACCGCACGGACGCACCGGGAGCCCACTCGCCACGGGCGACGCACCGGGAAACCCGCTCACCACGGGCGCACCGGGAAACCCGCTCACCACCGACGCACCCGGAATCCGCTCACCACCGACGCACCCGGAATCCGCTCACCACGGGCGCACCGAGAACCCGCTCACCACGGGCGGCCGCGCCCCGCGGCTCACAGCAGCAGGAACGTGGCCAGCAACTGCGCCGCCCCCAGAGCCGACACGATCAGGCCGAACCGCCCCAGACGCATCCCGCCCGCTATCACCAGCCCCGCCAGCAGCAGCGCACCGCCCATCGGCACCCACGCGTGCAGGCTGCCCGCCGTGTCGCTGCGTACCACCTCGCGCGTACCCGGCTTCACCACCACCGGGAAACGCTCGCCCTTGCGCGCCGCCACCGAATCCTTGATCGTCATGTCCGACTCCGGGCCCGCAGGACCGTCCGGGTCGAACGACCCCGCGCACGTCGCGTCCCCGCACGCCGTCACCGCGAACTCCCCGTGCTGGCGGCCCTTGGCGAGCAGCACGTGCTGGGCCTCGCCCCACGACGCGTAGCCCCCGCCGACGAGCAGCACCACGGCGACCAGCGCCATCACCAGGGACCGGCCGACGGACAGCGCGGACCGCGAACTCGAGGACGTCGAAGGCATGGCCGGATCCTTGGCCATGGCATGGCTCCTCGTCAAACGCCCGCCAGGCCGCCCCCGCTGCCGCACACGTCCACCACCACCGGCCGGCCCCACCCGCAAGACGCCGCGTCCACCCGCCCGTTGCCCCCGAAGCACCGCACCGCACCCACGCGCGTGCCGCATGCCCCGGCCCGGCACCCGTCCGCCGGCACCCGGCGCGGCCGCCGCCTACGAGTCGTACGTCGCGCGCGCCTGCTCCAGGCCCTCGATCACCAGGGCCTCCACCGCGTCCGCCGCACGGTCCACGAAATAGTCCAGCTCCTTGCGCTCCGCGGACGAGAAGTCCTTCAGCACGAAGTCCGCGACCTGCATGCGGCCCGGCGGCCGGCCGATACCGAAACGCACCCGGTGGTAGTCCCGGCCCATCGCCTTCGTCATCGACTTCAGGCCGTTGTGGCCGTTGTCCCCGCCGCCCAGCCTCAGACGCAGCGCCCCGTGATCGAGGTCCAGCTCGTCGTGGACCGCCACGATGTGCGCCGTGTCCACCTTGTAGAAGTCCCGCAGCCCCGACACCGGGCCGCCGGACAGGTTCATGAACGACGTCGGCTTCGCGATCACCACGCGACGGCTGCCCGGACCCATCGGACCCAGCCTGCCCTCCAGCACTTGCGCCTGCGCCTTGCCGGCCCGCTTGAACGAGCCGCCGATCCGGGAGGCCAGCAGGTCGGCCACCATGAACCCCACGTTGTGGCGGTTGGCCGCGTACCCCGGGCCCGGATTGCCGAGGCCCACGATCAGCCAGGGCGCGGATCCATCCGTCGTCATCGTCAACAACCCTCGTAGCTCGTCGTGCTCGTGCTTGCTCGCACCGGTCCACGCCCGTTCACGCGCGTCCGTACGCACCGTAGGGACAGTGAACCAGCACCCGGCCGGGACACGCGTACGGGGCGGGCGGACCCTGCGGTCCACCCGCCCCGTGGCGTCAGTGCGGGGCTCGCGGGGCTCAGGCCTCCGCGGCCTCCTCCTCGCCCTCGGCGCCCTCGGCGGCCGGCTCCTCGGCCTGCGCGGCCAGCACCTGCAGGACGACGGCCTCCTCCTCGGTCACCAGCGTGGTGCCCGACGGCAGGGTGATGTCCTTCGCCAGGACCGCGTCGCCGACGGTCAGGCCCTCGACGGACACCGTGACCGACTCGGGGATGTGGGTGGCCTCGGCCTCGACGGAGACCGTGCTCAGCACGTGCTCCAGCAGGTTCTGGCCCGGGGCCAGCTCGCCCTCGGTCAGGACGTTGATCTCGACGGTGACCTTCTCGCCGCGCTTCACGGCCAGCAGGTCGACGTGCTCGATGAAGCCCTTCAGCGGGTCGCGCTGCACGGCCTTGGGGATGACCAGCTCGTTGCGGCCGTCGATGTCCAGGCTCAGCAGGACGTTCGCGGTCTTGAGCGCCATCATCAGGTCGTGGCCCGGGAGGGTGACGTGGACCGGCTCCGCGCCGTGGCCGTAGATCACGGCGGGCACCTTGCTGGCGCGACGGATGCGGCGGGCAGCGCCCTTGCCGAACTCGGTGCGGGTCTCAGAGGTGATCTTCAGCTCGGCCATGACGGCGGCTCCTTCAACAGCGGGGACGGATGCATTCCTTCGTCGTCACCCGGCCACCATCGGGCCTGCTGCATGGAGCGCGCGTCGATAACGGACCGCCGTCACGCGCGAACGCGTACGGCCTCCCTCGCCGAGCAACTGTAGAAGTCTACCCGGCGCGGGAGGCCGCCCAGAAATCGATCACCTCGGCAGGAAGCACGAGGCACGAGACGCGAGCGGGAGGCGCTGGGCACCAGGCGTCGGGTACGAGGCAGGAGCGGGAGCCGGGAGGCCCCCTGCAGACCCGCGAGCCCGGGGCACCGGACGCGAGGCGTCGGGTACGAGGTACGAGGTACCAGGGGAGGGCGGCCCGCGGGAGGGGCGCCAGGGACGGGGCAGCGGCAGCGACCGGCCCCACCCCCGTCCCGGGGCCGACGACGGGCCCGCGGCCGGGGCACCGGCCGGAAGCACGAAGGCGCGGGCGGAACCGCAGAAGCGTTACGCCTCAGCCGTCCCACCCGCGCCCACCGCACCAAACCCCGCAGGCTCACCCACCACACCAGTGACACCCGCGGACGTCATACACGCCGCACCCCGACCGAGGGCCGCCTCAGGCCGACACCGGCAGCGCCGAACCCGTCACGCTTCCTCGTCGAACAGGCTCGTCACCGAACCGTCCTCGAAGACCTCACGCACCGCACGCGCGATCGTCGGCGCGATCGACAGCACCGTGATCTTGTCCAGCGCCAGCTCACCCGGCGTCGGCAGCGTGTTGGTCAGCACGAACTCGCTCACCTTCGAGTTCTTCAGCCGGTCCGCCGCAGGACCCGACAGCACACCGTGCGTCGCCGTCACGATCACGTCCGCCGCACCGTGCGCGTACAGCGCGTCCGCCGCCGCACAGATCGTGCCACCCGTGTCGATCATGTCGTCGACCAGGACACACACACGGCCCTTCACGTCACCGACGACCTCGTGCACCGTCACCTGGTTCGCGACATCCTTGTCACGCCGCTTGTGGACGATCGCCAGCGGCGCACCCAGCCGGTCGCACCAGCGGTCCGCGACACGCACCCGGCCCGCGTCCGGCGACACGACCGTCAGCTTCGAACGGTCCACCTTCGCACCCACGTAGTCCGCCAGGACCGGCAGCGCGAAGAGATGGTCCACCGGACCGTCGAAGAACCCCTGGATCTGATCCGTGTGCAGGTCCACGGTCAAGATGCGGTCCGCACCCGACGTCTTCAGCAGATCCGCGATCAGCCGCGCCGAGATCGGCTCCCGCCCGCGGTGCTTCTTGTCCTGCCGCGCATACCCGTAGAACGGCATGATCACCGTGATCGAACGGGCCGACGCCCGCTTCAACGCGTCGATCATGATGAGCGTTTCCATGATCCACTTGTTGATCGGGGCAGTGTGGCTCTGAATCAGGAAGGCGTCCGCCCCACGCGCCGACTCCTGGTAGCGCACATAGATCTCGCCGTTCGCGAAATCGAACGCCTTCGTCGGAACGATCCCGACACCCAGCTGCTGCGCAACCTCCTCGGCCAGCTCGGGGTGGGCGCGGCCGGTAAAGAACATCAGCTTCTTCTCGCCGGTCGTCTTGATCCCGGTCACAGCACAGACTCCTCAGACGTGTCGGATGCTGCTGCACCCGCACGTACCGGGACCGGTACCTGCGAGCCAGCCGAATCGTGCAGATATACCGTACGCGAGAGCGAGCGGCCGGGTGCCGGTCAGCCCCTCGTCAGACGCCGTTCCCCGGCCCGTCGCCCGCCGCCTCCGCCGCCTTCGCCGCAGCCGACCCAGGACGCTTCCGAGCCACCCAACCCTCGATATTCCTTTGCTGGCCCCGGGCCACGGCCAGCGAACCGGACGGTACGTCCTTCGTGATCACCGAGCCCGCCGCCGTGTAGACACCGTCCCCGACCGTGACAGGCGCCACAAACATATTGTCGGACCCCGTCCGGCAATGCGACCCGATCGTCGTGTGGTGCTTCCGCTCCCCGTCGTAGTTCACGAACACGCTCGCCGCACCGATATTCGTGAAATCACCGATCGTCGCATCCCCCACATACGACAGGTGCGGAACCTTCGAACCCTCACCCACCGACGCGTTCTTCAACTCCACATACGTACCCGCCTTCGCCCGCAGCCCCAGCCGCGTCCCCGGCCGCAGATACGCGAACGGACCCACCAGCGCCTCGTCCCCCACGACCGCACCGTCCGACACCGTGTTGTCCACCCGCGCACCCGCACCCACCGACGTGTCGTGCAACCGCGAGTTCGGACCCACCTCCGCCCCCTCCGACAGATGCGTCGACCCCGACAACTGCGTGTTCGGATGCACCACCGAATCCGGCTCGAACGTCACCGTCACATCCAGCTGCACCGACGCGGGATCCACCACCGTCACCCCCGCCAGCATCGCCGCCTCCAGCAGCCGCGCATTCAGCAGAGAACGCGCCTCCGCCAACTGCACCCGGTTGTTGATCCCCAAAATCTCCCGGAAATCCCCCGCCACCGAAGCACCCACCCGGTGCCCCGCCTCCCGCAGGATCCCCAGCACGTCCGTCAGGTACTCCTCACCCTGACTGTTGTCCGTACGGACCTTCCCCAACGCCTCCGCCAGCAACCGCCCGTCGAACGCGAACACCCCGGAATTGATCTCCCGGATCGCCCGCTGCCCGTCACTCGCGTCCTTGTGCTCCACGATCGCCGTCACAGCACCACTCGCACCGTCCCGCACGATCCGGCCGTAGCCCGTCGCATCCGGCACCTCGGCCGTCAGCACCGTCACCGCGCTGCCGTCCGCCTCGTGCGACGCCACCAGCGCCGACAGCGTGCCGCCCGACAGCAACGGCGTGTCACCGGTCAGCACCACCACCGTCCCGTCCGGCACCGCACCCAGCTCCGCCAGCGCCGTACGCACCGCGTGCCCCGTACCCCGCTGCTCCGCCTGGAACGCCGTGCGCACACCCTCGTACGCGCCGGCGAGGTGCGCCTCCACCTGCTCCCGGGCATGGCCCACCACCACGACCAGCTCCTGGGGATCGAGTGCGCGGGAGGCGGTGACGACGTGGCCCACGAGCGACCGCCCGCAGATCTCGTGCAGGACCTTCGGAGTCCGCGACTTCATGCGGGTGCCTTCCCCCGCTGCGAGGACGACGACGGCGGCCGGGCGATTGACGCTCACGGGATGGCCCTTCGGCTGTACAGGTGCTGGGACGTTCGCAGCTTAGCCGGGAGGGTTCGGAGGGGAGACGCGATCGGGCCCCGACCGGCGTGCGGTCGGGGCCCGAACTTCGCGAGTGCTCCCCTGCCAGGACTCGAACCTGGAACAAGTTATCCAAAGTAACCCGTGTTGCCTATTACACCACAGGGGATAGCACAAGCCACCAAAGCGGACATTTCTTAATCGGTGGCCGTGACGCCACTAACTATGCCGCACCACCAGCCCTCGACGCGACGGTATAGGTCGGCGCTGTCCTGCACCACGATGGTGAGGCAACCGTGATACCCGTCGGCGACGTTCTTGCGGACGGTCTTCGGGTTGTGCTTCTTGAGGGTCGCCCGCTGGAACGTCGACCGCTCCGTGCGGACGACGCGGGCCCAATGGTGCTCGGCTGCTGGTACATCGGCTGATTCGTGAATCGAGAGGCGAAACCTGAGTCTGTGTCGCTCGACTCCCAGTAGGTCGAGCCAGGCGAGATACAGGGAAATGATGTCCGCGTCGCTGTTGATGAGGACGACCCGCTCCCGCCGTGCGTACACCTTCTCCTTGGAGCCCTCGGCCCAGTAGAGGGCCACCCCCGCGACGAAGAGTTCGCGGTCGGGCATCCGGCCGATCTCGGCCCTCGCTGCCGCCTTCGTGCGCTGTCGCTCCTCGTCGCGGACCGCCAGTTCGTGCTCCCAGCGCTTGCGGGCGGCCAAGGTCGCCTGTTCCTTGGCGTCGAGGCGTTCCGGTTTCGGCAGGTCGCGCACCCAGAGGGAGATCGAGCCCTTCGAGCAGCCGAGTTCGAGCTGGATCTGGTCGTAGGTGAGGCCTTCGAGGCGCAGTGCGCGGGCCTTCTCGCGCAATTCGTCCTTGGCGTTCGGGCGGCGGGTCCAGGCGGGGGCGGGTTCGCCGTCGAGCAGGCGGTTGAGGAGATCGTTGTTGTGGATGTGGACGCGGTCGCGGATCTGCCGGCGGCTGAGGCCTTGTCGCCGAAGGGTCAGGACTTGTTTCCGTAAGTCCTCAAAATCCGTGTATCTGCTGTTCAGGTCGGTCATGTGGCGATCTTCCGGCGGAATGTTCGATTCCGATGATCGCTTCCGCCTGGTTCACCAGTTCGAGTTAACGGAGAGACGTTCTGTCGAATGTGTGATCGGTGGCATACCGGTCGGTCACCGGAAAATCGGATGCGGGCCCCTTTAGGCTGGGAGGCATGACCACGACGGGGGAGCACCGGGACGCCGCGGGAGGGACCACCCGCGGCTACTGGTGGTGGGAGCGGCGCCGGAGTGTCGCTCTCGATGTGGGGCTGGCCGCGGTGTCGGCCCTGGAGTGCGGTGTCGAGGGGGTCAGGTTCGCGCAGGCCTCCTCCCTGCCGGTCCCGCTGGGTGTGATCTTCGGATTGCTGGTGGGTTCGGTGGTGCTGGTGCGGCGCAGGTGGCCGTACGCGGTGGTGCTGGTGGCGGTGGCGGTGACGCCGGCCGAGATGGGGATCGTGCTGGGTCTGGTGGGCCTGTACGCGCTGGCCTCGTCGCAGGCGCCCCGGCGGATCATCGCGGCGCTGACGGCCATGTCGTTCGTGGCGGCGTTCATCGTGGCGTACGTGCGTACGCGGCAGGACGTGGGTGGGACGGCGTTGCACGCCGGTTCCTGGTACGTGCCGTTCCTGGCGGTGCTGGTGTCGGTGGGGGTGACGGCGCCGCCGGTGCTGCTCGGGCTGTACGTGGGGGCGCGGCGGCGGTTGATGGAGAGCCTGCGGGAGCGTGCGGACAGCCTGGAGGCGGAGCTGTCGCTGCTGGCGGACCGGGCGGAGCAGCGGGCGGAGTGGGCACGTACGGAGGAGCGGACGCGGATCGCGCGGGAGATGCACGACGTGGTGGCGCACCGGGTGAGTCTGATGGTGGTGCACGCGGCGGCGTTGCAGGCGGTGGCGTTGAAGGATCCGCCGAAGGCGGTGAAGAACGCGGCGCTGGTGGGGGACATGGGCCGGCAGGCGCTGACGGAGTTGCGGGAGATGCTGGGGGTGCTGCGTACGGGGGAGGCGGCGGCGGCCCGGAAGGCGTCGGGGGTGTCCGCGGAGGCGTCCGCGGCTGGGGTGGCGGCTTCCGCGGCGGCGGGTCCCGCGGGTGGGGGTGTGCCGCTGGCGGCGGTGGGGGTGGCTGCTGCGGCCGCTGCCGCGGCGGCCGCGGGGGACGGTCCTTGTCTGGGGGACATCGAGGTGCTCGTGGGGCAGTCGCGTGCGGCGGGCATGGTGGTGGAGCTGATGGTGCAGGGGGAGGCGCGGGTGTATGCGCCGGAGGTGGAGCAGACGGCGTACCGGGTGGTGCAGGAGGCGCTGACGAACGTCCACAAGCATGCGGCGGGGGCGGAGGTCGCGGTGCGGATCGCTCATCGGGGGCCGGAGATCGCGATGCAGGTGGAGAACGGCCCGTCGGGCGGGGGCGCGGCGGATGCGGGGCTGCCGTCGGGCGGCAACGGTCTGGTGGGGATGCGGGAGCGGGTGACGGCGCTGGGCGGGGTGTTCGTGTCGGGGAAGACCGATGCGGGCGGTTTCCGGGTGTCGGCGGTGCTGCCGGACGTGGTGGTGCGTGGGGCGGGCGTGGCGGCGTCGGTGTAGTGCGCCGGGTGGTGCTGCCGGGGGTGGTGGTGCGCGGGGGCGGCGGCGAGCTGCGGTGCGTCGGCGGGCGCCGGGCGGTGCCGCGGTGCCCGGCGGGTGCTCGGCTGGGGCTCCGCTTCAGTCCGTGGCGGCGGGGGTGAGGCGGGTGGGGTCGAGGCCGGTGAGCAGGGTGCCGAGCGCGGTGTCGATGTCGGCGCCGAGGTACCAGTCGCCGGTGTGGTCGATGCTGTAGACGCGTCCGGCGCGGTCGATCGCGAGGACGGAGTGTGCGTCGCACTCTTCGCCGAGGGGGCTGATCTCGGTGTCGAGGGAGCGCCCCAGGTCGGAGAGGGTGCGGGCGAGGTGGATGCCGGCGAGGGGGTCGACGAGGAGGGTGGCGGGGGCGATCTGGCGGCCGGGGCCGAGGGGGGCGATGCGGAGGTTGCCGAATTCGGCCCAGGCCTCGACGGCGGCGGGGAAGACGCGGTGGCGGTGCCCTGCGGGCGTGACGTACGAGCTGATGGTGTCGGCCCATTCCTCGGCCTGCTTGATGTCCCAGCGTCCGGGCTGCCAGCCGGCCTCGCGGAGGGCGGCGTCGACGGGGACGGGGAAGCGGGTGGTGGAGAGGTCGGGCATGGGTTGGTCAGCCGTTCTGCGTCGGGTTCGCCGGTCGTCGTCCTGACGGCGTTGCCGCGTCCGGGTGGGGCGTGGCGTGGGTGGTGCGTGCGGGTACCGGGGTGGCGTGCCTGTGGGGCGGCGGGTGCGGTTGCCGGGGCCTGTGGGGTGCCGGGTGGGGTGCCGGGCGGGTGCGGTCGCCGGGTGGTACGGGCCCGGTCCGCGAGGTCAGCTGTTCGTGGCGTTCTCCGACGGGTCGTGCGGGTGGACGCCGAAGTGCGCGAGGAGCGGTGCGCAGGAGCGGCAGGGCGGCGCGTAGGTGCCGTGCAGGGGGTCGCCGTCCTCGCGGATGCGGCGGGCGGTGAGTTTGGCGTGTTTGAGGGAGCGTCTGGCCTCGCCGGAGGTCAGGGGCTTCTTGCGGGCGCGTTTGGAGCGGCTCGCTTCGGCGCCGGTGAGGTGGCGGGACAGCAGGATCGCCTCGGGGCAGCGGCCGGTGAAGCGCTCGCGCTGGGCGGTGGCGAGCGTGTCGAGGAAGTCTTGGACGAGTGCGTGCAGTTGGGGCGGCTGGTCGGCCTTGCCCGCGGTGCAGGTGAGGGTTTCGCCGCGGACGGAGAGCGCGGCGGCGACGGCGGGCAGGATGCCGTCGCGGCGGTGGCCGGGGTGGGGCGGCGGGGGCGGTTCGGCGCTGCTCCAGCCGAGCCGGGGGTCGCCGCCCGGCGTTCGGGGGCCGGCGGGTCCGGGCCGGGCGGGGCCGGGCACGGTGTGCGGGGTCCCGTCCGCCGGTTCCGGTGCGGCCCCGGCCTGCTGCGGGGCCTGGGTGGCCGGTGCTTGGTCGTGCGTGTCTGTCGTCGGTGCGGTGCGCACTGTTCCTCGTCCCTCCCGTGCCCGTGGTGCCGGGTGTACGGGCTCGCGTCCCCCGGTTCGCGGGAACAGCCTGCCAAATGCGGGGGCTCCTCGGGTAGCGGGGGCGAAGATCGTGGCGTGGCGTCGGCGTACGGTCACGTGATTGTGACGGTTGGTGAGCGGTGCGGAGGTTTCGGGCGCGGTGGCGCGTCCGGCGTGCCGGGCGGGCGTACGGGGGCGGCGCCCGGCCCGGTTCGCGCCGGGGGGTCACCGCATAGGCTGTGCGGAACAGCCAGCTTCACCAGGGGGCAACCGCCATGACGACAGGTCGGCCCGGGCACGCCGCGCCACCGAACGCGGCCTACGCCGGGCAGGTCGTGCGATTTCCGGACCCGGTGCGGGCCGCTCGCCATCCGGCGGGCGTGCGCGTGGACGCGGACGGTTATCCGGACTTCACGCCGTACGCGCGTGCCGCCGCGGAGATAGCTGAGCCGCCCGCGGGTTTCGGGGTGGACGAACTGCGCCTGACGGACTACCTGTCGGCGAACGCGGCGCTGAGCGCGTCCGGTCACGAGCTGTGGGACACGATTCCGCGGGTGGCGACGCCGCACGGCTGGACGTGGCATCACGAGGTGCGTTCGCGTCGGCTGGTGCTCGTGCCGGTGGAGGTGAAGGCTCTGCTGCGGCACCACGGGGGTCTCGCGACGGCCGGGGTGGACCACGGCAAGCGGGGGACGCGGCCGTTGCAGGAGACGCGACCGGCGCATTTCGGGCTGCCGAAGGCGGGGTGGCCGGTGTCGGAGTCGCTGGTGGCGGCGGCGGAGGAGGAGCTGGGTTACCGGTTGCCCGCCGCGTACCGCTCGTTCTTGAAGGCGGCGGGGGGCTGCGCGCCGGTGGGGGCGGGGCTGGACGCTGAGTTGGGGCTGCTGGTGGACCAGCCGTTCTTCACGGTGCGTGACGAGGCGGCGGTCAACGACCTGGTGTATGTGAACAAGTGTCTGCGGGATCATCTGACGAAGGACTTCCTGGGGGTGGCGTTCGTGCAGGGCGGCCTGCTCGCGGTGAAGGTGCGCGGGGAGCGGCCGGGTTCGGTGTGGTTCTGCGCGTACGACGACGCCCGGGACCAGGACGGCTGGTCGGCGGGTGAGCGGATGGAGCGGCTGCTGCTGCCGTGCGGCGACGATTTCGACGCGTTCCTGCTGCGGCTCGCGGGCAATCCGCCGGAGCTCGCGACCGTGGCGAACCTGATGGTGGACGGCGGCTTCGCGCGCGCCGTCCCGGTGGAGGGGTGAGCGTGGTGGTGACGTTCGCGCAGGCGCAGGAGCGGGCCGGGGAGTGGGTCAACGGCGACGTGCCCGCGTATCAGCACCGGGCCGTGCACGTGCGGGAGTTCGATCTGGGGTTCGTTGCGTGGGCGGAGGACCGCGAGGGCGGTCCGGCTGTCGGCGGCGGGCTGCAGCGGCTGGTGATCGCGCGGGACAGCGGTGAGGTGACGCTGTGGCCGGGGATCGCGGTCGGCGAGGTGATCCGCCGCTTCGAGGAGGAGTACGGCGGGCAGGCCGAGACGGTGGTCGCGCCGGAGGCGCCGGCGCGGATCGACCTGAACCAGACGTCGTTCCTGCTGTCGCCGCCGGAGTGGCTGCAGGAGGCGGCGGACAAGCTGGGCATCCCGGATCGCCGGGGTGGCGCGGGGGAGGCGGGCGGCGAGGCGTCCGCGGGCGGCGCGGGCGGGGCCGTGCCTCGTGCCGACGGCGGGGGTGCGGCCGGGGCGG
>NZ_JAKGCV010000629.1 GCF_021556455.1 Streptomyces fuscigenes | reverse complement strand
GGGTGCCGCGCGACCGCCCCGTGCGCCCGGACCGCGCCGTACGCCCGGTCGGCCCGTTCTGCCCGTTCGGCCCGTTCGGCCCGGGCGGCCCCGGCCGGCGGATGCGCGCCCCCGGCGCGGCTAGAGGACCTCCGTCACGGTGCCCGCTCCGACCGTGCGTCCGCCCTCGCGGATCGCGAAGCCGAGACCGGCCTCCAGCGGCACGTCACGTCCCAGCTCGACGGTCAGGTCCACCGTCTCGCCGGGGCGGGCGACGGCCGCCTCCCCGAGGTCGACGTCGCCGACCACGTCCGCCGTCCTGATGTAGAACTGCGGCCGGTACCCGGTGGCGACGGGGGTGCTGCGGCCCCCCTCCGCGGCGGACAGCACGTACACCCGCGCCGTGAAGCGCCGGCGCGGCACCACGGTGTCCGGCTCGGCGACCACGTGGCCGCGCCGTACCGCGTCGCGGGACAGACCGCGCAGCAGCAGCGCCACGTTGTCCCCGGCCTGGGCGAGGTCCATCGGCTTGCCGAAGGTCTCCAGGCCGGTGACGGTGCTCGCGAGGGGACCGCCGTCGGACCCCAGCACCGCGACCCGGTCGCCGACGCGCACCGTCCCGCGCTCGACGGCCCCGGTGACGACCGTCCCGCGGCCGGTGATGGTGAGGACGTTCTCCACCGGCAGCAGGAACGGCGCGTCGGTGTAGCGCACGGGCGTCGGCACGTACGTGTCGACGGCGTCGAGCAGCGCCTCGACCGAGGCGATCCAGCGCGGGTCGCCGTCGAGGGCGCCGCGCCCGGAGACCCGTACGACCGGGGCGGTGTCGCCGCCGTAGCCGTGCGCCGTCAGCAGGTCGCGCACCTCCAGCTCCACGAGGTCGGTGAGCTCGTCGTCGCTCGCGTCGGCCTTGTTGAGGGCGACGACGATGTGGTCGACGCCGACCTGCCGGGCGAGCAGCACGTGCTCGGCGGTCTGCGGCATGATCCCGTCGAGCGCCGAGACGACGAGGACGGCGCCGTCGAGCTGCGCGGCCCCCGTGACCATGTTCTTGATGTAGTCGGCGTGTCCGGGCATGTCGACGTGGGCGTAGTGGCGGGTCCCGGTCTCGTACTCGACGTGCGCGATGTTGATGGTGATGCCGCGGGCGGCCTCCTCGGGCGCGCGGTCGATCCTGGCGAACGGGGTGTACGTGGCGCCGCCGCGCTCGCTGAGGACCTTGGTGATGGCCGCGGTGAGCGTGGTCTTGCCGTGGTCGACGTGGCCCATGGTGCCGATGTTGAGGTGCGGCTTGGTCCGCACGTATGCCGTCTTGGGCATGGCTGTGGCTTCCTGCCTGGATGTTCGCGGATGCTCGGGACCCCGTGGGACCGACCGACCCTCCCCCTTCGGGGTCCGCCGGTCGGTCCGGGGAGGGTCAGCTTCGGGCGCCGTCGAGGGCGGCCGCGGTGGCCGCGGCTGCTGCCGCGGCCGTCCGGTGGGAAGCGGGGACGGCAGCCTTCGGCGCGGCCGCGACTGCGGACCGTGCTGCGAGGAAGGCGTACCGGAACATGGGTCAGATACTCGCCGGGGACGGCTCCGGCGTCGAGCGAATTTCCGCGCCGGGCGGCCGCGGCCGCACCTCCGGGGCGCCCGGACGCACGCCGCCCGGCGGGGTGTTCACCCGCCGGACGCCCGCGTGCCGGGTGTCCGCCACGGACACGGCACCGCATGACCGCCGCGTTCTCGGTTACTCTCCGGGCGTGCTCCACACCGTCCCCCCGCCCGCGAAGCCCGGCCTCCGCGCGCGGATCGTGCGCCGGCTCCTGTCCCCGTGGTGCCGCTTCGCGCTGCTCGTCGCGGTGCTCGGCGCGGCCGCCGCCCTCGTCCTCGTCTACCAGCCGCAGCGGCTGCTGTCGGAGGGCTGGCCCGTGGGGACGGGCGGGGCGCTCGCGGCGACGCTGTTCGCGCTGGTGTACGGGCTGTGCGCGGCGGCGTTCGCGCCCCGCCCGCTGCTCAACGCGGCGGCCGGGGCCCTGCTGGGGACGGTGGCCGGGCTGTGCGCCGCGATCGGGGGGACGGTGCTCGCGGCGGCGATCGCGTTCGGGCTCGGCCGGGTGCTCGGGCAGGGCGCGCTGCGCCGGCTCGTGCGGGGGCGCTGGCTCACGGCGGCCGACGGGCTGATGAGCCGGTACGGCTTCCGGTCGATGCTGGCGATCCGCCTGTTCCCCGGCGTGCCGTTCGCGGCGGCCAACTACGGCGCCGCGGTCTCCCGGATGACGTGGTCCTCGTTCCTGCTGGCGACCGGGCTCGGGTCGATCCCGAACACCGCGGCGTACGTGGTGGCGGGTTCGACGGCCGCGTCCCCGACGTCCCCCGCCTTCCTCGTCGCGACCGGGTTCATCGTGCTCTCCGCCGTCGCGGCGGCCGTGGTGGGCTGGCGCAAGCGCCACCACCTGGGCTCGGCGGCCCGGGCGCACGGCGGGGC
>NZ_JAKGCV010000628.1 GCF_021556455.1 Streptomyces fuscigenes | reverse complement strand
GCCCGCGCCCGGCGCCGGGCCGAAGGGGCCGTCCGCGGCCCGGACGGAGAACCCGTCGGCGACCGGCGCGGCACCGATGGCGGGACCGGTCTCCGGCGCGAGGACGGGGCCCCCTTCCGGCACGGGGAAGGCGCCGGCCTCCCGCGCGGGGAAGGCGGCGGTTTCGGGCGGGGGGAGCACGCCGGCTTCGGGTGCGGGGCAGGGTTCGCGGTCCGCGGCAGCCGCCCGGCCCTCCGCGCCGCCGTTTCCCGCTGCCGTGTCCGTGGCCCCTTCTGTGACCGGCGCCGGTCCGGCCGCCGGGGCCGGAGTGTGGCCCGTCTCACCCGTCGCGTCCGGCGCGGACGGGCCGAGGGTCTCGGACCGGGACGGGGACGGAGTGGGGGAAGGCGACGAGGACGCCGGCGGGGACGTGACGGAGGTCACCGACGCACAGGCCTCCTGGAGCGGGGCGTCCAGCGCGGAGGCGAGCGCGGCGAGTCCCGCGAGTGGCAGCGGCGGGTCCGCCTGCGCGTCCTCGATGGCGATCGAGTCGCCGCGCAGGACCGCCAGTACGTCCACCCGCGCGCCGTCCGGCAGGGTGAGACGGACGTCGAACCAGGGGGCGAGGACGTCGTGCCCCGCGCCGCTGGACGTTCCGTATCCCTGCACTTCCCAGACCGGGAGGCCCTGCGCGGTGTACTCATCACATTTACGGGCGGTCATCAGCTTGTGTTCCGACACATTCACAACTTAATCAGGCAATCCGTCATTATTCGCCCTTATTGCCATGACGCGCCGTCGGCCTACTCCCCGCATGGGCGCCACCGGATGCGCACGCATCCGCCCGACCGCACCGCCCCCGCGACCGCGGGCGGTGCGAGGTCCCGGCCGAAGCGGAGGCCCGGCGAGGGGTGAGGCGGCTCACTCCGGGATGGCGCGGGACGGCCCCTCGGAGGGTGAACTCGGCCGTGGGACGGGGCAGAAGCGGAAGCGACGGGCCGGTTCGGCGCACCTGCCGTTGTTTGACAGCGGCCGTAGTACGACAGGTATCGTACTAGCGTTCCGCCGTTCCGCGTCCTGATTGGAGCTCCCGTGAGCGCCCTCTTCGACCCGTACCCCCTGCGGTCGCTGACCATCCCCAACCGGATCTGGATGGCGGCCATGTGCCAGTACTCCGCGCAGGCCACGGGTCCCGGCGCCGGCGTTCCGGGCGACTGGCACTTCGCGCACCTGGCGGCGCGCGCGACCGGCGGCACGGGGCTCATCATCACCGAGGCCACGGCGGTCGCTCCGGAGGGCCGCATCAGCCCGAACGATCTCGGCATCTGGAACGACACGCAGGTCGAAGCGTTCCGCAGGATCACCCGCTTCATCACGGAGCAGGGCTCGGTGCCCGGCATCCAGATCGCCCACGCGGGGCGGAAGGCGAGCACCCACGCGCCGTGGGAGGGCGGCGGGCCGGTGGCGCCGGAGGACGGCGGCTGGGACGTACTCGGCCCGAGTGCCGTGCCGTTCGCCGAGGGCCACAACGTGCCGGCCGAGCTGACCACCGAGGGCATCGCCGAGATCGTCGGCCAGTTCGCGGACGCCGCCCGCCGGGCGCTCGACGCCGGGTTCAAGGTCGCGGAGATCCACGGCGCCCACGGCTACCTGATCAACCAGTTCCTCTCGCCGCACAGCAATCGCCGCACGGACGAGTACGGCGGCTCGTACGGCAACCGCGTGCGTTTCGCGCTGGAGGTCGTGGACGCGGTGCGCGCGGTGTGGCCCGACGACCTCCCGGTCTTCTTCCGCATCTCCGCCACCGACTGGCTGGAGGAGAACGGCTGGAACGCCGAGGACACCGTCCGCTTCGCGGACGAACTGCTCGCGCACGGCGTGGACCTGATGGACGTCTCGACCGGCGGCAACGCCTCGGGCGCGCGCATCCCCCTCCGCCCCGGCTACCAGGTCCCGTTCGCGGCGCAGATCAAGGCGCGGACCCGGATGCCGGTGGCGGCCGTGGGTCTGATCACCGAGCCGGAGCAGGCCGAGAAGATCCTGGCCAACGGGGAGGCGGACGCGGTCCTGCTCGCCCGCGAGCTGCTGCGCAACCCGTCGTGGGCCCAGCGCGCCGCCGCCGAACTGGGCGCCGCGGCCCACGTTCCCCAGCAGTACGCGCGCGCGTTCTGAGAGACGCGCGCGCTTTCCGAGAACGGCCGGAGCGCCGGCCCGCGGTGCGCGACTCGACCCACGCCGGGCCGACACCGTCATACCCCGCGAGTACCGCGCCCGACCACCGCGCCACCGGGCCGCCAAGCACGGACCGGAGCGCGGCGACGGGCCGGGGTGGTACGAAAAGCCCAGCGGCCCGGCAGGACCGGTGCGTGACGACCGGCCGAGGCGCGAGGGACCCGCGGACCGCGGGCCGGGCGGCGGACGGCGCGGCGAGCGGGCGGACCGGCCGGGCGGCGGGGCCGCGGCGGAC
>NZ_JAKGCV010000627.1 GCF_021556455.1 Streptomyces fuscigenes | reverse complement strand
GCGCAGGCACCGGCGCCCGGGCGAGCACCGGCGGCCGGGTCCCCGGCGGGCGCACCGGCCGCGGCGGCCCGCGGCGGCGCGGCGGCCGGCGGGGCCTCCCGGGGCGCGCGGGACGGCGGCACGGAGCGCGTCAGGACGGCGCCAGGGCGGCTCCCGCTGCTCGGCCACGTCGTGCCGCTGCTGCGGGACCGGCTGGCGTTCATCCGGCAACTGCGCGCGTACGGGCCCGCGGTGCGTGTCACGTTCGGCCCGAAGAAGATGACGGTGATCAACTCCCCGGAGCTGATCCACGAAATGCTCACCGTCAAGTCCGGCCAGTTCAGCAAGGGCCTCCTGTTCGAGAAGCTGAAACTCTTCGGCAACGACGCCCTGCCCGTCGCCGAGGGCAGGCCGCACCTGGTGCGGCGCCGGCTGGTCCAGCCGAAGTTCCACCGCGAGAAGATCGCCGGCTACGTCGACACCATGCGTGAGACGGTCGAGCCGTCCGTCTCCGCGTGGCGCGAGGGCCAGACCCTCGACCTCAAGACGGAGATGCAGCTCATGACCCAGGGCGTGGTCATGGCGGCGCTGTTCTCCTCGCGGCCCGAGCGGCTGCCGGCCCTGGAGATCCTGGAGAGCGTCGACGCCGTCTTCATGGCCGCGCTGCGGCGCGCGCTGCTGCCCGTACGGCTCCTGGAGCGGCTGCCCACCCGCCGCAACCGGCAGGTGGAGGAGTCGAGCCGGGTGATGCGGCGGGCCGTCGCCGAGATCGTCGAGGAGCACAGGGCCGACCCGGACGCCTACGACGACGTGGTGTCCCTGCTGCTCGGCGAACGGGACGAGGACGGCGCGCCGCTGGCCGAGGACGACATCCTCTCGGAGGTCACCGGCGTGCTGGCCGCCGGCTCCGAGACCACGGCGGTCGTCATGGCCTGGCTCTTCCACGAGCTCGGCCGCAACCCGGCGCTGGAGCGGCGGCTGCACGAGGAGGTCGACTCCGTCCTCGGCGGTCGGAGCATCACCTTCGACGACATCCCGCGCCTGACCTTCACCCGCATGTGCGTCAACGAGACCCTGCGCATGTACAGCCCCGGCTGGCTCGTCACCCGGCAGGCCACCTCCGACGTGCGCCTCGGCGGGATCGATCTGCCCGCGGGGACGGACGTGATCTGGAGCCCCTACGCGCTCCACCGCGACCCGGCGGTGTATCCGGACCCGGACCGCTTCGACCCGGGACGGTGGGGGGCCGACCGCCCGCAGCCGCCCAAGAACGCCTTCATCCCGTTCGGCGCGGGCAAGCGGATGTGCATGGGCGACGCGTTCGCCCTCACGGAGGCGACCGTCATCGCGGCGGTCGTGGCCTCGCGCTGGCGGCTGCGGCCGGTGGCGGGCGAGGACGTGCGCCCCGTCGGCGAGATCACCGTGCACCCCTCCTCGCTGCACATGGTGGCCCGGGCTCGGGTGCCGGGCGCCGGGAGGAGGGCCGCGTGAGCGGCACCGACGACGGCGGCCGGGGGCCGGCGGCCTCGCGCCTGCCGGATCTGAGCGCCGCCTTCCCCGGACCCTTCCCGGTGAGCCCGCACGCCGCCGACGTGGCGGGGCACCTGGAGCAGTGGCTCGGCAAGCACCCGCTGATCGAGTCGGAGCGGGCCCGGGCGGCGCTGTGCGACATCACCGGCCACGGCGTCGCGCGCACGTTCCCCGGCGCCGACCCCGCCGGGCTGGAGCTGACCGGGGACCTCCTGCTGTGGCTGACCGCGTTCGACGACGCCCACGGCGAGGCCGCCGGCGCCCGCGACCCGGCGGCACTGGTGCGCCGGGTCGCCGACGCGGTGCACGTCCTGGACGGACGCCGGCCGCCCTTCGAGGCCGACGTGTTCGGGACGGCGCTGGCGGACGTGGTGGGGAGGCTGCGGGAGCGCGCCGCGCCGGAGCGGTTCCTGCGCGTCGCGGTCGCCGTGCGCGACAGCCTGTACGGCCTCGTGTGGGAGGCCCACGAGCTGGCGGCGGGCGGACGCGTGAGCGTCGCGCGGTACCGGGCCATGCGGCCGGACACCGTCTTCGTCCGGACGGTCGCCTCGCTGGCCGAGCCGGTCCTCGGCTACGAACTCCCGCCGGCCGAGCGGGAGTCGGAGGCCGTACGCGATCTGGAGTCGGCGGTCTCCGGCCTCGCGGGCTCGATCAACGACCTGGCCTCGTACCAGCGGGAGAAGGTACGGGCGGGCGGCGCCGAGCCGTTCAGCCTGCCGACCCTGCTGGCGGCCGAGGAGGGCTGCGGGAGCGAGGAGGCGTTCGCCGGGGTGGCCGCGCTCTGCGAGGCGGACGCGGCCCGGGCACGGCGGCGCATCGCGCAGCTGACGCAGCCGGACCCGGGCCGGCCGGCCGCGGTGAACGCGGCGCGCGCCGCGCACGCCAGGGCGTGGGAGGGCGTCGCCGCGTCCTACGTGTGGCACATCGGCCACGGACGCTACGGCGGGAGCGGGAGCCG
>NZ_JAKGCV010000626.1 GCF_021556455.1 Streptomyces fuscigenes | reverse complement strand
GGCGTGGCCGCGGACGGCGGGGCCTGAGGCGCGGGCGGAGTGGCCGCGGGCGGCGGGGCGGACTGCGCGCCGGGCGCTGCGTCCCGCGGCTCGTCCTCCCCTTCGCTCGGCGGCTCGTTCCGCGGTGGTTGCTGGCCGGGCGGCTGAGTCATCGGCGTAAGTCCCCCTGTGTGCACGGCCCGCCCCGTCGGGCCCCGGGCCCGGAGCGGAGTCCGGTGGGGGCAGAGGCGGGAGTTCCGCTCCGTGGAGCTGCGAGCGGGCTTTCTTTCTACCACCGGGGCCCGCGCCGCGGTCCCGCCGCGTCCCGCCCTGTTCCCAAGGGAGAACCGGCCTGTAATGGCGGCGTTACGCCTTCACGGGGCCGTGGCGACAGGCCCGGGGGGTGTGGCGGGAGGCCCGGGGCTCGGGTGCGCCGCCGCGGAACGGGCCCCGGCCCGGGCGCGGGCCTCGCGGCGGGCCGGTGCGCGGGGCGGGGCCCGTCGGGCGTGCTCGGGGCCGGTGGTGACGACCCGCTACTGCGCGTCCTCGGCGAGCTCCAGCCAGCGCGTCTCCAACTGCTCCCGGTCGTTGACCAGTTCACGCAGCTCGGCGTCGAGCTTGGCGACCTTCTCGTAGTCCGTGGCACTGTCGGCGATCTGCTGGTGGAGGTCGGCCTCCCGGGCGGAGGCCTTGTCGAGCTGACGCTCCACGCGCTGGAGTTCCTTCTTCGCGGCGCGGCTGTCCTTCGCCGAGACGGCGCCGGCGGGCTTCGCGGCGGCCTCCGCCGCGGCGGCGGCCGGGGCGCGTTCGGCGAGGCGCGCCTCCTCCATGCGGTGGCGGCGCTCCAGGTACTCGTCGATGCCGCGCGGCAGCATCCGCAGGGAGCGGTCGCCGAGGAGGGCCATCACGCGGTCGGTGGTCCGCTCGACGAAGAACCGGTCGTGGGAGATGACGACGAGCGAGCCGGGCCAGCCGTCGAGGAGGTCCTCCAGCTGCGTGAGGGTCTCGATGTCGAGGTCGTTCGTCGGCTCGTCGAGGAACAGGACGTTGGGCTCGTCCATGAGCAGGCGCAGGATCTGCAGGCGGCGGCGCTCGCCGCCGGAGAGGTCGCCCACCGGGGTCCACTGCTTCTCCTTGGAGAAGCCGAACTGCTCGCACAGCTGCCCCGCCGTCAACTCGCGGCCCTTGCCGAGGTCGACGCGTTCGCGCACCTGCTGGACGGCCTCCAGGACCCGCAGCGCGGGCGGCAGTTCGGCCACGTCCTGGGAGAGGTACGCGAGCCGGACGGTGCGGCCTGCCTTGATCGTTCCGGCCGCCGGCTGCACCTCCCCGTCGCTGCGCACCGCTTCCGCGAGGGCCCGCAGCAGGGACGTCTTGCCGGCGCCGTTGACGCCGACGAGTCCGATGCGGTCACCGGGGCCGAGCTGCCACGTCAGGTGCGTGAGGAGGGTCTTCTCGCCGGCCTGGACCGTCACGTCCTCCAGGTCGAACACGGTCTTGCCGAGCCGCGTCGCGGCGAAGCGCATCAGCTCGGAGCTGTCGCGGGGCGGCGGGACGTCGGCGATCAGCTCGTTGGCGGCCTCGATGCGGAAGCGGGGCTTCGAGGTGCGGGCGGGCGCGCCGCGGCGCAGCCAGGCCAGCTCCTTGCGGACCAGGTTGCGCCGCTTGACCTCCTCGGTCGCGGCGATGCGCTCGCGCTCGGCGCGGGCGAAGACGTAGTCGGTGTAACCGCCCTCGTACTCGTAGACGTCGCCGCGCTGCACGTCCCACATGCGCGTGCAGACCTGGTCGAGGAACCAGCGGTCGTGGGTCACGCAGACGAGCGCCGAGCGGCGGGTCCGCAGGTGCCCGGCGAGCCAGGAGATGCCCTCGACGTCGAGGTGGTTGGTCGGTTCGTCGAGGACGAGCAGGTCCTGCTCGGAGATCAGCAGCTTCGCGAGCGCGATCCGGCGGCGCTCGCCGCCGGAGAGCGGGGCGATCACGGTGTCGAGGCCCTGGGGGAAGCCCGGCAGGTCCAGGCCGCCGAACAGGCCGGTGAGCACGTCGCGGATCTTGGCGTTGCCCGCCCACTCGTGGTCGGCGAGGTCCCCGATGACCTCGTGGCGGACGGTGGCCGACGGGTCGAGGGAGTCGTGCTGGGTCAGGACGCCGAGGCGCAGGCCGCCGCTGTGCGTGACCCGGCCGGTGTCGGCCTCCTCCAGCTTCGTCAGCAGCCGGATGAGGGTGGTCTTGCCGTCTCCGTTGCGGCCGACGACGCCGATCCGGTCGCCCTCGGAGACGCCGAGGGAGACGCCGTCGAGCAGGGCACGGGTGCCGTACACCTTGGTGACCGACTCGACATTGACCAGATTGACGGCCATTTCACTCCTGAACAACCTGCACAAGGGGATGGATCAGCGTCCCAGCCTAGTCGCCCGCGGGCCGGGCCCCCGCTGCCCGGCGGCGGGCGGCCGGTGGGCGGCCGGCGAGGACCGGCGGGCGGCCCGCACG
>NZ_JAKGCV010000625.1 GCF_021556455.1 Streptomyces fuscigenes | reverse complement strand
CCGCGCGGCCGGAACGCGCCGCGACGCCGGTGCCCGGCGACGGCACGGCCCGCGGTGTGTCCGGCGAACGGCAGGTCAGCGGCCCCGCACGCCCCGCGGCACCGGAGCCGGCGGCCCGCGCCGTTCGGGAGCGGGCAGCCGGGGGCATGCCGGACCCCGCCGGAGCAAAACGCTCCGATTCCCCTATTCCGGGCGCTGATACCGGTGTTCACCGCCCGTCACACACGACATCTGAACCTTCTTCCTCATTTAGGGTGTGGCTACTATCGACATCGCCCGGCCTCCCAACGGTTTTTGACCGGTTTTCGTGACCGGCTTCACGCAAGGAGCGAGCCCTGCGCAGGCGTGCGTCACGGCGGTCCGACACGACGAGGTTGTCGCTGCGGGCAGCCCTTTTGATCCTCGCGATCGTGCCCGGTGTCGCGCTCGCCGCACTGTGGGCCGTCACCAGTGAGCAGACCTTCCTCGACTTCCAACGCCAAGTGGCGCAGGAGCAGTTGGCGAAGAAGGCCGAACAGCCCGCCAGCGCGGTCTATTTCGATCTGCAGGCCGAGCGCGAACTCAGCGCCGAGGCCCTGGCCGGCGGCACCACCGCGCTGCGCGCCCAGCGCGCCCGCACCGACAAGGCCGTCGCGACCTTCGAGTCGCTCTCCGGCGTCAGCACCGCCAACGTGCCCTCCGACGTGCGCGGCGCGGTCGCGCAGGCACGCGAGGCGCTTCGCCAACTGCCCGCGCAGCGCAAGCTGGTGGACGGCGGCAACCCCGAGAACCAGACGTCGGTGTACCGCTACTACACCAACCTGATCACGGTGGACCTGCAGCTGTTCACCTCGCTGGGCCACGTCGACAGCGGCGCGGTCGCCACGGCCTCGCAGCCGCTCGTGGACCTGTTCTGGGCCAAGGAGATGGTCTCGCGCACCGACGCGCTGCTGGCCCGCGGCCGGCCCAGGCGGGCGCTGTCGCCCGACAGTGTGCGGCAGTTGCGGGACTCCATCGCGCAGGGCTCCTTCCAGTTCGACGTGAAGGTGCTGCCGTACCTGCCGGAGGACGAGCGGGCCCAGTGGGGCGCGCTGATGGCGAGCCCGGCGTGGGTGGACAAGACCTCCGTCGAGCAGAGCGTCCAGGACGCGCCCGCGGCCGGTTCCGACGGGCTCGTGCCGCTCGACGCGGACGGGGCGTCCTGGCGCCACGCCATGGAGACGCTCACGCCGTCGATGGAGCACCTGATGGACCGCCGCACGGCGGGCGTGGTGGCGACGGGCGAGGACGCCGTGCGTGCGCTGCTGTGGAAGATGGTGCTCACCTCGGCGGTCGGCCTGGCCGCGGTCGTCGTGGTCGCGGCCACCAGCTGGCGCCTGGCGCGCTCGCTGCGCCGCCGCATCGGCGCGCTGCACGAGCAGGCGCGGGAGCTCGAGCGCGCGCTGCCCGACGTGGTGGAGCGCCTCGCGCAAGGGGATCCGATCGACGCGGACACGGAGGCGGGAGCCGTCGAGGCGTCCCCGGCCTCCGGGCCCGACGACGAACTGTCCCGGCTGGGCTCGGCGTTGAACCTGGCCCGGGCGAGCGCGCTGGGGGCCGCCGTGCGCCAGGCCGAGCAGCACCGGGGATTCGAGCGGCTGCTCCAGCTGATCGCCCGCCGCACCCAGCGGCTGATCGGCCAGCAGCTGAAGAAGCTCGACGAGCTGGAGCGCCGCTACGACGAGCCGGAGATGCTGGAGGACCTCTTCGACCTCGACCACCTCACGGCACGGCTGCGGCGCTACGAGGAGAACCTGGTCATCATGTCGGGCGGCTCGCCGCACCGGCGCTGGCGCAAGCCGGTCCCGCTGCTGGACGTGATGCGCTCGGCGCAGGGCGAGGTGCGCGACTACCGGCGGGTCACGCTCGACCTGGAGAGCGGCACGTGGCTGTCCGAGCGCGCGGTCGGGCCGGTGGGCCACGTGCTGGCCGAACTCATCGAGAACGCGCTGGCGTTCTCCCGGCCGCCCAGCCCGGTCGAGGTGCGGGCCGCGGTGGTGGGCCGCGGTGTCGCCGTCGAGGTCGAGGACCGCGGGCTCGGCATGGACGAGGAGCAACTGGCCGCGGCCAACGAGCTGATGCTGCAGCCGCCCAGGATGGACGTGCTGGCGCGCGGCGAGGACGTGCGCCTGGGCCTGCGGGTCGTGGCGCGCCTCGCGGACCAGTACGGGCTGCGGGTGGAGTTCCGGACGTCCGCGTTCGGCGGGACGCGTGTCGTGGTGTTCGTGCCGGAGAGCCTCACGGCCGCTCCTGTGCGGGCACGCGCCGCCGACGCGTCGGTGCCGGCGCACGACCCCTCGGATCCGCTGCCGCCCGAGGTCGGCGATCTGCCGCAGCGCGTCGCGGGCAGGGCCCTCGCGGGTGCGAACGCCGAGCCGGGGTACGTGCCGTCGACGCCGTACGCGCGGGCCGGCCGCACCCCGGACGCTGCCGCCGTGGCCGGCGGGGACCACGCGGGCC
>NZ_JAKGCV010000624.1 GCF_021556455.1 Streptomyces fuscigenes | reverse complement strand
CCGCAGGCCCGGCGCGGCCCGGTCCGGCAGCGGTGCGGCCCGCGGCGGCCGAGGCGGCCCGCATCCCGTTCGCGCCCCGGTTCACGGCCGTGCAGCACGGCGGGTTCGTGCGCGCGGGCAACACGGCCGTCCGCTGCAGGACAGCCTGCCCGGGCGGGAGCGGGTCCGCCGGGGCGGCCAACGCCGGCAAGGCGAACCATGCCGGCAATGCCGGTAATCAGGACGCCGACATGTGGTACGCCGACGTCGACGACGACCCGAACACGTACAACTCGTCGCGCGCCGAACTGGCCCTCCCGGCCGGCGCCACCGTCACCCGGGCCCGCCTGTACTGGGGCGGGAACCTGCTCGCGAGCGAGCAGAAGCCGGCGGCGGACGCCGGGCGGGTGCTGGTGGCCGAGCCGGGGGGCTCGTACCGGGAGCTGCGCGCCGACACGGTCGTGGGGCACCGGGCGACGGCGGCGGCGGACGTCTACCAGGCGTCGGCGGACGTGAGCGACCTGGTCCGCCAGGCGGGCCCCGGCCTGTACACGGTGGCCCAGGCGGACGTGGCGCGGGGCAGGTCGGCCGTCGGGGCGTTCGGCGGCTGGACGCTGGTCGTCGCCTACCGCAAGGCGGACGAGCCGCTGCGCCGCCTGTCCCTGTGGGACGGCTTCGAGGCGCTGGACTCCAGGCACCCGTCGGTGGCGGTCGACGTGCGCGGACTCGCCGTGCCGAAGCGCGCGGCGGGCCGGCTGGGCGTCGTCGCCTACGACGGGGACCGCGGGGTGACGGGCGACTCCGTCACCGTCCGCGCGGCCGGCGGACGGCAGGTGGCGCTGTCCGACCGGGCCAACCCATCGGGTGACGCGATGAATTCGAGCATCACCGATCTCGGTGTCGACCGGATCAAGAGACAACCCGCTTATGCGAACAATCGTGGCTACGACTCAGATGTGTTCGATCTGAAGTCCGCTTTGACCGGGGGCGGAGACGCACTTCGCGTTCGATTCACCGCCGGGCGTGACTCCCTGTGGCTCGGTGCGTTCTTCGTACAGACGGCAGCCAGGGGCTGAGCGGGACCGGTGCCCTTACCGGGGGTCCCGCCGGGGCTTGCCCGTCCACGAGTGGAAAGAGTGGAACGAAGTGCGTGCGACGTCCGGTATTTCCAGGGCCGACACCGGCTTCACCGCACTCCATCTCGTGCAGCCCCCCGACGGGGGCGTGCCGCGCGTCGTGAGCGACCTGGTCGCCGCCCAGACGGCGGCCGGCTTCCACGTCGTGGTGGCCTGTCCGCCCGGCAGCAGCCTCGCGCCCGCCGCGGCGCGCGCCGGCGCGGACGTACTGCCCTGGCATGCCACCCGCGAGCCGGGGCGCTCCCTACCCGGCGAGGTACGCGCCGCCGGGCGCCTCCTCGCCACCGTGCGCCCCGATGTCCTGCACGCGCACAGCGCCAAGGCCGGTCTCGCCGGCAGGCTCGCCGCACGCGGCCGCGTGCCCACGGTCTTCCAGCCGCACGCCTGGTCGTTCGAGGCCGTCGGCGGCGCCATGGCGCGGGCCGCGCGCGGCTGGGAGAGGTGGGCGGCCCGGTGGAGCGACCGCGTCGTCTGCGTCAGTGAGGCGGAGCGCGCGACCGGCCTGCGCGCCGGGGTGCGCGCCCCGTTCGCCGTCGTCCCCAACGGGGTCGACACGGCGCACTTCACACCCCACCCGCCGCCGGACGCCGGGGAGCCGCCGCCGCTCGCGGGGCTCGGCAGGGACGGCCTCGACCTCGACGCCGGACCCGGCGCGGAATCGGCGCCCGTCGTCGTGTGCGTCGGCCGGCTGTGCCGGCAGAAGGGCCAGGACGTGCTGCTGCGCGCCTGGGACACCGTCACCCGCGAAGTCCCCGGGGCCCGTCTCGTCCTCGTCGGGGACGGACCCGACGCGGCGCCGCTGCGCGCGGCCGCACCGCCGTCCGTACTGTTCGCGGGAGCCGTCGAGGACACCGCGCGCTGGTACCGCGCCGCGGACCTGGTCGTGCTGTCCTCCCGCTGGGAAGGCATGGCCCTCTCCCCGCTCGAGGCGATGGCGTGCGCCCGGCCCGTCGTCCTCACCGACGTCGACGGCGCCCGCGAGAGCCTCCCCCCGGGACACGCCGGGGAATGCCTCGTGCCGTCCGGGGACCCCGCCGCGCTCGCCGCGGCCGTCGTCGCGCTGCTGCGCGATCCGTCGAGGCGCGCGGCGCTCGGCCGCGAGGCGCACGACCACGTACTGAGCACTTTCGACGTGCGGCTGACCGCCGGGGCCGTCGCGGGCATCTACCGCGAGGTCGCGGGAGCGCCGCACCCTCAGCGCAGGGAGCCGATCCCCCAGTGAGCACGGAAAGCACGAGTGTTCCCTCGCCTTCGGGCCCCGCGCGGCGTGCGGGACAGACCGCGGGCCGCGTCGGCGTCGCCCCGCCGCCGTTCGGCCGCGGGCTGGACCACGCGCCCCTCGGGCACGACGCGTCCGGGCGGCCCGCG
>NZ_JAKGCV010000623.1 GCF_021556455.1 Streptomyces fuscigenes | reverse complement strand
CGAGCGGCCCCGTCCGGGCGCCCGCACCCCGGTCGGACGCGCACGACCGGCCGGACCGCGGCCCCGCTCGTACGCTCGGACCATGTCAGAGGTGTACGCGGCCCGTCGTACCCGGCTGCGCGACCGGTACGGCGCCTCCCACGGCGCCGCGGCCCTGGTCTGCGGCCACGCCAACGTGCGCTACCTCGCCGGTGGCGCCCCACCCGGTGCGGTGCTGCTGCTCGCGCCGGACCAGGACGTGCTGCTGTGCCCGCCCGCGCCCGCGCAGGAGTCCCCGGCCGGACGCACCGACGATGCGCTGCGGCTCGTCGAGGCGGGCGAGAGCGGCGATCCCGCCGTCGCGGCGGCCCGCCTGCTGCACACGGGCGGTGCGGGCACGGCGGCGCAGTCCCTCGCCGTGGAGGAGGACCACCTGACGGTCTCGCGGCACCGGGCGCTCGGCGCGGCCGCGCCCGGGCTGGCCCTCACCGACCTCGCGGGCGCCGTGGAGCAGCTGCGCGTGGTCAAGGACGAGGAGGAGGTCTCCCGCCTGCGCATCGCCGCGGAGATCGCCGACCAGGCCCTGGGCGAACTGCTGGAGTCGATCCTCGTCGGGCGCACCGAGCGGCACCTCGCGCTGGAACTGGAGCGCCGGCTCGTCGACCACGGCGCGGACGGGCGCGCCTTCCCGACCTCGGTCGCCACCGGCCCCCACTCGGGGCGCCGGATCCACCGGCCGACCGACCGCAGGGTCGAGGAGGGCGACTTCCTCACGGTCGGGCTCGGCGCGCAGTACCGCGGCTACCGGTGCAGCGTCGCGCGGACCTTCGTCATCGGGACGTCGCCGGCGGACTGGCAGATCGAGTTGTACGAGCTCGTCTTCGCCGCGCAGCGCGCCGGCCGGGAGGCGCTCCTGCCCGGCGTGGGCTGCCGCGACGTGGACCGCACGGTGCGGCAGCGGCTCGTCGCGGCGGGCCACGGGGAGGGCCTCGACGCGTGCACGGGCCACGGTGTGGGCCTCGAAATCATGGAGGAGCCGCAGTTGGCACCCGCGTCCATGGGTAAACTGGACGCTTGCGTGCCGGTCACCGTCGGACCTGGGGTCCACCTCCCGGGCCGGGGCGGCGTCCGGATCGATGACACGCTCGTCGTCCGCCCCGAGGCGGACGGCGGACCCGAGCTACTCACCATCACGACCAAGGAGCTGCTCGCGCTCTAGGACCCCTCCTCGTACGGGGGCCGGGGCCCGGGAGCGGCGCACCCCTGGTCCCACCTGCTTCAGTCCAGGAGATCCGCAACCGTGGCATCCACCAACGACCTCAAGAACGGTTTGGTGCTCAAGCTCGACGGAGACCAGCTCTGGTCCGTCGTCGAGTTCCAGCACGTGAAGCCCGGCAAGGGCCCGGCCTTCGTGCGCACCAAGCTCAAGAACGTGCTGTCCGGCAAGGTGGTCGACAAGACCTTCAACGCCGGCGTGAAGGTCGAGACGGCCAACGTCGACCGCCGCGACATGCAGTTCTCGTACATGGACGGCGAGTACTTCGTGTTCATGGACATGGGCACGTACGACCAGATCCACGTCAGCCGCGCGGTCGTCGGCGATGCCGCGAACTTCCTGCTGGAAGGGTTCGAGGGCACGGTCGCCATGTACGAGGGCAACCCCCTGTACGTCGAGCTCCCCGCCGCGGTCGAGCTCGTCATCGAGCACACCGACCCGGGTGTCCAGGGCGACCGCTCCACCGGCGGCACCAAGCCGGCGAAGCTGGAGACGGGCTACGAGATCGGCGTCCCGCTCTTCATCTCGACGGGCGAGAAGATCAAGGTCGACACGCGTTCCGGCGAGTACCTCGGCCGGGTGAACAGCTAACCGTGGCCGCTCGGAACAACGCCCGGAAACGCGCGTTCCAGATCCTCTTCGAGGCCGACCAGCGCGGCGAGTCCGTCGGGAACGTCATGGCCGACTGGATCCGGCACGCCCGGTCCGACGACCGCCAGCCTCCCGTGACGGAATACACGATGGAACTCGTCGAGGGCTACGCCGCACAGGCGACGCGGATCGACGAGCTGATCTCGACCTACGCGGTGGGCTGGACGCTCGACCGCATGCCGGTCGTGGACCGCAACATCGTCCGTCTCTCCGCGTACGAGCTGATCTGGGTCGACGGCACGCCGGACGCTGTCGTGATCGACGAGGCGGTGCAGCTCGCCAAGGAGTTCTCGACCGACGAGTCGCCGTCCTTCGTCAACGGCCTGCTCGGCCGGTTCAAGGACCTCAAGCCGAGCCTGCGCCGCGCCTGACGGCTTCCCGGGTCCGGGTGCGGCTGCGCCGCCGCCCGGTCCTGCGGCCCACCGGCCCGTGGTGTGCCGGGCGTCCTCACGGACGTCCCCGCCACGGGCCGCGGTGCGTCCGGGAGCGGCGTCCAGAGGCGGCGTCCTGCGGGCCCCGCGGCCGCGTACGGGCCTCTCGGCGGCCGCCGGCCCGCCATGCGGCCACCGGGCGCCCGGGCGCG
>NZ_JAKGCV010000622.1 GCF_021556455.1 Streptomyces fuscigenes | reverse complement strand
CCGCGGGCACCGGTCGCGCGGGCCCGGTGTGCGGCGCGCCCGGCGGTGCCGCCCGGCCGCGTGTCCCGGGCCTTGCGGGACGCCGTGGCGGGACCGGCGCAGGTCCGTCCGGTCCGGACGCGCCCACGGGCGTGCGGCGCCCGGTGTGTTGTGCCGGCGGCCCACCCCTGGGAGCGGTGGGGAAGCTCCCGCCGGGACGACCTGGACACCCCGGCTTCGCGTTCCCGGCGGCGAACTGTGATCATGAAGTCGTTCCCCGCCCTCCACGAGGGCGCGCCGACTCCGCGCAAGCGGTCCAAGCGCACACGCTCCACCGTTCCCATGTCAGCTCGGGGTCGTGCGTCGACGAGCACACCCAGGACCAGTCGCGCCGCGGCCGTACCGAGCGCCGGCCGGTCGCCCTGCCAGGTGAAGCGCCCCACGACCGGCAGTGCCCCCCACGGCCGGGTCGCGGCATGATGCTTCACGAGCTGTTCATACTAGACGTCTTGAACGACAGGTTTAAACCCCTTCCCGTTCATCTCGTTTGTCCGGATGGACGTAATCGATCACTCGGGACCGTTCGGACGGGGAGGTTTCCGCACGGCCGGCCCGTGGCCCGCGGGCCGTCGGGCGGGCCCGGCCCAGGCGGTCCGGAACCGGTACGGCGGGCCGAACGGGGCGCGGAGCGCGGTGTGCAGGCCCGGGTCGCGGCCAACGGCCCCCGCGCCGCGAGCCGGTGGCGCCGGGCGGGCGGTCCGACCCGATCACGGACGGGCGCCGGAGCGGGGGGACGGCGCGGCAGGGCGGCCGGGGCGGCGCTCCGGTCGGGGTCCGCATGCCGTACGTCCGCCCGCTCGCCCATCGGCCCGTTTCGCGGTCCGTCCTCCGTGGCCGGTGCGCGGTGCCACCCCTCCTGCCGGTGGCGGTCCGGCGCGTGCCGGGTGGGCGCCGTGGGCCGCCCGGGAAAACCCGCGTATGTGCGAGTTCCTTCCGTACGAGCGACTCACCAGGCGCCCCCGTCGCGGCATGTCACCGTGCCGCGTGACGAGTGAGCGCACGCCGAGTGCGCAACGTGTCCATGGCGCTACTGTGAGTGGTGGCCAAAACGAAGGGCGCGACCGGACCGCGCGCCCCTCGCGGTTCCGGCCACGACTCCGGCCCCGGCCGCCCCCTCACCCCCCGGGCGGCCGGGGCCGGTTCCCGCACCCGCCGCCCGCTCGCGGCGGCACTCCCTCCGCCGGGCACCGGGATGCGGCCGTCCGGGGGAACGCGGCGGATCGGGCCGTCCGGCGCGCGGCAGAATGGGCCGATGCCGCCTCGCCTCGTCGCCCCCGACGCCCGGTACCGGGCGTCGTTCCTCGCCGCCATCCAGGAATTCGTCACGGGCGAGGAGAGCGACAGCGGACAGGCCGTCGCCGGACAGGAGTTGGAACGCTGGGGCGCGAACTGGGCGAGCCCCGCGGTGTTCGCGTCCTACGTGGACGGACTCAACGCCGAACGGTACGAGGAGACCCCGCGCGTCGAGGGGTGGGTGCCCTGCACACACCTGTGGTTCGTCGACGGCGACGAGTTCCTCGGGCGGCTGTCGATCCGGCACCGCTTCACACCGTTCCTCCTCGAATACGGCGGGCACATCGGTTATTCGGTGCGTCCCACCGCGCGGCGGCGCGGCCACGCGACGGCGATGCTGCGCGGTGCGCTGCCGGTCGCGCGTGAACTGGGCCTCGACCAGGTGCTCGTGACGTGCGACGCCGCCAACGTCGCCTCGCGGAAGGTGATCGAGGCGGTGGACGGCCGGTTCGAGGACCGGCGCGGGGAGAAGTTGCGCTATTGGGTCAGCACCGGGAGCTGAGCAGTGTTGCCTGTCGCCGCTCCCCGAGGGGAAGCGCGGGAGGCGGCCGGCGCGCAAAGAGTGTGTTGTGTCCGCGCGGACGGCGGGCGGGCCACCGGGAGTGGGACGGCTCCGGCGGTAGCCGCGGTGCTCGTGGGCAGCCCGGGCGGCGCACTCACACCGGCGGTGTGCGCCTGCCGGTGGGTGGCACGCCGCCCCGGGCAGACGCACACCGCCCGGCACACCGCCCGCACCGCCACACCGCGCTCGGGGCGGGAGCGCCCCGCGAGCTCCCGCGAATCCTTGGCCGGCGGCAGCGGCGCGATCCACACCGACACCGGACACCCGACACCGACGGCAGGGGCGGGCCGTGTCGGTGTCGACCGCGCCGGCACCAGCCACGTCGGCAGCGAGCCCGCACCGGAGGGCGGCGCCGCGCCCCGGTCAGCGCCGCCGCCCGCGGCGACCGCGAGGCGAGCGGTGCGAGTGACCTGTGCGACCGCGAGTGACGTGTGCGACATCGGGCGGCACGAGTGGCCTGGGCGGCACGGGTGCGCCCGGCGGTCTCCCCGGTGCGGTCTGTGCTGCCTCTGCCGCGGGTGCCCGTGCCGTCGGCGCCGGACGGGCCCGCCCGGCCCTGCCCGTACCCCGGCGGGCGGCGCCTCGCCGCGGTGCACCCGGAGAGCG
>NZ_JAKGCV010000621.1 GCF_021556455.1 Streptomyces fuscigenes | reverse complement strand
CGCCGAGCCGCACGGCCGCGAGCGGCCTCGTCAGCGTGCGGGCGACGGCGGCCGAGACGGCGACCGCGACGACCAGGCAGCCCGCGGCCAGCGCGGCGCGCAGCTCCAGGTCGCGCACGGCGTCGTCGCGGAGCTTCCCGAAGTCCTTGAGGGAGTCGGCGCCGAGGCCCGACTCGGCGCCGCGCATCTGGTCGATCCTGGCGGTCAGCGCCGTGTTGAGCTTGTCCCGGTCGGTGTCGAGGTCGCTGCCCGACAGTTTGGGGGTGGCCGTCAGTTTGGCGAGGAAGTCCTCGGCGGACTTCACGTCGGGGCCGGTGACGGTGTCCGCGTACGCGCGGCGCTGCGCGGTGCCGGCCGTGGCGTCGAAGTCGTCCAGTGCGGCCTGCTCCCGCACCCGGGCCAGCTGGGCGGCGGCGCTGAGGCCGTCGCGCTCCCGGCCCTCCGGGGTGTCGGAGTCGTCCATCGGGAGCCCGGTGAGGGGGTTGACCGTCGACTCGTGGACGGGGACGGTCAGCGCGGCCAGCAGCAGGCCGCGGGTGGCGGACGCCTGGTCGGCGGCGCGGTCGAGGTCTGCCTGCGCGCGCAGACCGGTGGCCGCGCTCGCGGGCGCTCGGTCGGCGAGCTGCTCGGTGAGCCGGTGCAGCGAGTCGACGACCTGCGAGTAGGAGGAGTACGCGGCCTCGGCGGAGCCCTTGCCGCCGACGGCCGTGCGCCGGATCGTCCGCACCGTCCCGAGGTCGTCGAGCGACCCCGAGAGCGATGCGGGGAGGGACGCGGGGAGTGAGGAGCCGGCGAGGGTGCCGCGGATCTCGGTGATCTGCCGGTCGACCAGGTCGCCGGCGGCCCGGAGGCTGTCCTCGTCCCCGCCGTCGCCGGGGAGGCCGCCGGAGCCGTTCTTCCGTGACCCGGAGGAGCCCGTGCCGTCCCCGGCGCCGTCCTTGGCGGGCCGGCCGGCCGCGACGAAGACGACGACCTGGTCGCGCTCGTCGGCGAGGGAGTGGGCGAGGGCCACGGCCTGGCGGTCGAGCCGGGCGAGGGTGAGGAGCCGCTGCGCGTCGTCGAGGCGCGCCGAGGCCTCCAGAAGGGCGGGAGTGCCCGCGGCGATCACCACGACTCCGGTGACGACGACGCCCGCGACGAGCCGTGTGCGTACCCGCTTGCCGCGCCCCATCGGAGTGCCGCTGTGCACACCGCCGTTCCCCCGAGGCCGCTTCTTCTGCACCGGTGCTCGCATTCTCGACTCGTCCGCCCATGAAGCAGAGGTGACGGCGGGTCACGACGAGCCACCCCCAGCCCCTGGCACGGCTCCCGACCATTGCAGTGCTTTCCGGAGGAAGACGCGCATCGGCCAACCCGCCACCTGAACGAGTGAACCTCACGGACGAGTTGACCTCCAACTCACGTTGACGCGCTTTCGGGGCATCCCCGGTGGGTCGAATGGATATTGGAGGCACGCTTTGGAAGGATGCCCGCCTTCATCCGGCGAGGCGGCGCGGCCATGATCACTTTTCGGCCGCGCGTGGCCGTGGGAGACCGGACGGACACGCTCCGACATCCTGTGCCCATGTCGTGGACGAACGATGGGCCCGCCTCCCGCCCTCCTTCACAGCCGCCGGGCCGCCCGGCCCTCCGGCAGACTGGGGCGCATGCGCTTCGAACTCGCGACAGCACCCGGATCGGCCGCACGCCCCAACGAGGACTGGACTTCCGCCGTCGCGCCGGCGGCGGGCGACGGCGGCGCGCTCGTCCTGCTCGACGGAGTCACGCCGCCCGAGGGGGACGACGGTTGTGTGCACGGCGTCCCGTGGTTCACGGCCAGGCTGGGCGGCGCACTGGCCGAACTGTGCGGTTCCCGGCGGGACCTGACGCTGGCGGAGATCCTCGCCTCGGCGATCGCGACCACCGCCGCCGGACATCGGGACACTTGTGACCTTTCTCACGTACGTACCCCCCAGGCAACCGTGGTGCTCGCCAGGTGGTCGACGGTGCCCGGCGGCGCGGTCGAGCACCTGGTCCTGTCGGACTCCACGCTGCTCCTGGAGAGGCAGGACGGCGAGGTCGTGGCGCTCGTGGACGACCGCCTCGACCACATCCCGGCGGCGGTCAAGCGTTCCGTGGCCTCCACGGACGCCCTGCGCAACGCGGAGAACGGGTTCTTCACCGCCGCCGCGGACCCGTCGGCGGCGGCCCGGGCCGTGACGGGCAGCACGCCGGCCGCGGAGGTCCGGTCGCTGCTCGCCCTCACGGACGGGGCGGCGCGCTGGGTGGAGATCTTCGGCGAGGGCGACTGGGCGCAGTGCCTCGCGCTGGTCCGCAAGGGCGGCGCGCAGGAGCTGATCGACCGGGTGCGGACGCTGGAGACGGACGCGGAGCACGTACGCGGAAAGAGGCACGACGACGCGACGGCGACCTTCGTGGAGCTCTGACGCGCGGGGCGCCGGGGCGCCGGCGCGCCCCGGGCCGTCCGCGTACCGCCGCGACGCGCGGACGGCGGGCCGGACGCCCGGCTG
>NZ_JAKGCV010000620.1 GCF_021556455.1 Streptomyces fuscigenes | reverse complement strand
CGCCGAGCCGGCCGTGCCGGAGCCCGCCGAGCCGGCTGTGCCGCCCGCGCCGGAGGAGCCGGCCGTGTCGCCGTTCTTGCCGCCGTCGTCGTCGGAGCCGCCCGACGTCCCGCCGGATCCGCTGCCCGATTCGTCGCGTCCGCCCGGCTGTTGGCTGATCGCGGGGCCCGAGCCGCCGGGGCCCGGGGTGATCGAGGTCGCGGGCGCGGGCCCCCCGCCGCGGCCGTCGCGTTTCTTGCCCCCGCCACCGCCGCCCATCGTGACGACCCACGCGATCAGCGCGGCGACCAGCACGATCAGGACGGCGGCCACCGACCTCCTTCGCCAGTAGATCGAGGAGGGAAGCGGCCCGACAGGATTGCGCAGAGAACCCACGCACCGAACTCTACGAGAGATCACTGGCAACTCAGGCCCCACATGCCGCTCCTCGCCGCAAGTTTTACGGATGATCATCACGGAGTCGTTCCCGCATGTCCGCCCGTCGCGACGTGGGACCATCGAAGTGTCATGACTGCAACGGAAGAAAATCCCGCGGCCCTGCACAGCGCCGTCATCACGTGGTTCGACGCGCACGCCCGCGACCTGCCCTGGCGCCGCCCCGAGGCCGGCGCGTGGGGCGTGATGATCAGCGAATTCATGCTGCAGCAGACGCCGGTGAGCCGCGTCCTGCCCGTCTACGAGCAGTGGCTGGCGCGCTGGCCGCGGCCCGCCGACCTCGCGGCGGAGGCCCCCGGCGAGGCGGTGCGTGCCTGGGGCAGGCTGGGTTACCCGCGCCGCGCCCTGCGCCTGCACGCGGCGGCGCGGGCGATAGCGGAACGGCACGGCGGCGACGTCCCGCACGACCACGCGCAGTTGCTCGCGCTGCCGGGCGTCGGCGAGTACACGGCCGCGGCCATCGCCTCGTTCGCGTACGGCCGGCGCCACGCGGTCCTCGACACGAACGTGCGCCGCGTCTTCGCGCGCGCCGTCACCGGCGTCCAGTACCCGCCCAACGCCACGACGGCCGCGGAGCGCACGCTCGCCCGCGCCCTCCTGCCGGACGACGAGGCGACGGCCGCCCGCTGGGCCGCGGCGTCGATGGAACTCGGCGCGCTGGTGTGCACGGCGAAGAGCGAGGCGTGCGGCTCCTGCCCGCTCGCGGCGAGTTGCGCCTGGCGGCTCGCGGGCAAGCCCGCCCACGACGGCCCCGCGCGCCGGGGGCAGACGTACGCGGGAACGGACCGGCAGGTGCGCGGCCGGCTGCTCGCCGTGCTGCGCGAGGCGACGGACCCGGTGGCGCAGCGGCAGCTCGACGCGGTCTGGCACGAACCCGTCCAACGGGCCCGCGCGCTCGACGGCCTGGTCGCGGACGGTCTCGTGGAGCCGTTGAGCGGCGGCCGCTACCGCCTGCCGCTGGGCTGAGCCCGCGCGGCCCGTCCGCCCCGCGCCCGCGTCGGGCGGCCCGTCCGCCCCCCGCGCCCGCGTCGCCATCAGGCTCCGGGGCGGCGGCCGTTGCGGGGGCCCGCCGCCGTCCGGGCCCGCGAGCCCGCGCCGTTGGCCCCGCGACCCGGTGAGGGGTTGCCCGCCTCCGCGCCGGGCGTCCCCGCGCCGCCGCCTGCCGCCCCCGCACCCGTCTCCGGCCCGCCCGGCGCCCGATATGTCGTTCCGTTACACAACCGATGGGCAGCCGTGCGCCCGCCTACGGGCGACCCGGACAGCTCCGTGACAAGTCCTCCGTAATTTCTGTGGCGTACGCACAGCGCGTGGATCACGGGGTCGGAGGCGGTCGGGCATGGCACAGGTCGGCGAGGTACTCGCATTCGAGGACTACGTACGGACCCGGCAGGACGCACTGCTGCGCAGCGCCCGCCGGCTGGTGCCCGACCCCGTGGACGCGCAGGACCTGCTGCAGACCGCCCTCGCCCGCACCTACCGCCGCTGGGAGGGCATCGCCGACAAGTCGCTCGCCGACGCCTACCTGCGCCGCGTCATGATCAACACCCGTACGGAATGGTGGCGCGCCCGCAAGCTCGAGGAGGTGCCCACCGAGCAGCTGCCCGAGCCCCGCATCGAGGACGGCGCCGAGCAGCGCGCCGACCGGGCCCTGCTCATGGACATCCTGTCGGTGCTCGCCCCCAAGCAGCGCAGTGTGGTCGTCCTGCGCCACTGGGAGCAGATGAGCACGGAGGAGACCGCCGCCGCGCTCGGAATGTCTGCGGGTACCGTGAAAAGCACACTGCACCGCGCCCTGGCCCGGCTCCGCGAGGAGCTGGAGAGCCGCGAGGCCGAAGCGAGGGCGGCGGAGCGTGCGGAGAGCCGGTACACGGGCCGGCGTGAAGGTCCTGACCAGGAGCGGGGGCGGCAGAGGTGCGCGGCCTGAGGTCCCACAGGTCGTCCCCCGACGGGGACGGCGGCGACAGGGACAGATCCACGGCGGCCCGGGCGGCCGGTCCGCCGGACGGCCACACCCCGGGCGGCACCGCCCCCGGGGCCGCGCCCGTTCCCGGACGCGGTGATCCCCGCGGCGCCGGTCGCGCCGCCCCGGGCGG
>NZ_JAKGCV010000061.1 GCF_021556455.1 Streptomyces fuscigenes | reverse complement strand
GCCGGTGCCGCGGGCCCTGTCGTTCTTGCTCACGCGTCCCCCTGTCCGCTCCGCACGGACGTCGTGCCGTGTGCGGGGCGTCGTTCGTGTCCCCGGCCGCGCCCGACCGGGAGGTCCCGGCCGGTGCGGCGCCGCCGCCGCGTACCCCCCGCGTACGGCCTGGCCCCCGCGCCGGGTCCTCCCCGGCGGCGGCCGTCCGGCCGTCAGTATGGCGGACGCACGCGCGTACGGACACGGCCGCGGCGGCCCCGTTCCCGTCGGGAGGGGGCCGCCGCGGCGTGCGCGGGGGCTCAGCCCTTGTGTGCGGCCACCAGGTCCTTGACCGCGATGTTGAGCTGCAGGACGTCGACCCTCGGGTCGCCCACGAAGCCGAGGATGCGGCCCTTCGCGTGGTCGTCGACGATCTTCTGGACCTGCGCGACGGTCAGGTGGTTGACCTCGGCGACGCGGTGGACCTGCAGGTTCGCGTACGCGGGCGAGATGTCCGGGTCGAGGCCCGAGCCCGAGGAGGTGACGGCGTCCGCCGGCACCTGCGAGGGCCTGACCGTGTACCCGGGCACCGAGTTGTCCTTGACGACGGCCGCCTTGCGGTCCTTGACCGCCGAGATCAGGTCCTTGTTGTTGCCGGCCAGGTTGGAGGCGCCGGACACGAGCAGGTCGTACTGCGTGTTGAACCCGTTGGCCCGGTTGGAGCCGAGGCCCGCGGAGGGGCGCGGCTGGAACCAGTGCAGGTCGGGGTCCGGGCTCTCCTGCCCCTTCTTCAGGGGCAGGTCGTAGGTCTGCCCGATGGACGAGGAGCCGACGACCTTGCCGTGGTCCTTGATCTCGGAGCCGTTGGCGCGGCCGGGGAACGCGGCCTGCGCGACCCCGGTGACGACCAGCGGGTAGATCACGCCGGTGAGGACGGAGAGGACGAGCAGGGCGCGGAGCCCCGCCAGGAGCAGTCGCGCGGTGGCGGCTGCGGAAGTGCTGCTGTTGGCCATGGTGGTCACCCGACGCCGGGGAAGAGGGAGATGATCAGGTCGATGATCTTGATGCCGATGAACGGGGAGATCAGCCCGCCGAGCCCGTAGATCAGAAGGTTCCTGCGGAGCATCCGGTCGGCGCTCTGCGGCCGGTAGCGGACGCCCTTGAGGGACAGCGGCACCAGCGCGATGATGATCAGCGCGTTGAAGATGACCGCGGACATGATCGCGGACTGGGGGGAGTCCAGGCGCATGATGTTCAGCCTGTCGAGGCCCGGGTAGGCCACGGCGAACATCGCGGGCAGGATCGCGAAGTACTTCGCCACGTCGTTGGCGATGGAGAAGGTCGTCAGGGCGCCGCGCGTGATGAGCAGCTGCTTGCCGATCTCGACGATCTCGATGAGCTTGGTCGGGTTGGAGTCCAGGTCCACCATGTTCCCGGCCTCCTTGGCGGCCGAGGTGCCGGTGTTCATGGCCACGCCGACGTCCGCCTGCGCGAGGGCCGGGGCGTCGTTGGTGCCGTCGCCCGTCATGGCGACGAGCTTGCCGCCGGACTGCTCGCGCCGGATCAGCGCCATCTTGTCCTCGGGCGTCGCCTCGGCGAGGAAGTCGTCGACGCCGGCCTCCTCCGCGATGGCCCGGGCGGTCAGCGGGTTGTCGCCCGTGATCATGACGGTCTTGATGCCCATGCGCCGCAGCTCGTCGAAGCGTTCGCGCATGCCCTCCTTCACGACGTCCTTGAGGTGGATCACGCCCAGCACCCGGGCGCCGCGGGCGTCCGCCTCGGCGACCAGCAGCGGGGTGCCGCCGGCCTCGGAGATGCGGTCGGTGAGGGCCTGCGCGCCGTCGGCGACGGTTCCGCCGTTGTCGGTCACCCAGGCGACGACGGAGCCCGCGGCGCCCTTGCGGACCCGGCGCGTGCCGCCGTTCTCCGCGAGGTCGACCCCGGACATGCGCGTCTGCGCGGTGAACTCGATCCATTCGGCGCCGGCCAGTTCGCCCCGGGTGCGCTCGCGCAGCCCGTGGCGTTCCTTGGCGAGGACGACGACGGAGCGGCCCTCCGGCGTCTCGTCGGCGAGCGAGGACAGCTGCGCCGCGTCGGCCAGTTGCCCTTCGTCGACGCCCTGGACGGGGACGAACTCCGCGGCCTGGCGGTTGCCGAGGGTGATGGTGCCGGTCTTGTCGAGCAGCAGCGTCGAGACGTCGCCCGCGGCCTCGACGGCCCGTCCGGACATGGCGAGCACGTTGCGCTGCACCAGCCGGTCCATGCCCGCGATGCCGATGGCGGACAGCAGGGCGCCGATGGTCGTCGGGATCAGGCAGACGAGCAGGGCGATGAGCACGATGCTGGTCTGCGGGTCGCCGGCGAACGACGCGAACGGCTGGAGGGTGACGACCGCTATGAGGAAGACGATCGTCAGCGAGGCGAGCAGGATGTTCAGCGCGATCTCGTTGGGCGTCTTCTGCCGCGCGGCGCCCTCGACCAACTTGATCATCCGGTCGATGAAGGTCTCGCCGGGCTTGGTCGTGATCTTGACGACCACCCGGTCGGAGAGGACCTTCGTGCCGCCGGTGACGGCGCTGCGGTCGCCTCCGGACTCGCGGATCACGGGGGCGGACTCGCCGGTGATGGCGGACTCGTCGACGGAGGCCACGCCCTCGACGACGTCGCCGTCGCCGGGGATCACGTCGCCCGCCTCGCAGACGACCAGGTCGCCGATGCGCAGTTCGGTGCCGGGGACGTGCTCCTCCGCGCCGGCGTTCAGGCGACGCGCGACGGTGTCGGTCTTGGCCTTGCGCAGGGTGTCGGCCTGGGCCTTGCCGCGGCCCTCGGCGACGGCCTCCGCCAGGTTGGCGAAGATCGTCGTCAGCCACAGCCAGGCGGCGACGGCCCAGCCGAACCAGTCGCCGGGCGTCTTGAAGGCGTAGGCGGTGGTCAGTACGGATCCGACCTCGACCACGAACATGACGGGAGACTTGACCATCACCCGGGGGTCGAGCTTCCTGCACGCCTCGGGGAAGGACTTGAGGAGTGCGGAGGGGTCGAAGAGACCGCTCCCCACGCGTCCGCTCCCGGGGCCGTGCCCCGAGGGCACGTCCGGGTGCGGCGCACGCGTGGGAGGGATGGTGGACATGGATTCGTCCTCTTGCTTCCTGCGGGAGGGGGTCATGACGAGAGCCCCTCGGCGATGGGACCGAGCGCCAGCGAGGGGAAGTACGTCAGGCCGGTGACGAGCACGGTCGTGCCGACGAGCAGGGTGGCGAACAGCGGTTTGTGGGTACGGAGGGTGCCCATGGACTCCGGGACGGGCTTCTGCTCGGCGAGGGAGCCGGCGAGCGCCAGGACGAAGACCATGGGGACGAAGCGGCCGAGGAGCATCGCCAGTCCGATGGTCGTGTTGTACCAGTCGGTGTTGGCGTTGAGGCCCGCGAAGGCCGAGCCGTTGTTGTTGGCTCCCGAGGTGAAGGCGTACAGGATTTCGGAGAACCCGTGCGCGTGGGAGCCGGACACCGCCGTCGACGCCGTGTTGAGGATCGAGTGCGGCGGGGTGGCGAATGCCACGGACAGGGCGGTGAAGACGAGCACGAGGGTGGGCGTGATCAGGATGTAGCACGCCGCGAACTTCATCTCGCGGGTGCCGATCTTCTTGCCCAGGTACTCGGGCGTGCGCCCCACCATCAGGCCGGCCACGAACACGGCGATGACCGCGAGGATCAGCATGCCGTACAGGCCGGAGCCGACGCCGCCGGGCGCGACCTCGCCGAGCATCATGCCCAGCATCGTCAGGCCGCCGCCGAAGCCGGTGTACGACGAGTGGAACGAGTCGACCGCGCCGGTGGAGGTGAGGGTGGTGGTCGTGGCGAACAGCGACGAGCCGCCCACGCCGAAGCGGGTCTCCTTGCCCTCCAGGGAGGCGCCGGCGATGTTGAACGCCGGGCCGCCGTGGTGGAATTCGGTCCACATCATCAGCGCGCTGAAGCCGATCCAGATGGCGGCCATCGCGGCGAGGATCGCGTAGCCCTGCTTGACCGAGCCGACCATCGTGCCGAAGGTGCGGGTCAGCGCGAAGGGGATCACCAGGATGAGGAAGATCTGCAGCAGGTTCGAGAGGCCGTTCGGGTTCTCGAAGGGGTGGGCGGAGTTGGCGTTGAAGTAGCCGCCGCCGTTGGTGCCGAGCTCCTTGATCGCCTCCTGGGAGGCGACGGCGCCGCCGTTCCACTGCTGCGATCCGCCCATGAACTGGCCGACCTCGTGGATGCCCGCGAAGTTCTGGATGGCGCCCATGGCGACGAGCGCGACGGCGCCGAGGAACGCTATGGGCAGCAGGATGCGGACGGTGCCGCGCACCAGGTCCGCCCAGAAGTTGCCCAGTTCGCCGCTGCGGGCGCGGGCGAAGCCGCGCACGAGCGCGATGGCCACGGCCATGCCGACGGCGGCCGAGACGAAGTTCTGGACCGCGAGGCCGCCCGTCTGGACGACGTGCCCCATGGTCTGCTCGCCGGAGTACGACTGCCAGTTGGTGTTGGCGACGAACGAGGCCGCGGTGTTGAAGGACTGCGCCGGGCTGACGGCCGCGAAGCCGAGGGAGCCCGGGAGGACTCCCTGCATGCGCTGCATCAGGTAGAGGAAGAGCAGGCTGACCACGGAGAACGCGAGGACACCGCGCAGGTAGGCCGGCCAGCGCATCTCGGTGTCGGGGTCGGCTCCGACGCACCGGTAGAGCCACTTCTCGACTCTCAGGTGCTTCTTCGACTGGTAGACGCGCGCCATGTAGTCGCCGAGAGGGCGATACACCAGGCCGAGCACCACGATCATGGCGAACAGCTGGAGCACGGCGGAGGGTACGGGGCCCATGCTCAGAACCTCTCCGGGAAGACGAGCGCTGCTACCAGGTAGACCAGCAGGACGACGGCTACCGCGAGCCCGATGATGTTCTCGACGCTCACAGCTTCGTCACCGCCTTCGCGATGACAGCCACCAGCGCGAACGTCGCCAGCGTGGTGAGGACGAAGGCCACGTCGGCCATCGTGTGCTCCTAGAGAAGTGAAAGCGGAAAGTCTGACGTTCCGAGGAAACCCCCTGAAAGGGAGAACTCGACCTGCGTTGACGGCTCCCATACGGCGTCTGTGGCGCCCTTTACGGAGTCCATATACGCCCGGCCGTGACCAGCGCAAAGAGCGGCGGGCCGCACTCCGTTCGATGGAGTACGGCCCGCCGCTCGGCGATGTTCCGCGTCAGATTGTCTTTCCGCGTTCGGCGCGCCCGGGCGTGTGCCCGGGGCGCCGGTGCCCGTCGCGGTTCAGCGCACCTCGGTGATCTCGGGGCCGCGCTGGAGCTGGCCCATGCCGCCGGAGAAGCGGGAGCCCTCCTGCTCCTCCTGCTGCACGCCCTCGGGCACCATCTGCGCGTCGTTCGGCAGCTTGAGCACGATCGGGTCGCGGGGGGCCATCGGCCCCTCGCCGCGCACGATGACCGTGTCCCGGAAGACCTGCTCGAGCAGGCCCGCGGTCTCGGGCTGCACGGCGCCCTGGCCGGAGATCACTCCGCGCAGGAACCACCGGGGACCGTCGACGCCGACGAAGCGCACGAGCTGCACCCCGCCCGTGCCGTCCGGGAGCTGCACGGGCACCTGGGCCCGAAGCTCCCAGCCGAGGGGGCCCTCGACCTCGTCGATGATGCCGCCCTGCTGCGTGATCCCGGTCGCGATCTCCTCGCGGACCTCGCCCCAGATGCCCTCGTTCTTCGGGGCGGCGAACGCCTGCAGCTGCACCGCGCTGTCGCGCAGGACCACGGTGGCGGCGACGATCGCGTCCCCGGCCACCTCGACCCGCAGCTCCATGCCCTCGACGCCGGGCACGAACATGCCGCCGAGATCGACCCTGCCGTCGTCCGGCTTGGAGACCTCGGTGCTGTCCCAGGGCCCGTCCGGCCGGGGCGCCGGAGGGAGGTTCACCCGGCGGCCACCGCCCGCCTCGGCCGCCGTCCCGCCTTCGTCGGCGTCAGTGCCGTCGAGGAACGTCTCGTCCTCGCCCGCTGCGTCCGTCGCGTCCTCTGCGGAACCATTCTTCTTGCGACGTCCGAACACGTCACTGTCCTTCCCGGTCGGATACGACCGAAGCGTATCGATTCCCACCCTGTGCACCGTCCGTGGCGGCATGACCACCGGTGGACCCGAAGCCCCCCTCGGCCCTCGCGGATCCGGGAAGCTCCGCCACCTCGTGGAAGCGGACCTTCTCGACCTGCTGGACAACCAGTTGGGCAATCCGGTCGAACCGCTCGAACCGCACGCTCTCGCGCGGGTCCAGATTGACCACGATCACCTTGATCTCTCCACGGTACCCGGCATCGACCGTCCCCGGGGCATTCACGAGAGCCACTCCGCACCGTGCTGCCAGGCCGGAACGGGGGTGCACGAAGGCCGCGTACCCGTCGGGGAGGGCGATCGACACCCCGGTCGGCAGGACGGCCCGCTCGCCGGGGGCCAGCTCGGCCGCCTCCGTGGTCACCAGGTCGGCGCCCGCGTCGCCGGGATGCCCGTACTCGGGGAGGGGGACCGTGGGGTCGACGCGGCGGACGAGGACATCGACGGGCGATCTTTGTGGGGTGTGGCTCACATGCGCAGACCTTACCCGCGCGGCAGGGCCCACAGGGCCCCGTGCCAAGCTAGCCCCCATGGAGCCTTCCGCCCTGCGCTACGAAGAACGTCTCACCGCCCCCAAGACGTGGTGGGCCATCGCCGCCCTGTTCGGCGTCTGCGGCGGGCTGATCCTGCTCCCGCTCGGGCCGATCCCCATGCTCGCGGGCCTGGTGGGCGTCGGCGCGATCGCGATGGGCTGCGTCAGTTCGTACGGCTCCGTGCGCATCCGCGTCGTGGGCGACGCGCTCGTCGCCGGGGACGCGAAGATCCCGCTGGCCGCGCTCGGGGAGTGCGAGCCGCTCGACCCGGAGGAGACCCGCGCCTGGCGGCTGCACAAGGCGGATCCCCGGGCCTTCATGCTGCTGCGCAGCTACGTGCCCACGGCACTTCGGGTGATCATCACCGACCCGGGTGACCCGACGCCGTACGCGTACCTCTCGACGCGCGACCCGATGGCCCTCGCGGCGGCCCTGGAGGCGGCTCGGACGCCCGAGGAGCGCGGCACCCGCGCCGAGGCCTGAGGGCGCGCCGGACGGCCCTGGATCGCCCGGCGCCGGCTGGGCGGACGCATGACCGAGGAGCCCGCGCGGCACACTCGGCGGCGCCGGCTCAGCGGCCGAGTTCCCGCGGGAGTTCCGGCGGCAGCTCGGCGGGCCGCTCGATCGGCGGGAGCGCCGGCAGGTCGTCCCAGGCCACCTGCATCCTGCGCAGGTCCTTGCGGACGTGTTCCGCGACGTGCTTGGTGTCGCGCCGGTTCATCAACGCGCCGACGGCCGCACCGATCATGAACGGAACGAGGTTCGGCAGGCTGCGGACCGTGCGCTTCATGATCTGCTGGCGCAACTCGCGCCTCACGGGGCCGCTGAGGGCACCGTTGAACGTCGCGGGCTTCCTGACGTCCACGCCGCGCTCCTCGCTCCAGGAGCGGACGTAGGCGAGGCCGCGCTCCTTGAGCCCGCCGGGCGGGCGGCAGCCGTAGACCTCGTGCAGTTCGGCGATGAGCTTGATCTCGACGGCCGCCACGGCCGTGATCTCGGCGGCCAGCTCGGCCGGGAGGGCCGGCGGGACCGGCAGCATCGCGGCGGCGCCCACACCGGCGCCCACCGTCGCGCTCGTCGCGGCCGCGCCGCTGACCAGCTTGTCGGCGATCTCCTCGGGGCCGAGCCCGGGGAACTGGCGGCGCAAGGTCTCCAGATCGCGGACGGGGATGCGCGGCGCGATGTCGATGATGCGGTCGGCGACGAATCCGAGGCCGGCCTTCGCGCCCGCGCCGCTCCTGCGGACGCCCCTCTTCACGGCATCGAGGCGGCCTCTGGGCGCGGTGGGCTGGTCGGACCCGTCGCGTGCAGCCTCGAGCGAGGCCTGACGGCCCCGCTCGTCCTCGTGTGCCGTGTCCGGGGGCAAGGGGTCGGCGGAACCCTCGCCGCGGCCCTGGCGGCCGGTTCGTGCCCGGTCAGGGCCGTCCGGGAGCTCCGCCGGCGTCTCGGCCCCGGAGCCCCGCCGGAAGCGCCGCTTCCTGGAGGGCGGATCGCCTGCCACAGCCGGATCTCAGTCGCAGTCGCGGCAGATCGGCTGGCCGTTCTTCTCCCGCGCGAGCTGCGACCTGTGGTGGACGAGGAAGCAGCTCATGCAGGTGAACTCGTCGGCCTGGCGGGGCAGGACGCGGACCGACAGCTCCTCGTTGGAGAGGTCGGCGCCGGGCAGCTCCAGGCCCTCGGCCTGCTCGAACTCGTCCACGTCGACCGCGGAGGTCGACTTGTCGTTCCGGCGGGCCTTCAGCTCTTCCAGGCTGTCCTGGTCGACGTCGTCGTCCGTCTTGCGTGGGGTGTCGTAGTCGGTAGCCATCTCGGTGCTCTCCCCCTGTGGGTGTCTGTGGTGTCTTCAGCGCACGTAACGCATAAGAGGCCGGACTTGTGCCCGACCTGAGGCGGAGATTTTGCCTCACATCAAGGTCTGTTACTCAATCGACACCCAAGTGCGCTGCTCACGAATGATCGGCTCCGGGTGGCGAAGGGGACCGTACACGGTCCCGAGGTCGTGCGATGCAGGCACCACCTCGTGTACTTCCCGTCATCACACCCCCCGGAAACCCGGACTTTACCGGCCTTCCGACAGATGTTTGATCACTGAACGTAGATGGGCGCGAAAACATTCCTGTGATCCGTCGCACATACGACCGATCACACGCCATGCCGAAAATTCCGCGCAAAGCGAACAAAGTCCGGGCCCCCGCAAAACCGGGGGCGCCGACTCACACCGGCAACGTGACACGCATCACGAGTCCGCCCCCCTCGCGCGGTTCCGCCGCGATGCGCCCCCCGTGCGCCCGGGCGACCGAGCGTGCGATGGAGAGCCCGAGGCCCACGCCCTTGTCGCTGCCGGTGCGCTCGGTGCGCAGCCGCCGGAATGGTTCGAACAGGTTGTCGACCTCGTACGCGGGCACGACCGGTCCCGTGTTCGACACCTCCAGGACCGCCTGGCCCTGGTCGAGGTGCGTGCGCACCTCGACCCAGCCGCCCTCGGCCACGTTGTAGCGGACGGCGTTCTGGACGAGGTTCAGCGCGATCCGCTCCAGCAGCACGCCGTTGCCCTGCACGACCGCGGGGGCACACTGCGTACGCACCTCGACGCCCTTGTCGTCCGCCTCGGCGGCGGTCTGGTCCACGGCCCGCGCGGCGACCTCGGCGAGATCGACCGGTTTTCGCTCCACGAGCTGGTTCTCGCTGCGGGCGAGCAGCAGCAGGCCCTCGACGAGCTGCTCGCTGCGCTCGTTGGTCGCGAGCAGGGTCCTGCCGAGCTGCTGGAGTTCCACCGGCGCCCCGGGATCGGAGAGGTGCACCTCCAGCAGCGTCCTGTTGATCGCGAGCGGCGTGCGCAGCTCGTGCGAGGCGTTGGCGACGAACCGCTGCTGCGAGGAGAACGCCCGCTCCAGCCGCTCCAGCATCTCGTCGAAGGTGTCGGCCAGCTCCTTGAACTCGTCGTCCGGCCCGTCCAGCTCGATGCGCCGCGACAGGTCGGAGCCCACGACGCGCCGCGCCGTGCGCGTGATCCGGCCGAGCGGCGACAGCACCCGGCCGGCCATCGCGTAGCCGAAGGCGAACGCGATGATCGTGAGGCCGACCAGCGCGAACAGCGAGCGCGTGAGCAGGTCGTCCAGGGCCTGGGCGCGCTCGTGGTTCACGCACTCGTTCATGGCGCTGTTGAACTGGTCGGCGGTCGTCTTCCCGCTGAAGTCGCACACGTTGCTGCTGATCGAGCCGTACACGATCTTGAACGGCAGGTCGCTGCCGACGTGCAGGGCCTGCGCGGCGAGCAGATAGATGATCGACAGCAGCAGGATGCCCGCGATCAGGAACATGCCGCCGTAGAGCAGGGTCAGGCGTATGCGGATCGTGGGGCGCAGCCAGGGCACGACCTGCTCGGCCGGCCACCGCGGGTCCCAGGTGGGCTTCGGTGGCGCCTCGGGGGGCGTCGGGTGGGAGGCCACGGGCTCAGATCCGGTAACCGGAGCCGGGAACCGTGACGATCACCGGCGGCTCCCCCAGCTTCCTGCGCAGGGTCATCACCGTCACCCGTACGACGTTCGTGAAGGGGTCCGTGTTCTCGTCCCAGGCCTTCTCCAGCAGCTGCTCCGCGGAGACCACGGCGCCCTCGCTGCGCATCAGCACCTCGAGGACGGCGAACTCCTTCGGCGCGAGCTGGATCTCGCCGCCGTCGCGGAAGACCTCGCGGCGGTTGGGGTCGAGCTTGATCCCGGAGCGTTCGAGGACGGGCGGCAGCGGCACGGTCGTACGGCGGCCGAGGGCGCGGACCCGGGCCGTGAGCTCGGTGAAGGCGAAGGGCTTCGGCAGGTAGTCGTCGGCGCCCAGTTCGAGCCCCTCGACGCGGTCGCTCACGTCGCCGGCGGCCGTCAGCATCAGCACCCTGGTCGGCATGCCGAGCTCCACGATCCGGCGGCAGACGTCGTCGCCGTGCACGAGGGGCAGGTCGCGGTCGAGGACGACCACGTCGTAGTCGTTCACGCCGATGCGCTCGAGGGCCGCGGCACCGTCGTACACGACGTCGACGGCCATGGCCTCCCGGCGCAATCCGGTGGCCACCGCATCGGCGAGCAGCTGCTCGTCCTCGACGACGAGTACGCGCACGTCCCTGGTCCTTCCTTCGGGACCCGCGCCCTGAGGGGGCGGGTTTCTCCACGTCTACCGCCCCCATCCTGCCCTTTTCCCGCGTAAACCGGCGGTAAGACGCCGGACGGGGGCCCTCGCGCGCGGTGGCTGTGCGGTGGTCCCGGGCCACGCGCGGTGAACGGGAGGCGGCGGGGGCGCGGGACGGGAGGGGCCGAAGATCCGGCGGGAATAGGCGCGATCGCCGGAGAAGTTGAGGTTTCCTGCGTGCACGGCTTGGGGATGAGCCCTTCACACCCGAGATCACACCCGTGCGCGGTCGTTCCTTCCGCGTTCTGTTTTCCAGTAGGCAGAGGGTTCCTGATCACCCGCCGTCGGCACTCACGTGCCTACCCGACGACCACGTCGGCACACCCCCGTGCCGCTGACCCACGACGAGGGGGCGCAATGGACGCATTCACCGCTGGACTCCTGCAGCGCATAAGGACCACGGAAACCGACCTGACGAAGGCCCGCGAAGAGGGCGACGAGTTCCTCGCCGATGTGGAGCAGGAGGAGCTGGAGGATCTGCGCCGGCTCGCCGCCGAGCACGGCGTCGAGGTGAGCGCGGCGAGCGCCTGAGCGCGGACCGCCCACCCTTGCCGCCCGCCCGCGGCAGCACGTACGAGAGGTCCCGGTGCCCGAAGGCGCCGGGACCTCTCGCCGTCCCGGGGCCGGTCGCGCCGGGCGGCACACCGCGCCGCTCGCGGCGGCGGCCGCCCGGCCGCCCCGGGACGGTCAGTCGTGCCAGGCGCCGTACTCCTCCAGCAGCTCCTGCAACGGGCCGAAGACGCCGGGCGACGCGGCCACGGTGAGGCCGTCGTGCGGCGGCTCGCCCGGACGGCCCCCGGTCAGCGCGCCCGCCTCGCGGGCGATCAGGTCGCCGGCGGCGTAGTCCCAGGGGTGCAGCCCCCGCTCGTAGTACCCGTCGAGCCGGCCCGCGGCGACGTCGCACAGGTCGATCGCGGCCGAGCCGGCCCGCCGGATGTCGCGCAGCCGCGGGATCAGCCGGTGGGCGACGGCTGCCTGGTGCGTGCGCACGGACGCCACGTAGTTGAAGCCCGTCGACACGAGCGCCTGGTCCAGCGGGGGCGAGGGCCGCACCGCGAGGCGGCGCTCCCCCAGCCAGGCGCCGCCGCCGCGCACGGCGCGGTAGGTCTCGCGGCGCATGGGCGCCTCGACCACGCCGACGAGTGTCTCGCCGTGGACCTGGACGGCCACGGAGACCGCCCAGGTGGGCAGGCCGTACAGGTAGTTGACGGTGCCGTCCAGCGGGTCGACGACCCAGCGGATGCCGGTGGTGCCCTCGCTGCTGGCCCCCTCTTCCCCGAGGATCCCGTCGTCCGGCCGGTGGCGGGCGAGGAACGCGGTGATCTGCTTCTCCGCGGCGATGTCCATCTCCGTCACGACGTCGATGGGGCTCGACTTGGTGGCGGCCACGGCGAGGTCGTCGGGCCTGCCGTCGCGCAGCAGCTCCCCCGCCCGGCCGGCCGCCTCGAGGGCGAGTTCGAGCAGCCGCGCGGTCAGGGCGGGATCGGGTGCGGCCTGGGCGGCCTGTGCGTCACTCACTCGGGACTCCTGGCGGTTCGGTCGGTCAGGCGAAGGGACTGTCGGCGCCCGCCGCGGCGGGCCGGGGGGTGCGGGCCGGGCAGCAGCCGACCGGGCACAGGTCGTGGCTCGGTCCGAGCGCGCCGAGGGCGCAGCGCCCGGGCGCCTCGCCGCGCTCGCTCGCGGCGCGCTCCAGCAGCAGTTCCCGCACGGCGGCGGCGAAGCGGGGGTCCGCGCCGACGGTGGGCGAGCGGCGCACCGGCATCCCGAGTTCCGCGGCCTTGGCCGTGGCCTCGGTGTCGAGGTCGTAGAGGACCTCCATGTGGTCGGAGACGAAGCCGATCGGGACCATCACGACGGCCGGCACGCCCTGGCCGTGCAGGGTCTCCAGGTGGTCGCAGATGTCGGGCTCCAGCCAGGGCGTGCCCGGGGCGCCGCTGCGGGACTGGTAGACGAGCCGCCACGGGTATTCGATGCCCGTCTCCTCGCGCACGGCGTCCGCGATCAGCCGCGCGACGTCGAGGTGCTCCGCGACGTAGGCGCCGCCGTGGCCGTGCACCCGCTCGGGGCCGGAGGTGTCGGCCGCGCTCGTCGGGATGGAGTGGGTCGTGAAGGCCAGGTGCGCGCCGGCGCGGACCTCCTCGGGCAGGTCGGCGAGCGAGGCGAGCAGTCCGTCGACCATGGGCCGCACGAAGCCGGGGTGGTTGAAGTAGTGCCGCAGCTTGTCGACGCGCGGCAGCTCCAGCCCCTCCGCCCGGAGGGTCGCCAGCGAGTCGGCGAGGTTCTCCCGGTACTGGCGGCAGCCGGAGTACGAGGCGTACGCGCTGGTGGCGAGGACGGCGATGCGCCGGTGGCCGGCCTTCGTCATCTCGCGGAGGGTGTCGGTGAGGTACGGCGCCCAGTTCCGGTTGCCCCAGTGGACGGGGAGGTCGAGGCCGTGCTCGGCGAAGTCCGTGCGCAGGGCGGCCAGGAGCGCCCGGTTCTGCTCGTTGATCGGGCTGACCCCGTCGAAGAGGTAGTAGTGCTGCCCCACCTCCTTGAGCCGCTCGCGCGGGATCCCGCGGCCGCGGGTCACGTTCTCCAGGAACGGAATGACGTCGTCCGGCCCTTCGGGTCCGCCGAAGGACAGCAGGAGAAGGGCGTCGTAGGGGGCTGTGGCTGGCTGATCGGGCATGCTCCGATCCTCCCATCGCACACATATTCCGGAACAACCGGCACTGCGGAACTCGTAACCTGTACGGACGCATTTGATTCCTTACAAGTGCGCCCCGTTTCCCCACCGAAGAGCGCCGGAGCGTGCCGTGGCCAGTCCCTATCGCGAGATCTTCGCCGCTCCCGGCGCCTGGAAGTTCAGCGCGGCGGGCCTGCTCGGGCGGATGCCGCTGTCGATGACCGGCATCGGCGTGGTGACGATGGTCTCGCAGCTGACCGGCCGCTACCGGCTCGCGGGCGCGCTGTCGGCGACGATGGCGGTCTCCGCCGCGCTGCTCGGCCCCCAGGTCTCCCGCCTCGTCGACCGGCACGGCCAGCGCCGGACGATGGGGCCCGCCACGCTGATCTCGGCGGCCGCGCTCGCGGGGCTGCTCGTGTGCACCCAGCAGGGCGCCCCCTCCTGGACGCTGTTCGCCTTCGCGGCGTGCGTGGGGTGCGTGCCGAGCATGGGGGCGATGGTGCGGGCCCGCTGGGCGGCGCTGCACAGCGATTCGGCGTCGCTGCTGCACGCCTCCTACTCCTGGGAGTCGGTGGTCGACGAGGTCTGCTTCATCATCGGGCCGATCCTCTCCGTCGGGCTGTCGACGGCGTGGTTTCCCGAGGCGGGCCCGCTGGTCGCCGGGGTCCTGCTGATCGCCGGTGTCCTCTGGCTCGGCGCGCAGCGCTCCACGGAACCGGTCCCCCACCCGCCGGAGGAGCACACGGGCCGCTCGGCGCTGCGCTCGGTGGGGTTGCAGGTGCTCGTGCTGACCTTCGTCGCGACGGGGGCCATATTCGGCGCGGTCGACGTGGTGACGGTCGCCTTCGCCGACGAGCTCGGCCACAAGGCGAGCGCCAGCCTCGTGCTCGCGGTGTACGCGCTCGGGTCCTGCCTCGCGGGTGCCGCGTTCGGCCTGCTGCGGCCCTCGGGGCCGGTGGCCCGGCGCTGGCTCGTGGGGGTCGTCGCGATGGCCGTGAGTATGATCCCCCTCCAACTGGCCGGGAATCTGCCGTTCCTGGCCGTGGCGCTGTTCGTCGCGGGGCTCACGGTGGCACCGACCATGGTGTCGACGATGGGCCTCGTCGAGGCGCACGTACCACGCAGCGCGCTGACGGAGGGCATGACCTGGACCAGTACCGGGCTCGCCGTCGGCGTCGCGCTCGGCTCGTCGGCCGCGGGATGGGTGGTCGACGCGGCGGGAGCGCGCGCGGGGTACGCGGTGCCGGGAGTGGCGGGGGCGCTCGCGGCCGTGGTGGCGGTGCTCGGCCACCGCCGGCTGAGCAGGCCGGCGACCGTGTCCTGGCGAAAAGGGCGTGAGGCCGATGGAGTCCCGCAAGGTCCCCTCGAACAGCACGAACGGCACGCACAGCACGAACAGCACGAGCACGGGCACGGCCGGGACCTCCCCGGGAGCGGACGGGTCCGCGCCGGGGAAGGGACCGGCGGGCCGGGGCAGGCACCCGGCGGGCAGGAGGCCCCGCGTCCCCTGGCGTGACCCGGCCGGCGCCGCCGGCACCTGGCGCAATTGGGCGGGCAACGTCACGGCCCGGCCCGTGCGCAGCGTCGCACCCGGCGGGGCCGCGGAGCTGGCGGACGCGGTACGCGGCGCCGCCGCCGAGGGGTTGAAGGTGAAGGCCGTCGGCACGGGCCACTCCTTCACCGCCGCGGCCGCCACGGACGGCGTCCTGATACGCCCCGAGCGGATGACGGGGGTCCTGGCACTGGACCGCGCCGCCGGCACGGTCACCGTGGCGGCCGGCACCCCGCTGCGGACGCTGAACGCGGCGCTCGCCCGCGCGGGGCTCTCGCTCACGAACATGGGCGACATCATGGCGCAGACGGTGGCGGGCGCGGTCTCCACCGGCACGCACGGCACCGGCCGCGCGTCGGCGTCGATCGCGGCGCAGATCACCGCGCTGGAGCTGGTCACGGCGGACGGCTCGCTGCTGCGCTGCTCGGCCCGGGAGAACGCGGACGTGTTCGCGGCGGCGCGCGTCGGGCTCGGCGCCCTCGGCGTGCTGTCCTCTGTCACGTTCGCCGTGGAGCCCGTGTTCCTGCTGACGGCCCGCGAGGAGCCGATGGGTCTCGAACGGGTGCTGGCCGAGTTCGAGGAGCACGTCGCCGGCAACGAGCACTTCGAGTTCTACTGGTTCCCGCACACCAGCAACTGCAACACCAAGCGCAACAACCGCTCCGCCGGGCCGGCCGCGCCGCCGCCCGCGCTGCGGGCCTGGCTCGACGACGAGCTGCTCTCCAACGGGGCCTTCAAGGTCGCCTGTTCGGTGGGGCGCGCCGCCCCGATGGCGATCCCCGCCATCGCGCGGGTGTCTAGCCGCGCGCTGTCCCCCCGTACGTACACGGACATCCCCTACAAGGTGTTCACCTCGCCGCGGCGGGTGCGCTTCGTGGAGATGGAGTACGCGCTGCCGCGGGCCGCGGCGCCCGCGGCGCTGCGGGAGGTCAAGGCGATGGTGGACCGCTCTCCGCTGCGGGTCAGCTTCCCGGTCGAGGTGCGTACGGCGCCGGCCGACGACATCGCGCTGTCGACGGCGTCGGGCCGCGACAGCGCGTACATCGCCGTGCATCTGTACCGGGGAACGCCGTACCAGGCGTACTTCGGCGCCGTGGAGCGGATCATGGTGGCGCACGGCGGCCGGCCGCACTGGGGGAAGATCCACTCCAGGGACGCGGAGTACCTGGCCGGGGTCTACCCGCGCTTCGGCGAGTTCAGGGCGCTGCGCGACCGGCTCGACCCGGAGCGGGTGTTCGGCAACGACTACCTCAGGAGGGTGCTGGGCGACTGAGCCGGCCCGGACGGGCGGCGCCGGCGTGACGGGGACCGGCGCGGGTCAGCCCGTGGCCGGTGCGCCGCTCGTCCCGGCGCCGCCGTCCGCGCCGGTCCCGGTGGACGTCAACGGGGTCGGTGTCGGGGTGGGTGTCGGGTCACCGGGGCTCTGCGCGCCGCCCGAGGTGGAGGGGCGGGGTGTCGGGGTGCCGGTCGCGTCGTGCGTGCCCGGGCTCCGCGTGCCCTGCCCGTCGCCCTGCCGCGTGCCGTGCTCCCCGCCGGGGCTGTGCGACGCGCCGGGGCCGGTGCCGCCGGTGGCGCCGGAGCCGTCGCGCTGCCCGCCGCCGTCCGTGCCGCTCGTCGACGGGCCGCCGGAGGGCGCCTGGTGCCGGTGCCCGCCGCCCGGTCCGCCCATGACGGAACCGATGGTGGTGCGGGCGTTGCCGCCCAGGTCGTGGCCGGCCGCCAGCTCGTAGCCCGTGATGCAGACCATGGCCAGGGCGAAGACGACGACGGCGCCGAGCACCGGGCGCTTCCATCCGCGCCGCCTGGTCCGGTGCGTGGTGGGCGTGCCGTAGCCGGCGCCGAGCACGTCCATCGTGTCGGGCAGGACGCGCCCGGCGGCGCCGGGGACGGGCGCCTCACGCACGGGGACCTGACGTCCCCTCGGGCGCGCCTGCGCCGCCGCGTCCCTCAGCTGCTCACCCGTGCGCCGGAAGAAGTAGTGGAAGAACGATCCCCCGCACGTCGCGATCACGCTGACCACGCCCGCGCCGATGATCGTCCCGTACACGTCGAGCTGGGAGGCGAGGACGGCCGCCGCGATGGCCGCCAGGGCGCTGCCGGCCACCTGGGGGACGCTCAGATCGAGCCGTCTCCCCTTCTGTTCCGTGCCCTCGTTTGCACCGCTGTCGTAGCGTTTCGTACCGCTGTCCAGCTTCTGATCCATCTCCGGCCCTTGCTTGACGACTGTCCCAGCTTGCACCAGATGGGGACACATGAACGAAGCGAGGGGTTCCGATCCGGCAGATTGTGTGAAGGGCAACACGGCCGGGGGCGGGTGCAGGAGGCTTGATCCCGTGCGGTCCGGGGAAGGAGAGCGGCGCGTCACTCCACCCGGATGGCCCGAATGGAGTACTGTTGCGAGCCCTGGAACCGGACTCTCGCAGGGTTGTCCGGGACCTTCGGAAGGGGGCCGCACGTGGCACTCGATCCGGCGGGGCCGATGCACCGCACGGACACCTGCTGCACAGAGTGACCGGGTATGTCACTCTGCGTCGCAAGTAGGTAACCGTGCCATAACGGCGATCCAGGGCTCCTGCCCGACACGCCGGGCAACATGGCAAGGTTGTGGCAGGCTGCACCCGGGCAGGCCACACTCGACTAGCGGAAGCAGCGACGCACGTGACGTCGGCAGGCACCACCCGGGAGGTTCCCATGCCCGAACTGCGTGTCGTGGCCGTCTCCAACGACGGCACACGACTGGTGCTCAAGGCTGCCGACAGTACGGAATACACCCTTCCGATCGACGAGCGGCTGCGCGCCGCCGTCCGCAACGACCGTGCGCGGCTGGGCCAGATCGAGATCGAGGTGGAGAGCCACCTCCGCCCCCGCGACATCCAGGCCCGTATAAGAGCGGGCGCCTCCGCCGAGGAGGTCGCGCAGCTCGGTGGCATCCCCGTGGACCGCGTGCGCCGCTTCGAGGGGCCCGTGCTGGCCGAGCGCGCCTTCATGGCCGAGCGGGCGCGGAAGACCCCCGTGCGGCGGCCCGGCGAGAACGCGGGCCCGCCCCTCGGCGAGGCCGTGCAGGAGCGCCTGTTGCTGCGCGGCGCCGAGAAGGACACCGTGCAGTGGGACTCCTGGCGCCGGGACGACGGCACGTGGGAGGTGCTGCTCGTCTACCGGGTGGCGGGCGAGGCGCACTCCGCGAGCTGGACGTACGACCCGCCCCGCCGGCTGGTGCAGGCCGTCGACGACGAGGCGCGCGCGCTGATCGGCGACACCGACGACACGGTGATGGCGCAGGAGCCGAGCTTCCCGTTCGTGCCGCGCATCGCACGGCTGCCCCGGGAGCGGCAGGAACGCACGATGGACCGCGCGTTCGACCGCCTCTCCGACCGTCCGGCGCTCACCGAGGAGCCGGAGGACGAGGAGACGCGCGAGCGCGACCGGGACTCCCTGACGAGCCTGCTGGAGGCGGTGCCGAGCTTCCGCGGGGACCTGGTCGTCCCCGAGCGTGTCGCGCCGTCCGAGCCGGAGCCGGTGGAGATCGTGGAGGAGCCGGACGCGGAGGAGCCGGTGGCGCCCGCGGCGTCGGCCGGTTCGGCCTACGCGGACGTGCTGATGCCCCGCTCGGTGGCCGGCCACCGGGAGCGGCTGACCGGGACGACGGACCGTCAGGCGGAGGCCGACGGGGTGCGCCCCGGGCGGCGCGCGGCGGTGCCGAGCTGGGACGAGATCGTCTTCGGCACGCGCCGCAAGAAGAAGGAGTGAAACGCTCCGCCCGGGAAGGGCGGGCAGCGTGAAGGAGGGGCCCGTCGGCGCGCAGGCGCGGACGGGCCCCTCGTGCGTGCCCGGGCGGATCACGGGTCGCGGCGCACGGGTCGCGGTGCCCGGGACCTGACCGGGTCGCACGGCGTGGACCCCGGCGCAGGGGACCTGATGCCGGGCGGGACGGCGCGGTCTCTGTGTCACCGCGCCCGGCTGCTCGTCGCGGCGCCGCGGGACGTGCCGGGCGGGACGGCGGCGAGCCACGGCGGCGGTCGCCGCCCGGGGCCTGCGGGCCCCCGGCGGTGACCGCTTCGTGCTCAGGCGCCCGTCGCGACCGGGCGGGACTCGTCCTGCGTCCACTCCGACCAGGAGCCCGCGTAGAGCGCGGCCGGCACGCCCGCCACTTCGAGGGCGAGGACCTGGTGGGCGGCGGAGACGCCGGAGCCGCAGTACACGCCGACCTCGGACGCCTCTGCGGCGCCCAGCGCGGCGAAGCGGGCGGCGAGTTCCGCGGCCGGGCGGAAGGTGCCGTCGGCGGTCACGTTGTCCGTGGTGGGCGCGGAGACCGCGCCGGGGATGTGCCCGCCGACGCGGTCGATGGGCTCGACCTCGCCCCGGTAGCGCTCCCCCGCCCGCGCGTCCAGCAGCAGGCCCTCGCGGGCGAGCGCGGCGGCCCCGTCGGCGTCCAGCAGCGCCAGCGTGCCCGGCACGGGCAGGAAGTCGCCCTCCTCGGGCGTCGCCGCACCGGTCTCGAGCGGGCGGTCCCCCCAGGCGGCGAGGCCGCCGTCGAGGACGCGGACGTCGGGGTGGCCGCTCCAGCGCAGCAGCCACCAGGCCCGGGCGGCGGCCCAGCCCTGGCCGCCGTCGTAGGTGACGACGGGGGTGTCGGCGCGCACGCCCGCACGGCGCATCGCGGCGCCGAACTCCGCGGTGTCGGGGAGGGGATGGCGTCCCCGCTCACCGGGCGGGCCCGCGAGTTCCGCGTCCAGGTCCACGTAGACGGCGCCGGGCACGTGCCCCGCCTCGTACTCCGCGCGGCCGTCGAACGCGGGCGCGCCGGCCCCCGCGGTGCTCAGCCGCCAGCGCACGTCCAGCAGGACGGGAGGCCGCGCTCCCGCCAGTTCGTCGCTCAGGTCGGAGGCGGAGATGATGGCTGTCATACGCCCATCATCACGCACCGGCGGCCGGCGGCGCGCCGCGGGCGCGTCCGCGCCGCCCGCACGGCCCGCACGGACCCGCCTGGGCCCGCCTGGGCCCGCCGTCGCGGCGTGCCGCCCTCGGGCGTGGTCCGCGGGG